>DBUY01000035.1:5952-12640 GCA_002308435.1 Proteobacteria bacterium UBA1278 | reverse complement strand
TTCGCTATTTTAACCGCCAATGACTGTCCTGCGCCTTGATTATTTTGGTTGGTCATCGCAACGATGTTATTGGCGTTCGCTGATACTGGATTCGATGAAGGAAGCTCGGATGCGTTGGCATAGATGGCTTGACAAACCATCAGACTGATATAAGCGGCTGCGACAAAGAATGAGCCCTTAGAATACTGTGACATACGGTTTACTCCTTTCGATATCATTGACACTACAACATAATAACAGGACGATTGACATTTGCAACGCGTTTACTCACTATCAGAATATGCTTACAACTGTGTTCGCCAATAGCCGAGCACGACAATATTGTGGTTACAATAGAAGGACAAATAGCCGGACTGCATATTGAGCAGGGATCCCCCTTGCGCTATGCACTCTGTTTTCTGGACCAACCACCGATTCCTCTCAATGAGCGCATTGGACGAACACTGTCTTTTTCCTACCAAGACCTAATTCGATGTACCTATTGCAATCGCCGAACTAAGAAGTCCTATAATAATGGGTATTGCTTTCTTTGTTTTCGCCAGCTTGCCCGTTGTGATCAATGTATTGTAAAGCCTGAGCAGTGTCATTTCCATCTTGGTACATGCCGGGAACCCGACTGGGGTCAACGTGTTTGCATGCAGCATCATATCGTCTATTTATCATATACCTCTCATATCAAAGTTGGGATCACGCGAATGCCAAACGTACCAAGAAGGTGGTACGATCAGGGCGCCACAGCGGCGTTGCCAATCTATCAAGCGCCGACACGTCGTGCCTCTGGCTATCTTGAGGTTGCCTTGAAAGCTTACTTTAGGGATAAAACTCAGTGGCGGCAAATGTTGTCCACAAAGGGCTGTGATGTTGATCTACGTGCAGCGATTATCGACGCACACAACGATGGCGTTATTGAACGCTACATAGAAGATGAACCATTGTTCTCTGAGCGTGCGCCCATACCGCTGTACCAATCTGCTGATGTTTGCCGAATAGAATATCCTGCCGATACTTTGCCGCCAAAAATAACCGCCATCAATCTTGAAAAAACACCAGACTACAGTGGACGTCTACTCGGGATAAAAGGGCAGTATCTGTTGTTTGATACGGGCGTATTGAATATCAAGAAATATACCGGATTCCATATCAACCTCTCCATAGAGTAAGATTGTACACAGTAGTCACCGTCCGATGTGGTTGGCGAGCCCATCCAGAGCACATTGTGATCTGGCTCATCATTTGCTGAAATCCATGTTACGCAACTGACTAATATCAATTAATTCCCCTATTTACACATCCCATTATTGGCTCCTCCATAGACAAGTAGATCAGTTTGTTTTATCATTGTCATATTGATTAACTGCTACTCTTATGTTCACACGATTACATCGCATTAAACAAACACTCCTGCTCGCTCTACTGTCTCTTACCTCACCAACACTTTTTGCAGACCCCGAGGTCCTTGTTTTTTACAACCAGTACTGCGGACATTGCCAAGAATTTATGAGCCACACTGGCAATAACTATGCCACTGATGCTCCGCAGTACCTTGGAAATCGTCACCCAGTGCTGCGAAAATTTGATTTGTCCATGCCTGAAAATATGACAACATACCGAACCATGTTGAGCAAAGGAAAAATCAAGACTCGAATCAATGCCGTACCTGCTTTCATCGTTACCAATAATCAGCAAACTGAGGTTGCACGGTCTATTGGTGCAATGAGCAAAGATGAGTTCTACGCGTTTGTTCGCCAATCACTAGGTCAACAAAACACCGGCTAACTATACCACATCATCAGCCGCTGTCGGATCAACAATTTATCCGCACGGTCAGGCCTCACATTTTACCATTTCTGCCAGCTTGTACAACGCAGCCTGTGCTTCACGAGGTGACATGCTATCGATGTCCATCTCTTTGATGGTGTCAAATAATAAGCGCTCCTCATCAGGCGACACCCCAGCCTGACTCGCCTCATCGAGATCAAGTAGGTCGCCTTGCGCGATTGGTGCTTGTTGCCGATTGTATTGCCTTAATTTTTCCTTTGCATGCTGTATCACATTAGCTGGCACGCCAGCTAACTTCGCAACTTGTAGCCCATAGCTTTTGTTGGTTGCACCGTCTCGGACTTGGTAGAGAAAGATGAGTTGTCCGTTGACCTCTTTCACTGCTAAGTGTCGATTCACCACCGCGTCATGGTAGGCCTGAAGCTCTGTAATTTCATGATAGTGTGTTGCAAACAATACCATTGATTGGTTTTTCTCGACAAGATAGTGGATAATTGACCAAGCGAGTGACATCCCATCATAGGTTGATGTGCCTCGCCCAACCTCATCCATTAAAACGAGACTATCTCGGGACGCATTATGTAAGATATTCGCCGTCTCAGCCATTTCCATCATGAATGTGGAGCGGCCGCCTGCAAGATCATCTCCACTTCCGACTCGGCAGAAAATTTGATCAACAATGCTTAAACGCATTGCTTCAGCAGGTACATAGGCACCGATGTGTGCTAGTAGCACGCAGGATGCTGTTTGGCGCATAAAAGTTGACTTCCCCCCCATATTTGGACCGGTGATAATATGAATATGTTGTCGGTCAGTCATGCAGTGATCGTTTGCTACCGATTTTTTGTTGTTCTGCGCAATCAATAGTGGGTGATGTGCTGCGACGAGGTGGATTCCACGCTCGCTAGAAAACTCAGGTAAACAAAACTCCTCATCTACAGACCAACGCGCCAATGACTGTATGCAATCCACCATTGCACAGTCTGAACTAGTCTGGTTGAGTGCCTCGGTATACTCACTGATTTGTTCTAGGATATTGCCATAAATCTCTTTTTCTAGCGCTAAAGCCTTTGCTTGCGCGCTCAATGCCTCCTGCTCAAATTGCTTTAATGAAGCAATTGTGTAGCGCTCGACATTTTTGAGCGTTTGTCGTCTGATGAAGGACTCCGGCGCAAGATGTGATTGACTTTTTGGCAACTCAAAGTAGTAACCAGACACTCTGTTGTAGCCCATTTTTAGATTGGGCAACCCATGTGTCTGTTGTGTTGATGATAAAAGGTCATCCAACATGGCTTGTGAGTCACTGGCATATCGACGATATGAATCAAGCTGCTCATGGTAGCCATCTGCAATCACATTGCCATCCCTGATCAATGAAGATGGCTCTTCATGAATTGCCTGAATTAATAATGTCAGTAGTGTATCGTAAGGGTGTATGCCAGCAGTGCTAGAAAGTGCGCATCCAACTTGTTGATAGGTTTTGATAAAATGATGGATCTCTGGAAGACATTCTAAGGTGTGACGGAGCTTAACTAGATCGTACGGTCTTGCAGTTCCCAGAGTGACGCGCGCCACGATCCGCTCAATATCCCCAAGATTCTCAAGCTGGGTGGTTAGCGCTTGTAGCTGATTGTTTTGTTCACAGAGGCGCAGTGCTGTGACAGCGAGTTGCCGACTTTGAATAGCTTCTTTTGACCGTAATGGATGATGAATCCAAAACTTCAATAATCGCTTACCCATTGGAGACTCAGTATGATCAAGTGCTTTAAACAATGTATTGCTGTTGTCACCATTCCCCTGCTGAGTCAGTGATAAATGTATCCGACTGGCTTGATCAAGCTGTACATACTGCGAGATGACATTCACGCGAATAGTTCGTATGTGTCGTAGCTGACTCTTTTGTGTCACGTGGACATAGTGTAATAATGCACCCGCTGCGCGTTGCGCGACAACTAATTGTTCACACCCAAATCCAGTAAGGTCTTGGGATTGCAATTGCTCTAGCAATAGTTGGCGGCAACTTTTTGCCGCAAAACACGCTGCCGATCGCACCGTGAGGGGCAATGACAGCTGTCGTATTTCTTCAGTAACTTGTGACTCCTCCATCACCAACTCAGCGGGGCCAACTCGAGCAATCACGTCAATGATCTTTTTTTGATCACTGATCTGTTCCACCATGAAGCGTCCATTAGCGAGTTCAAGCCATGCAATGCCGATAGACTGCTGATGGCAAAATATAGACATCAGAATATTTGGACGATCAGCTTCCATCAGGGCATCATCCGTGAGCGTGCCTGGTGTAATGATACGCTGTACCTCTCGTGCAACAGGACCTTTACTGAGGGCTGGATCCCCAACCTGCTCACAGATGGCGATGGACTCCCCCATCTTTACAAGTTTTGCGAGATAGTTTTCGCTGGCATGGTATGGGACGCCTGCCATGGGTATTGGGGCGCCTTGAGACTCCCCTCGTTGAGTTAGCGTAATATTGAGCAGCTTGGCAGCTTTTTTTGCGTCATCGTAGAATAATTCATAAAAATCTCCGAGTCGGTAAAATAGTAATTTATCGAGATGTTGTGATTTAATATCCCAATACTGCTGCATCATCGGGGTGTGGCCACCAGACTGTCTTGACATACTTATTTTTCTGTTTCCGTTTAAATAGACTAGCAAAATGCAATCGTATTGCAAAGAGATTCTCGACGGCCCGCGTTAATTACGATTTTATAGAATATATCAATGATTTTGCTGATTTTTACTGGTTGAATCGACCACTAAATGCGCATACCTAGACCCATTGCAAACAGGTTGCTATCGTGCGTGAGTGAATGCAATGCACGGGTAAATCTTTTCATCATTAGTTGCAGTGAATAGCTTCGGTCAAGCGGGTAATCGAATGAAATACTCTGACTGATTCGGCTTTGCAATGACTCATCCACAAAATATCGACCGATACCCAGTTCAATCGAGCTCTGCCATGAATAAAGTGTCCAGGGATTACGCCATGAGACATCCACATAATGGAATTGTCTCGGCATGGTCACACTTGTGCCCATTACAATAGACATATCTTCGTTCACATCATATGCAACAGCTGCTAATTCTGCTTTGTTGGTGATCTCGCTTGAATCTGATACATAGAAGCTGACACCAAGCCTATCTCGTAATCCATGATCGAAGAGCGCATTAATCCTCGATGAGAGGCTGTCAGCATATGATGTACACCAGGGCATCACGAATAGAAGTGCAATGCGTATCAATCGTATTTTGGTTGTATTCATGTATACATCTCTGAGGAACATATTAAGAAGGTAGCGTAGTGGCATTGACCTTGTATTAAGGTATTCTGAATTGATTATAGAAGTGCCTAATTTGTGCTTGACGTTCGCTGTAACGTCGACTTATTGGCTACTGACGGGTTGAAGTGGTTGTTGAGCGTGGCAAAGCCTGTGGTAGCATGCCATGGTTTTTTGTGTTGTCATATGTGATGTAAACAGATCACCAATAGGTGCTAGATCATGCCTGCCGACAAGTTCAATCGTGCGTTTTACGAGTGCATCCATGTTCCCCGGCTCAACTAAGCCCTCAGGAAATATCTTTGACAAACTTTCCATGGGTCCGCCTATACCCCAAGCGATTACCTTTGTTCCCACATTGCACGCTTCGCACACTGTGCGGCCAAATGGCTCGGGATGTGTTGATAGGTTGTAAACAATATCAGATAACCGATAAATCTGATCAATATCCTGGCGAGCTCCGCAAAATGTGATTCGACTTTCTAGCCCCTTGTCTGTGATAAGCTTCATGATTGCACGGTAATAATCATGCTTGTGCGCATGTACAGGGCCAACGATCAGGCCATGGTAAGATTCATCCAGCTGACTCACAAGCTCGATGAGCTTATCGATACCCTTCCATTTGGTGATACGCGCTGGTAATGTCAATATTTTTTTTCCAACCGTCTGAGGGTATTGGCTATCCCAGGCCTTACGCCAAGTCGGATCAAGCGGTTTTTGGCAAAAGAGTTTTGCATCGCAACCACGATGAATTAGGCTGATCTTACTTTCAGGAATTGAAAACTGTGTCTGAATATGTGTCTTGACGATTTCGGATATGGCGATGATATGATCCGAAAATGTCATGACTTGGCTATACCACGGCTTGGAGTAGAGTCCGTGTACCGTCGATACAATCAATGGCCGTTGATTTTTTGGTAACAAGCGGCATGCTAAAAAGAGTACCCATGCAGGTACTCGAGATCGCACATGAATAATATCTGGTTTGATGTCAATGATTATTCGCTTAAGGCGTTGAACGCAGGCTAACGTTGAGAGACGCTTTAGACCAATTGGCATTTGTAGGTGCACACCGCCCTCGGCTTCTAGCTGTTGGACCATAATGCCGCCATTTGACACAACATAAGATTGATGACCCGCACACACAAGGGCATGGGATAGCTCAACAACACCGCGTTCTACGCCGCCTGTGTTAAGTTCTGGGAGGCATTGGATAATTTTCATCAGTCAGATACCGTCGGAATATGGAATTAAATGCTAATGATTAAAAATATAACACAGTTAAGGGCAAATCCATGCATCTTTTTCTTAGACTATCGCTGACAATTTTCTGGTCTGGTGATTTGCCATTGTGTATCTGTGGTTTATTGCACCATCTAACGATATATCTGGATATAAGTGTCAGTTTTGCCATCGTCCGCTAAACATAAATGATGTATTTAGAGGTCGTCATGCCATGCCCATATGTTATTAGCTCATACATGAAAAATCCATCGATTAACTTGTATATTTGTTGAGATAATACTATGATGTCAATAGGTTATTTCGATGTTACGATGTATTTACGATTGGTCGTTATCACGACTTTTGCCTGGGCCCTTAGTGGCTGGCAT
>DBUY01000035.1:0-5643 GCA_002308435.1 Proteobacteria bacterium UBA1278 | reverse complement strand
ACCCCCGCCGATCAACCCACCCTGCTTGCCATGCCACAGAATGAAGTGGAATCAATGTCTGCAAATCAGCGGTCGACCTATGTCTCGACAGCAAATACCAGTGCAAGCAAACGGTATTATGCGCAGTTCTTCAGTCGTACTCAGGAAGCTGACTCACTGCGTATTACGATATCAGGTGGCACCGCTGCATTAGCACCACAGTATCAGCCTGGCCGCTACCGCCCGGTCGTGACCCAGCTCGCGGCTAACAAGTGTGAAATGGTTTCTCTGCAGTCGCTCACTGCATCTGATCAGGTCGCTTCACTGTCGCTGTGTTACCTAAATGACAAACTCTATGTCGATGCGAGCAGTACGAACAGTCAGTACCCAATGGGCTCAATGATTATACCAATCAGTCATCGCTTTGTCGCCGAGCAACGTTTTTGTCAGCTTCGGACCAAGGGTAACGCGAAGCTGTCGGATGCCTGTATGCTTGTGCAACAGAATGGTCGCGCATCTGTGAGTAATAAACCGGTACAGCAGGTAAATCGTGCGCCAAAAAACCCTGCTTTTAGCCCGTCACCTCGTGCTGCTCATGATGCAGAACCACAGACGACGAGCAGTACTAGTTCAGTAGTCGATGCTGCCAATGCACAATCTTAGATACCGCCATGTCTGATTCCAAACCGCAGACCGTTCTTGCTGTAGATACTGTCGGTAGCTCGCTTGCAGCGAGTTTGAGCTATCAAGGCATGATCTTTCAGCGCACCACGCTCTCTAGAAAGCATGCCAACCATCTTACCCCGCTAATTAGTACGCTGTGCGATTCGGTAGGCATCGTGCCAGATAATATTGACCAGCTCGCTGTGAATGTTGGGCCAGGACCATTCACTGGCCTACGCGTTGGATTGGCGTATGTGCGTGGGTTAGCACATGCACTGTCATGCCCTGTTATTCCAATTACTCATAGCGCGTTATTGGCGCATCACGCGATGCGCTATGTTGGCAATCAGGATATTCCTTGCCAACATATCGCGACTCTCATTGATGCGCGACTTGGACAGGTTTATTTCTCAGTTTACTCGGCACGAAACGGTCTTATTGACCTTCATACATCGGACTGTATCTTAGACTATGATCAGGTGCCAGACCTCAGGAACTTCCATCACTGCGTGACTGCGGGGGGTGATTGGCAATCACTTGCCGATCAATTATCCACTGAATGCTCGCTTGTACCCCATATCGCGGCGGTTTCTCTGGATGATACGCGGGATTTTGACGCTGAACTGCTTGTTGATTGTCACAAGCTCACTGCGATGACGCGGGCAACCAGTATGTTACTCATGATTGATATGCTTCAAGAACAGGGGCAATTGGATCGCGTTGACGCCGAATCCCTCTCTCCGTTATATGTGCGCCATAATGTCGCGAAAAAAACGATTGATCGAGACTCTTCAAATCCAAACTCTGCGTAAGACTCGCTCTTATGGCTTTGAAAATTCCCGATGAATAGACACTTCCTCCATCTGATTGAGCGCCTCATCAATCAGTTGATCAAAAACGTACCAGGCTGGCAGCTTTCTACCATCTTCGTATTCGGCTAATGTTTGGCTAATTGTCTGTAGATCACAACTGGTAAATGGATCCATCCAAATACTCTTGATAAACCGCTGAGTGCGTACACTGATATCGGCACTGTAATCATAAAACAACCCGGTAATATGTCGATCACACCGATTTCTCCAGTTTTGAACAAGTTGGGACGAGACTTGGCTTGCCTGCAGCATGATCATCAACTTGAGCATCACATTACGTATCTCTGCGCTCACCTCGACGTTTGAGAGTGCTGTGATGATATTCATCAGTTTCTGATAGACGGCACTCTGGTCGACTGGATCGGCCACAGTAAAAATATTACACTCAAGTTGTGTTTTCATGAGTGTTTTTAGCACCATAAATTGGCATAGTGTGTGACTCAGTTGTGTTTCTTCTTTGCATTCTTCGTTGATGTATTCCAGGAGCTCAGTGACACTAGTTGGGTCGATAGTCGATGATAGACCATGTTTGTCTAGTAGTGATTGAATGTCATTATCAACCGTTCTGATCATCTGCTCAACCACATCTTGTTGATGATTCGCATCCACACAGTGGATATATATAATCTCGATGAATACAACATAGTAATGTTGTTTGATATTGTGCGGCAACTGTTCAGCGGCGAGTTTAGTTGCTAACGCCTGGTTCACTGACTGCATAACCGACTCGCTCAACTCACGGGACAGTAATAGCATTAATAAACTGTACATTTCGTTCTGAGTGATATACGCCATACACTTCGATTCATTAATACGATCTATCAATATGGTACTTAGACTATTGAATAGCTCATTGGTGATGTCTTTGTCTGTGTGTAATTTTTGACTTATGACACGCAAACAGTGTTCATTGTAATTGATCGTTGGCATATGGGTGGACATACATAATTGGCTTGTCATGTGCTCAAGTCGCATTTTTTTGAGCTCTATACGATTTCTTGAATTAGATTTGAGATCTATTTTCTGTTGTAGCTCATCCAGTTCCTCGCACGGTGTCACAGCTGCCTCAACTAATTGTAGTATCCGACCTACCTGAATTGACTGTGCCGTCGCCGATGTAAACATTAACCGCCTGCTATCAGGGCACTCGTAGATTGCATGGTACATTTTTTTTATAACTAAATTGAGCTCACTGATCAGATTTCGACAAGACTCGTCTAAATCGCCTAAATCCTCTGCAGGCAAAAGATCGATAAACCCAGATTTAGCCATGTCACTGGCGCTATCATACATATTATCAATTGCTTTTTCGTATTCGATCACCTTATCTTTTTGTTGTCCCCATGTTTTTGGTTTTGATTCATGCGATGCAACCATCTCGTCATAAAAACTGAGTAACTGTACTATTTGTGTATTAATAAACTCAACGTAAAGCAAAATTGGCTTCCTGATCTCCTGTTTTTCGTAATTTGTTAGAGACATTCTAGAACCGGGCTAATGTTGATCGGCTTCTGAAAGCACACGATATAATTGAGGCTGACGTCGTCATCTAGGTGAAATCTTTGGTCATTAAGGTGAAATTGCATACCAGCCATATCTTTAAGGGTTAGATGAGACTGTCTGGCCATCTTAACAAGTTCGCTTGGCTTTATGAATTGATTGTGTGCGTGCGTGCCAGGCTCCACCCAGCCGAGTAAATATTCTGCAGCGATGATACCCATCACATAGGTGTACCATGAGCGATTTAGTGTTGAGAAGACAGCAAACCCACCTGGCTTAAGCGCGCTACAAAGGCTAGAAACAAGCCTTTTTGGCTGCTCAACATGCTCAAGGCATTCAATTGCGCAAACCATATCAAAAGCATTCTTACCGAAATATCGCTCTGATAAAGTGTCGATCGTCCCGTGAATATAATCGATATCTAAGCCGTTTTGTTGTGCATGCGATTGCGCAGACGCAATGGTCGGCGCACTGGTATCGACACCAGTTACATTTGCCCCATTTTGACACAGTAACTCTGAGAATAAACCGCCACCACAACCGTAGTCTAGAATACGTCGTCCACTCAGCTGACCTACAGCTCGCTTGATGAATGCCAGACGAACTGGATTCATCCGGTGTAGCATTTTGAAGGGCCCTTCCGGATCCCACCAGCCTGCAGCATTTTCAGAAAATACGTCTCGCTCCTGCATGCCCTTGCTTCGCTTATGATGTCATCGTTTGGTCTGTGCTCAGTTGTTCGATGACGACGCGCGTTACTGCGCGCGCAGATGAGACAATAAGCTCTTTGATATTACGCTTTTTTGGGGTTTTTATTGCCCATACTTCAGCTGTCGCCATCAATTCCGATAGATAAGTATCACTGGTCGTGACATCATCAATCAGGCCAAGTGCTAATGCATTTTTTGCGGTCCAATATTCCCCACTGGCGACCGACTCAATGTCGATCTGTGGCCGGTATGAAACCACTAGCTCTTTAAATTGATCATGGATTGCCTGCATTTTATCTTTTGTGTGGCGCTTGCCCAACTCGGTTGGTTTACCCCAAGCACTGATTGATCGCTTGTATTTGCCAGCAGTCAGCTCGATCACGTTGACATCATTCTTCTTCAGGAGATCATGTACATTTGGCATCGTTAACACCACACCAATTGAACCGATGTAAGCAAACGGTGCTGCAAGTATACGGTCTGCAACTACAGCGGCAAGGTAACCGCCACTTGCTGCCACTTTATCAACACATACAGTCAGCCTGAGTTTCGCTTGTTTAATTCGTGTCAGTTGAGCGGCAACGAGACCATAGTGCGGTACAGACCCACCAGGGCTTTCTAGAATAACAACGACTTCATCGTCTGCTTGAGCAACGTTGAGCAGTGTTGTAATTTCCTCACGAAGCGCCTTAACACCACTTGCTTTAATATCGCCATCAAAGCTAAGGACATATCCACGCTTTGGTAATTTCTCGATAGTTGCATCTAGTTTTTTACGTGACTTCAAGGTGTTCAAATATTGCTTGTATGCTTGTTTGGCCGCTTTTGTACCAGACTTTGCGAACTGTTGCAGCAGCGACTTTTTAGTTTCTTGTCGTTTCTCGTTAAGCAGTTCAAATTGAACATCCTTTTGCTCTTGACCCCCACGCAGGGCAACAATAAATGCAATCAATGCCATGAGCAGGCCAACAACCGTTAACCCTTTCAGCAAGAAGAGTAGATAGCTAATCAAAAGTTCATACATAATCGGGTTACCTCAAGACGTTGCTGCTTCGGTTAGCGTGTCAGTGACAACACCCATCGCGTGATAGCCGTTATCGACAAATAATACTTCTCCAGTAATTCCGCTGGATAGGTCGGAGCATAGAAATGCAGTGGCGTTGCCGATTTGTGTCGTGGTGATGGTCTGTTGAATCGGTGAACAGGATGCAACGCGGGTTAACATTTTCCCCATATTTTTGATACCAGATGCAGCGGGTGTTCGTACTGGACCAGCTGAAACCGCATTCACACGAATACCTCGTGTCCCGCAATCATAGGCCAGATATCGCACCATGGATTCAAGACTGGCTTTAGCCGGGCCCATAACATTATAGTTCGGTATAATTTTACTGGAACCCAGATAGGTAAGCGCTACGATAGCGCCATGATCATTCATATACGGTAAACATGCTTTCGTTACTGCAGCTAAGCTGTAGACACTGATATCATGCGCAGTCTGAAATCCTTCACGCGTCAAATTCTTCAGTATGCCGCCTTCGAGATGATCGCGCGGTGCGAATGCAATGCTATGTACAATGGCGTCGATCTTACCAGTCTTAGCAACATCTTGCGCAAGCTTCTCAATATCTTCATCTTTGGACACATCGCAAACATTGAGCATGAATGGTGACCATGGTTGGCTCATTTTCTTGATACGCTCTTCGAACCGAGCCATACAGGAGAACCCGAGATTTGCGTCAAACCCGTGCATTGCATCAGCTACTCCATATGCGATCGAACGCTCGCTCATCATGCCAATAATCAGAACCTTTTTACCTTTAAGCATTGCTTAATCTCCTGTTGTTTGAAACCATGGTATCACATATTAGCCACTGTGTCATATGCACGCCCGGTGACATACGCGTAGGGCCACACCA
>DBUY01000071.1:33704-33840 GCA_002308435.1 Proteobacteria bacterium UBA1278 | reverse complement strand
GAAGGCGGAGAAGAAGAGGAAGGCGGAGAAGAAGAGGAAGAAGAGGAAGACGGCGAAGAAGAGGAAGGCGGAGAAGAAGAGGAAGGCGGAGAAGAAGAGGAAGGAGACGAAGAAGGCGGAGAAGACGAAGAAGGCG
>DBUY01000071.1:33535-33699 GCA_002308435.1 Proteobacteria bacterium UBA1278 | reverse complement strand
AAGCCAGTGAAGGCGAAGAGCAAGAAGCTGAGGAAGCCGAAGTGGCTGGCAGCGAGCCCAAAGATTCCAGAAGTGTGTCAGAAAGTGATGAAGAGCTAGGTCAAACAAGTGAGCGTGAAGTCGAGAATGAGAAAATTGTGAGAAAAACTGACGCTAATCGCAAT
>DBUY01000071.1:15954-33384 GCA_002308435.1 Proteobacteria bacterium UBA1278 | reverse complement strand
GAAGACGAAGAAGGCGAAGAAGGCGAAGAAGAGGAAGGCGAAGAAGAGGAAGGCGAAAAAGAGGAAGGCGAAGAAGAGGAAGGCGAAAAAGAGGAAGACGGCAAAGACAAAGAAGCCAGTGAAGGCGAGAATGAGAAAATGGTCAGAAAAACTGACGCTAATCGCAATGTGAAAGATGCTGAAGAGGTCAACAATAATGATGAAGAGTGTAAAGGCGAGGTTAAAGACAACATCAATCAAGAAGTGCTTACAACAGACAAGCAAGAAACTCAAACGGACGTTTCAGCAGCAAATAGAAGAGTAGAAGTGGTAGAAAAGAACCTGCGTGCAGATGATAGCACGTCGGACGATGAGGTAGATGACAATGCCAACAACGATCCAACCGATCATCCTGACTAATCAGTGTAACGTTTGCAACGTGTTTTCTCGATTAAAAACTGTCAACACTAACTGAGTGCTAATTCAGATAGAGAGTTTTGCGACATCACATAGCTCGGCAATACAGATTATACAAAGCATATTAAGTAAAGTATTACCGTTCAGAGAACGACCGTAGACAATCTTCCAAATTAGACAAATAGTCCAGCGTCGTAAACGTAAGATAAAATGTAAAAACACGAATAGTAGCCGTATCTAAGTGAATTAGATAGGTGGATCATTTATGAATAATTTTTATGCATATTTCTACGCAATCATCTAGGAAATATTGTAATCGCGTTTAATTGTGATATAATATAACCAACAAAAGATAAGTGATTAATAATGACAGTAACGACTGAAAAAAAAGATCAGTTCGCATACACAATGCTATTGGCTCTACATCTAGCACATCAGGCATTCAAAGAAACGGTGACCTCACTCACCAGAATAACAAGTTTACTGCCCACTGATAGGATACACTCTGGCCCAGAGTTGATGACCACGACAAGCGACGTCAGTCCTGTGTTAGCGCAGTCAAACGAAACCAATCAAGCAGCAGTATCCACATTGAGCAGCGTTATACCAGCAATAAGTGATGTCAGTCCTGTGCTAGCACAAGCAAACGAGCCCAATCAGTCTGCATTATCATCCATCAGCAATATCATACCAGTCGTCGGAGCGGTTGTGGCAGCTCACTCCAGTAGCATGAGCACATCTATTCAAACGGCATCAGCACAATCAGCTGCGGCAAACCAGTTTTCAGTTGTACCCAGTGATTTTTTTCCCAGCGATGCCCCCTGGCAAACCATCAGCATCAAACAGGTTGGTCTGATTGTCGCTTTGTTTGCGCTCATGATACACAAATATAGTAATAGAGATGTGGAAAGCACGTTGAATAACAATAAGCCGACATATGTGAGCTGAGAGAGATTGATCAAGACAAAGAAACAAAGGAGTGCATTATGGCAAGTATATATACAATCATGAACCCTAGTAATCTGGTGATTGCCGCTATTTTATGCGACACAATCCCGGATTTTCTGAAGTATACGCCAAATATCTTCAGCAAATCGCTACGCAACACAGTCAAGCAGTATGTGACACCCTGTGCAAGATTCATGACCGCAATCTCACTTGCTAGCCGACTGTCCGTCATGCCGAATAGCAGTGCCTTTGACTCTCTTCTGAGCCTGGCTGGTGTTACGCATTTGTGGTGGAGTAGCCAGGCAGACATGCTTGTAGAGAACACATACGACAGCGCCAAATTAGCAGATCAGATTTATAAGCACATCCAGGAAGATATTCTCTCGAGATCGAATGATTCACGAAGATTAGAAGAGCAGTTAGTTAGGCTCGAGCCTAATACACAATCTCATAGTAGAAAACTGAACGATGATATGACTCATCTCACAGAGCTAGAGCAAGAAAATCACATACTGGATGTGGAGTCACCGGGATATTTAACCCCTAAAGCATTAACAGCAGCAGCTTAAATTATGCAAGTAAACCGTTCATAGATAATCATTGATAGGAATCCAAATCAGCGTCGCATGGTATTCAGTAAAATGCCGTCATTATGTTGATAGAAAAGATCGAAATTAACGTGAAGTTACAGTGATTATGGGTTTACTAAAAAAGGCAACACAATCATGGCAGTTAAGATCAGCCTGATACACTGAGATCTCTCCAGATATTTTAGATTAGTATCAGGGACTTGTTGAGCGACCCAGATGAATTTGACTACCGATTTATTGAAAACAGTCTAAGCCATTTACACTACGCTTTTCGCATCCCATGTCAAAACTTGACTAATACTCACAAACAGCGGCACCCCAGGTAAATCCAGCACCAAAAGCTTTAAAAAGCAATCGGTGGCCTCTGACTAGCTTCCCCGAATCACGCAGCGAGTGCAATGCGAGGGGTATTGATGCAGCCGATGTATTCGCATGTTGCGCCATCGTCTTAACAACACGCAGGGGAGAAATATCAAATTGCTTTGTCACGTAGTCAAGTATGCGGCTATTGGCTTGATGGGGTACAACCCAATCAATAGATTGTGGGTCAATCCCATGTGAAGCAAGCAGATTCTGAGAGGTCGTGTATAGCCGGTCAACTGCAAACCGAAATACCTCTTTGCCATCCATAGAGAGTGTGCAAGGTTGTGATGAGTGAAGATTGCCGTGAACACGTAGTAATTCTTCACCATGTGATTCAGAGCCACAACGAATACCAATTAACCCAGTATCGGGATCTGATTTTAGAAGAATTGCGCCCGCGCCATCACCGAAGAGGACAGCTGTAGAACGATCACTCCAGTCGGTTATACGGCTCATCGCGTCTACACCGACAATCAAGCTGTAGTGATCGTTATGGTGACGTATTCGATCATTACCAAGAGACAAGGCGTAAAGAAATCCTGAACATGCAGCATTAACATCGAGTGAGAATGCATCATTGATCCCAAGCGAATTCGCAAGCTGACAAGCAATTGAGGGCATCGCCGTATGGGATGTGCTCGTCGCAACAATAATAGAACCGATCAAGGATGGATCTATATTTTGTTCTGCTAAAAGACGCTGACAGGCGGATAATGCCATCGAGCTAGCGGTCTCATCATCAGCTAAGATGTGGCGCGCATGTATACCAGTGCGCTTGACGATCCACTCGTGAGAAGTATCAAGAGATTCCGATAGCTCATGATTGGACACAATTCGCTGTGGTAAATAAATTTGGCTAGCGACGATACGTGCAAACACAGCAATAAGAAAAAGCAGAATGTTCTTACTATACGAAAATCATCAGATATTGTAAAGCACGGCATGACCATGTGATTTTGCAATCAGTAGGTCCCATGCTAGAATACAAACACGCAAGATAAAGACGAAATATGTCAGAAAAGTTGATTTTATTAACTGGCGCTAGCCGCGGAATCGGTCAAGCGATATTACATAAGTTATGCCAAACTAAAGCAGGGGTAATTGTCGCGACTGCGACGGGCGAGACGGGGCAAAAAGCAATACAAGAAATATTGGACCAACATAAAACACAAGGAATAGCGCTGTTGTGGAATGCATTGAGTCAAGACAGTCACATACAGCTACTTGAAACAGTAAAAGCGACGTTTGATCGAATGCCAGATGTCCTGATTAACAACGCCGGGATCACGCGTGACAATTTACTACTTCGAATGAAACCTGGTGAATGGAACGACGTGATACAAGCAAACTTGACAGCAATTTTTCACCTAAGTCAGGCGTGCACCAAAGGAATGATACGTAAACGTTGGGGCCGAATCATCAACATTAGCTCAGTAGTAGCACGCATCGGTAACGCAGGGCAAGCCAACTACGCTGCAGCAAAAGCTGGTGTTGTCGGGTTTAGTAAATCGCTAGCGGCCGAGGTAGCTAGCCGTAATATAACTGTCAACTGCATATGCCCAGGGTTTATTGAGACAGATATGTTGAATTTTATGAATGAAGAACAGCGCAAACAAGTATTACAGAAAATACCAATGGGCCGATTAGGCAGCGCAAGTGATATAGCCCATGCCGTTGAGTTTCTCATGTCACAGCAATCGGCGTACATGACCGGGACATGTCTTGATATAAATGGCGGGCTTGTAATGCTATGATGACGTGGTATATTAGAATCACAAATTCTATGGGAGCACCCAAATGACATCAAAAGAGAACATCAAAGACAAAGTACTTAGTATCATTGCTGACCAACTTGACCTAGACAAAAGCACAATTAAAATGGAATCATCCTTCGTTGATGACCTCGGGGCTGACTCACTTGACACAGTAGAGCTTGTGCTCGCATTAGAGGAAGAGTTCGAAGTGAATATTCCTGACGAGGAAGCCGAAAAAATCACCACTGTAAAACAAGCAGTTGAAAAAATAGAAGCCCACTTTAAAGACGGCAAATAACCATGTCTCGTGTGGTCATAACCGGGTACGGAATGCTGACACCACTCGGTGTTAATCCAGAGAGTACCTGGAACTCGCTAAGTCAGAGCAAGAGTGGAATTAGAAAGATATCTGACCCGCTCTTTAATGACATCCGATCTAAAATAGGTGGCCGCATTTGGGACTATAAATCAGATGATCACTTCACAAAAAAAGAGCAGCGTCGATACGATCCATTCATTGAATATGCATTAGTTGCAACCAGGCAAGCGATGAAAATGGCTGGACTGAATAACCACGACGAGACAATTAACCTCGATAGAGCTGGAGTCTGTATCGGTTCTGGAATTGGCGGCCTAGAGACTATTCAAAACGAATCCCACAAGGTGAACAGTAATAATGCGAGCAAGTTGTCTCCATTTTGGATTCCCGCATCACTGGTCAATATGTCATCGGGCTTTGTTTCTTTAGAGAGCGGATTCCGTGGTCCCAATTTCTCTTTGGTTTCGGCATGCGCAACCGGTGCACACAGTATCATCTCAGCATCTCAGATTATTGAATCAGACGGTGCAGACATCATGATTTGTGGTGGATCTGAGCATGCTACTGTTGCTATGGGAAGTGGTGGCTTTTCAGCCATGCGTGCACTCAGTCCCAATAACGATAATCCTGAGCATGCCAGTCGGCCATGGGACAAAGACCGTGATGGATTTGTAATTGCAGATGGTGCAGGCATATTGATACTGGAAGGATACGATCACGCCAAAAGAAGAGGAGCCACCATCCTGGGAGAATTAAGTGGGTATGGCATGAATGCAGATGCATACCACATGACACAACCATCCGCTGATGGCAGTGGGGCAGCGCGCTGCATCACCAATGCGCTGAGAAAAGCAAAAATCAGTCCTGAAGATATCGCATACATCAATGCGCACGCGACATCAACACCGATTGGTGATCAAATCGAGCCATTAGCGATACGGCGTGCTTTCGGAGACCATGCAGACAAATTAATGGTATCCTCAACAAAATCAATGCATGGTCATACGCTCGGTGCTGCCGGTGCGATTGAGGCAATCATTACGTTGATGTCACTTGACCAACAATCTGTGCCACCAACCATCAATTGTTATGAGCCATCACCAGGTTGTGACCTTGACTTTGTCCCTCATGAAATGCGTGCGCACAAAATGCGCCATGCAATCAGCAATTCATTCGGATTCGGTGGAACAAACGCATCACTCGTTCTGTCAACAGGTGACGATTGACAGACTGACTACGTATCACAATTCATCACGCTACCTGGTAAATCTGGATTTCTAAACCAGAGTTATTCTGACTTACTGACGTGCTTTGGCTATGCAGCACTGCACAACCATTACCTAATTGCCAACAATATAACACAAAGAAAGACAAACAGTAAATCGCTCAATTTTGAGGGTGATTTAGATGCTTTGGGATGCTAAAGCTCAATAGCGCGTTCATGTATATTGTGTATTATATTATCTTTGATTGGGAATTTGATTGAAAAAATTGTCGACAGGCAAAAGACCGTATTAGCGTAATCATGATAGTAATCAGAGATGAAAGACGTATTGTGCATCAATCTCTGTGTCTAGATATGTCGCATAACGACTCTGTCCAGGTGTATAGAAATTCACACATTAATCATGGTATTGACGAAGAAGCGGGCTCGTGATAAAATAGGAAAACCAAAACAATAACAAGATGACATATACAACTAATTTTTTCGACGAGAATCGATCAAAAATAAAGCACGCTAGTACGTGCTGGAAACAGGATAATCTACCAAAACACAACATAAAGTACAGAAAACTCAAAAACGGTCTCCCGCCGAATGCAATTAATCCAAGAGTCAATCCAAAAGATAACGTTTTTAGGCCAACTGAGAACGCACTTGCAGCGTACGATCGAAGTAATGACCCGTACTACTCAGAATGTGAGTTTACTGATAATGGAAGATGGAAGCATCGGTTTTTCGTGTGCGGAAAAGATAATAACGGTGGTGTATATCACGTTCAGTCAAAAAATGAAGTCGAGGACGGCCAACGACCAAAAAGTGATATACTGAACTTTACATCTGAATGTAAGTACGCGCTGGATTTAACTTCATCCTATGGCACAATCAAAAAGAAGTATTATCCAGTGATGAATATCATTGAAAAGATACAGCCCGTGACAGCCTATAAAATGTGGTGGGACGATTCGCAAGAGGATAATGCTGAGCGACGTATTCAATGTACGGTCTACTTCGATAAAAGCGCAAATAAGCGCGATATCAATTTAACCAAAGAGTTGTTGGAAGAGATGTGTGAGAATCCAGATGCTGATGTTTCAGATTCTGCAATAAGACATCGTCAGCAATCGTAAGCAGCTCACGATTGCTCACAATTAAAGAGATCACTTGATTGTTAATGATAACAGGGCACTGAGCCAAAACACAAAGCATGACCTGATCAAGAGTCAGAGCGAATTTCAATGAAATCGTCTGATTGATTGCACTTTGAAACCAATGAATTAGAATAACAGAGTTAACAAATAACTCGTATATGAAACTGACTCACTTATTTCGGGGTGCCACTGCACTTGCACTGTTTTTATGTGTCATGCTGACACTGTATGTGCTCAACGTATATGTCGACATTGCAGTGAGAACCATATTGTCGCCGGGTCAGTACGAGGAAGTGGTTGTTGAGCGCGGCATTCAAGTCCGCCGATTTGCAAGTCAACTCGAAGATCGCGGCCTAGTCAGCGCAGCAACACATTTCACTGTCGCTTATATATCGCAGTATCCGTCATCATCAATGCAGGCTGGTTTATACGAAATCAATGACACCGACACACTGCTTACCCTTGTCAATAAGATTGCTCGGGGCGCTTCTCTACTTGAAAAAATAACAATTATTGAGGGCTGGCAGTGGAAACAGGTCAAGCAATCCTTACATGCTCATCAACAGTTCACGATATCGAAGGATCAGCAGATCCTAGAGGAAATTAATCGCGACTTTAAGTATACCCTACGAGGTGGTAAGGCACTGATCAGTCTTGAGGGCTTACTCATGCCGGATACTTATAAATTCAAACGTGGTATCAGCGACCGCTCAATTGTCAAAACAGCTGTGAGTCAGCAAGTGAACACCCTAATGCATGAGTGGGAATCAAGAGACAAGACAACAAATTATGCAACGCCATACCAAGCACTAATCGTAGCGTCGCTCATCGAACGCGAGAGTGGGTTTCCTGCAGAGTACTCAAAAATTGCAGCAGTGATTTTGAATCGGATTCGTGTCAACATGCCACTGCAAATAGATGCGTCAGTGATCTATGGTATGGGCAGGCACCAGGCACGATTGAAACACAGCGACCTCAAGCGAGACAGCGCATACAATACCTACACAAGAAGAGGTCTACCACCAACACCAATCGGTATGCCCAGTCACGCTGCAATCCACGCTGCCTTACATCCGTTTAAGTTTGGAGCGCTCTATTACGTGCTCGATGGTGCACATCCATATCGACATATATTCACAACAAGCTTTGCAGACCATCGAGCACAAAAACAAGTTCAAAAGCAACGATCAAAAGTGCATACTAATCGTTAACAATCGAGGATCCATGATGAAAAGCGGTGTTTTTATTTCACTAGAGGGAATTGAGGGTGCTGGGAAAACAACAGTGCTAAAGTCAATTCAGACCGAATTACAGGTGCCAGATCGTCAGATCATATATACCAGAGAGCCTGGGGGTACACCCATCGCCGAACGCATACGAACACTGCTCACGGCGCATGAAAACAAGAACATGCTGCCAATGACCGAACTGCTAATGATGTATGCATCAAGAAATGAGCATATTCAAACAATCATCAAGCCCGCACTCGAGCGCGGAGATATTGTGATCAGTGATCGATTTGTTGATGCGAGCTACGCTTACCAAGGTGCTGGGCGACATATACCCGAACCGATATTAGAGACATTGGACCAATGGGTCATAGAATCCTGTATGCCTGATCTAACTATCTGCTTGACAGCACCAGTGGAATTATGTCTGGAACGTGTCTACAGCCGAGGTAATCAAGATCGCTTCGACGAAGAGAGTGCCAGTTTTTTTGTCGCAACCCAGCTGGGATACCAACAGCGTGCAAAAGACGACCCCACACGAATTCGACTCATTGATTCATCCAAAAATCCAGAAGCAGTTTCGGCTAACGTGATGACATGTATTCATGATATGATCAAAGCCAAGAGCAAAAAGCGCTAATGTCGAAATGGTAGAAGCCTATTCCCATGAATCAGTATAGAACATGGCCTCAAGCCGCTTGTATTGATCAACCACATGCCCAAGGTGGTCATGATCTAGCACAACAAGTCATATACACACTTCTGTGTGAACATCAGACTGATAACGGCTGCCGGCAATGCAGATCGTGCTACATGCTCGAAGAGAATACACATCCAGATTATCACTGCATCGCGCCGGAAGAAAGTCAAGCCATCAAAATAGATCAGGTACGTGAATGTATCAATGCTGTGCAGCGGAGCCCACGATTTAGTCAGTGTCAAATCATCTACATCGAGCATGCAGAACGGATGACGACTCAATGTGCGAACGCACTCCTAAAGACGCTAGAGGAGCCAAAAGAAGGCTTGTATATAATAGTACAAACCGAGCGTCGCCGCGCGCTTCTGCCTACCATATTGAGTCGCTGCCAGATTATAGGAACAAGCACATTCGCCACAGTGGCATCAACACCTGTAGAGCAGCTAATCAGCACACAACCACAGTACCAATTTCTCAGGTTCACACATCGGAACAAAACCAGTGAGATATCTGGATGTATTCAAGACGGCCAGTACCAAATATTGATGAGCGTCGTACTAAATAGTATTGTGACAACCAATTGGCAACCGCTCTCATTAAGTGAAGAACTGAGCCGATTTGATGAGACACTCATTTATGAAAGCTTTATACATTGTCTATACGCAGTGCTGTTCTCATTATCCGACACGCCAGATGTTCACGAAGGGTTTTTCGAGGCAATCAATCAGTCTCACCTAACAGGACCACTGCCAGCAAGATCGGTACTGCACGCAATGATTGATGTATGCCTCACATCAATACAAAGTATCAGGCGGGGTATGGTGAGCACACAGCGCTATCGAGTCGAGTCAACACTCACCAAACTGAAAAAGCTTCATCATGGAAAATCGGGGTGTATATCAGTCATTTCAGACCGAATCCACTAACACAAATCACTGCAAAAGTGGTAAGATGAGCCCTCGCGGACCAAGCTGCATAGCCTGATAGGCGCTCATCTCAACTGGAATGACCTGATAGCCAAGTTCGCCTAGCATGCGCTGAGTCTCATAGCAATTATCAGGTACCACCGCGTGGTCGCCAATCATAAGACTGTGTGACGGACATAAGTCAACAGCATCCTGCAGAGTGGCGGTCGTAAAGCACCCATCAAGCACCAACAGGCTATTCTGATGAAGTCCGTGATCATGATAGAGCATCATACCATCATGAACCGGGAGAATAGTGTCAATCAAGTAACGCTGTGACTGGTCAATAAAAAGATCGACGACGCGTTTCCCTGTTTTGGTGATCAGGTCATTAGCGATTTCATGCGCGCTATAACTGCCGTAACCAAAGTACAGACAATTATCGATAAAGAGTGTATCGGCATGGCCAGCATATGGTAGCGGCGTTTCTCGGTCAGGATGAAGTCTTGTTCTCGAAATGTGTACTGGATCCTCAGGTGAAGAAAATTGCTCGCACCAGGCAGAAAGGTAAGGTGATGTTTCGCTCGAAGAATGACCAGAATACGAGAGAAGCATGCGTTGATCAAGCGCAAAACCATGTCGAGAAACGGCGAAAAAATCCTCCACATAAGGACAACATGGCAGTAAGTGAACATGACACCCAAGTTGCGTTAAGCTTTCATACAAAGCGTCCCACTGCATGATTGCATGACGTTGATCAGCGGATGAGGCACCTAGAATCTGCTCAGGGCGAGACATCAAAATTTGGTTCATGGTAGGGTCACCGTGGAAACAATAATTCAATAAGAATCGTATATTTTCTGAACTATTTTGTCAAACACACTTGAAATAAGTCGAGACAGCACCAAATCAATTAGTAAGCATGCTGTGCATGTGTTTTTACCAATAAGGCAAAAGGAGTAGATGATGGAAATAAAACTGAAGCCACGTCATGACCGGGTTCTCGTGAAGCCCGATCAAGAGGAAGAGAAAACCGCTGGTGGTATCATGCTGGCACCGAGTGCTAACAAAGAGAAACCGCAACGCGGCGTTGTTATGTCTGTCGGCGCAGGAAAAACTGAAAACGGAACACTCATTCCAGTTGAACTATCAGAAGGGATGAAAGTACTCTACAGCAAGTTCTCAGGAACCGATGTAAAAGTAAACGGTGAAGACATGTTAGTATTGCGTGATGAAGATATCATTGCAGTCGTCGAGTAATTAAACAAGGAGAAAACAATGGCTAAAGATATTACAAAGAATATGGATAAAGTAGCAGCAGTAAAGAAACTTGCTGATGTAGTTGCGGTGACACTTGGACCACGTGGGAGTTGTGTACTAATTGACTCTGACTACGGTGAGCCGAGCTTGACAAAAGACGGTGTGACGGTTGCGAAGAAAATCGACGTCAAAGACCCAAGAGAGAACGCAATTATACAAGCAGTCAAGTCAGCTGCAAAAACGACCAATGATAAAGCAGGTGATGGTACAACAACTGCAACAGTATTGACACGTGATATATTCAGTGCTGCTCACACTGCTGCTGCATCAGGTGTTTGTAAGCAGAAACTTAAGAAAGGAATGTCGCTTGCATCAGCTGAAGCACGTAAAGTACTTGATGAAATATCAATCTCTTGCAAAAGCAATGATATGATCAAGCAGGTAGGTGCTATCTCTGCGAATAATGATGAGCAAGTCGGTGAGATTATTGCAAAAGCAATGGATGCAGTTGGTAAGGAAGGCGTGATAACAGTTGAGGAAGGCTCAGAAGTTAACGACACAACCAAAATCGTCGAGGGTATGCAATTCGAGCGCGGTTACCTATCACCGTACTTTGTGACAAATCAACAAAATATGTCTGCCGAGTTAGAGAACCCCTTTATTCTTCTTGTTGACAAAAAGATTAGCAACATCCGTGATATGTTGACCTTGCTGGAAGGCGTTGCTAAGGCAGGCAGACCACTGCTTGTCATTGCAGAAGACGTCGAAGGCGAAGCGTTAGCAACACTAGTTGTCAACAACATGCGTGGTATTGTCAAAGTCTGCGCTGTCAAGGCACCAGGATTTGGCGATCGCAAGAAAGCAATGCTCGAAGACCTAGCCGTACTCTCAGGCGGACAAGTGATTGCAGAAGAAGTCGGTCTAACCCTTGACACTGCAACAGTTGAGCAGCTTGGTTCAGCAAAGCGTGTGGTGATCAGTAAAGACGAAACCACAATCATAGATGGCGCGGGATCTGCTGATGATATCAAGTCACGTGTTGATCAGATTCGTTGTGAGATGGAAAATAGTACATCAAGCTATGATACTGAGAAACTCCAAGAGCGTGTCGCTAAACTGGCTGGTGGTGTTGCCGTCATTCGTGTAGGTGCTGCCACAGAAATCGAGATGAAAGAGAAGAAAGCACGTGTCGAGGATGCGCTAAACGCAACTCGCGCTGCAGTCGAAGAAGGCATTGTACCTGGTGGTGGCGTTGCGTTGATTCGTGTTGCACAGAAACTCGATAAGCTGAAGGGCAATTGTGAAGCTGAGAATATGGGGATTCAGGTTGTTCTAAAAGCACTCTCTGGTCCTCTGCGTCAAATCGTCGATAATGCTGGGGGAGACGCTTCAGTGGTTGTACACAAAGTGCGCTCAGAAAGTGGTAACTATGGATACAACGCTGCAGATGATACCTATGGCGATATGGTGAAGATGGGTATTATTGACCCAACAAAAGTAACGAAGACAGCACTTGAGAATGCAGCATCTATTGCTGGAATGTTGATCATTACCAGTTATGTCATCACCGAAGAGCCTAAAACAGAAACAGAAGGCGCCGCTGGCGCACCTGGTGCCGGCGGTATGGGCGGCATGGGCGGTATGGGCGGTATGATGTAAATCATCGCTTATCATCGAGAAAAAAGCCTGCAATCGCAGGCTTTTTTTTTGTAAAGCGTTAGGGCTACAAAAAAATCATCACGTCGTGTACAATGATGTGATGCAATTACAAAGACCACAGCCTTTATTTGACAGCACCTTATGGATTGCTGATCAGCCCTGCTCACGACTGAGATCATTTTTGGTAGAGTTAGATATCGTCAATATAGAGCAAGAGTATATGCTCGCAAAACGCTTTCTACTCTCATACCAAGGCTCTGACGATACATTTAATAGTTACCGACGTGAGGTCGAACGTGTCTGCCAATGGGCATGGATGTTCAGAAAAAAACCGATCAAAGCACTAGACAGGCACGATTTATCCGCTTATTTCGACTTTGTTCAGAAACCACCCGCATTGTGGGTTGCACGGAAACACAGTCAACGATTTACAACGAATTCAAATGGCGAGCGCATGCCGTGCGACAATTGGCGTCCGTTCTTGAACAGACATGGGGATAAAACGCCTGACCAAAAGAAAATGCAATTGACACAATCAGCTATGCGAGCGATCATTGCAGGCACCAGTACTTTCTTTACCTACCTGATGCAAGAAAATTATATCAGCGCGAACCCCGTCTCTCTCATCAGGCAGAAAAGTAAGTATCTACAAAAAAATCAGCAGTCCCGAGTGACTCGTAAGCTGAGTGATGCCCAATGGACACATCTCATTGAAGAAATACAGCAACGCTGTCTGCAACAACCGATATTCGAAAGACACTTATTCATTTTTTCTGCATTTTACCTGTTGGGTTGCCGTATTTCCGAATTGGTAGATTCACCAGGGCGCAAACCCATTATGTCTGACTTTTATCAAGACAGTCATGGATTATGGTGGTTCAAGACCGTCGGAAAGGGCAATAAGGCCCGTGAGATAGCCGTTCCCGATGCTATGCTAGAGGCGTTACGGCGCTATCGCCATTATTTGGGTATGACTGCTCAGCCGAGTGCAAATGATCAAACTCCAATTATTCCCAAGAAAAAAGGCGAGGGCGGGATTGGTATCAGACAGCTGCGCAAAATTGTCCAGGTTGGTTTCGACTGCACTGTCGAGCGACTGATTGAAAGTGGCGCCAATGATGAAGCAGATTCGCTACGTCAAGCAACCGTACACTGGCTTCGTCACACTGCCATCTCAAAAGACGTTCAGTTCAGACCTCGAGAGCATGTTCGGGATGATGCGGGGCATCAGTCTGTTCAAGTTACTGATCGTTACATTGAAATTGACCTACAAGAGCGCCATGCCTCTGCGCGTTCAAAAACACTGAGTGGCCAACAAAACGAAACATAAGGAATTAAATGATCTATCAAATTGACAAAGCCAAAAACGGAAAAGCAGTTTTACGAACCAGCCTGACAGGTAAAGCATTATTGTTTCATCCATTATTGAATAAAAGTAATGCGTTTTCCGCCGCCGAAAGAGATACACTACGCCTGATTGGAAAGTTGCCTCCCGTAGAAGAGAGCTTGGAAACTCAGACACAAAGAGCGTACAAACAATATTTGGGTTGCCACAGCGATGAAGCAAAGAGTATTTATCTTCATGCTCTCTACAACACGAACGAAACATTATTTTATGCTGTGATTACGCAATATATCGATGAAGTCACTGCAAAACTCTATACGCCTACAGTGAGCACGACCGTGCAGCAATACAGCCTCCAGTATCGACATCCACGCGGGATATTTATTAGTTATGATGACGCAGAGCATATAGACACGATTTTGATGAATCGGACGAACCCGGAGTTGGATATGGTCGTGATTAGTGATGGTGAAGCGATTTTGGGTATTGGTGATCAAGGCTTAGGTGGTATGGGTATCCCCGTTGCCAAAGCGGCTATGCACGTTGCGGCAGGTACTATTTCTCCGTATAAAATCGCACCAGTTTTTATTGATGTTGGTACCAATAAAACAGAGTTACACAACGATCCACTCTACCTAGGCTTACGACAAAATAGATTAGCAGGTGAGGACTATCAAGCATTCATGACAAAAGTCATCTCAGCCCTATATGAGAAGTTTCCAAATATTGTGGTGCATTTCGAAGATTTTTCAAAGGTGAACGCCCGCTGGTTGATGGAAGCATTTGGCCACAAGCCCTGCTTTAATGATGATATACAAGGGACGGCAATTATTGTCCTCGCTGCGATTATGGCTGCGCTCCACGAAAAAAGAGAAACCATTGACCAGCAGCGTATCCTACTAGCGGGGCCAGGTGCAGCTGGTATGGGAATAATTGAGACAATAAATACCTATCTACAAGCTCACCTACCAACGGGTAGCCATGCAAGTGATGCCATATGGCTGATTGGAAGAGACGGATTGATCATGGAAGATAGCAGTGATCCCGCGTTGAAACCCTATGCTAAATCAAAAGAGCAGGTCTCTGACTGGGTGGACCGATCAATATTAACCACAGTCAATAATGTCAAGCCGACCATACTCATTGGGGTAACAGGGCAATCCAATCTCTTCAACAGCGATGTAATCGATGCCCTATGCGAACATTGTGACGCACCAATATTGCTTCCACTATCAAATCCGTCCGAGAAATCTGAGTGTGTGCCAAGAGAGGTACTTGAATCGACAGAGCAGACGATACACATTGCATCTGGAAGTCCATTCACCTGTGAGCGTGATGGCCAGATTGTGAGCGTTAGCCAGTGCAATAATATTTTTGCATTCCCAGGCTTAGCTGCCGGCCTCGTTGCATGCGGCGCGCAGTCACTCAGTCAGCCTATGATTATTGCTGCGAGTGAGGCGATTGCAGGGTTTACCACTAAAAAGTACGCAGGGTCTGGAAAGATTACCCCTGAGCTAATTGATCTAAAAACAGTATCGCAGGTTGTCTCAACAGCCATCATTCGTGCGGCAGTGAGCGACCAACAAGCGACGTACTCACTGGATGAATCAATGAAACGACAACAGCAAAACAACTGGGAACCACATTATATGGATTATCACTATGATCCAAGCCTGAGCAAATAATCCAAGTTGCATAAAATGATGCAAACAAATCAGTCGTCGTCAGTGATAAAACCACACAGTTTACTCACAGACGACTTGGTTTGTGACACCGTAAGGGACATGACCTGTTGGTACAGCATGTGCAGAGCGCCTACAGTTTTCCCTGAGGTCATCAAAGAAAATGTCAGGTTGATAAATTGAAAGAATATGTGACTTATCGTAACCGCCCAGAAAGAACGACTCATCAATAACAACATTCCAATGACGCAATGTACGAATGACACGCTCATGCGCCGGCGCACTACGCGCTGTCACAAGTGCCGTCCGAATCAACTGTCGATCTGGCAACGATTGCTGAATTTCACCAAAGGCTCTTAGAAATGATGTGAATGGTCCATCATCTAGAGAAATATGAGCATTGATACGCTCGCTTTGAATAAATGCTTCGAGACCTTGCTCTTGGTGAATCCGCTCGGGAGCGTCAGAAAACAATACACAGTCTGCATCGAATGCAATACGCAGTTGTGGCTGATGATCTGGTATAGAGACAGTCGGGGGCGACAACATAGTCGCAGCAGCGATACCACCATTAACTGCTGCTGCCACGTCTTCTTCATTGGCGGACAAAAAAAGTGCAACATGATATGCTTGCAGATATCGATGTACAGGCTGGCCATCAGTAAAAAATGCGCGAGTTATCGGCAACTCATAATGAGCAATACTGTTAAAAACCCGTAGACCGGTGTCCGCACTATTCCGTGAGCATAAGATAATCTCAATAAGCGGTGTATCACTATGTCGGTTCAGTTGTAGAAGCTTATCAACCAGAGAAAAGCAAGTGCCCTTTTTTAGGGGCTGGTTTTCATGCTTGCGTTGGTAGGTTTGGTACGCATCGAGGCCATCCCGTTCAAATACAGAATTCTCTTCGGTAAAGTCAAATAGTGCCCGTGAAGTGACTGCAATAATCAACATAGAGTCAGCTGGCTGAGGTGGGTGTGGTCTTACTTGGGCAATTTTTTTGGCGTAGCTGCTGATAATCAATCAATTCAGGCTGAGCGGCAGTAATTGTAGAAAACGCTGTAATTTTGTAATCCGTCGTCGAAGTGGTATCTGGTGTAATCATCATCGTGTTGGTCAATGGGCGAACGATCTCAATTTGGTCTTTAACATAATAAACAATCAACTGCGTGGTGACTTGCCAGGTCGGTTTGTTCGAGTTAGATTTCGTCATCGCAACACGGCTACTATTCTGGCGCTGCGTCATCACCATAGCGTTTTGCTGAGCGAGGGTCATCAGTTCATCATCGCGCTGCTCTGTAAGAATTTTTTCATAGAGAGACGCATCAAATACAGGCTGAACAGATTCAAGCCCCGAGAAATAAGAGTGACTGTCTCCAGGCTGTGTTTGAGTGTATATACTAGCTAGTGTACTTTCACTGAAAGACTTTACCGCAATATCAGTTGCAGGTGCGTCAGCCGTACCCATGGGATGAGTTGCATCACTCGCATGAGCATGGGGCACAGCGAATTGGGTAATTATATATACAAGTATCACATAATTTATCGGCATTTGAGTTGTCTCTGTTGGTCAAGTAGTGTTTGGTATGCCTGATAGACTTCAAAACCAAATTGGCGAATGATGTCGGCATCCATAGTGGATGTTTTTTCAGCAGGTTGATTCTTGGTATGCGTTGGCAGGGCATTCATATAATCGCTTTCTCGAATATCTAACAACGCAGTATTTGGGGTTACCAGCTCTAAGGCCTCAATATCAGGCTTGACCCCTTGCGTTTGCACAACATGCCCCGCAGGGGAGTAATACAAACCAGTTGTAATTTTAACAGCTGATTCATCAGACAACGGCATCACCGTTTGAATTGAGCCCTTACCAAAGCTTGTCTCTCCAACGATAGTGGCTCGCTTATGGT
>DBUY01000071.1:0-15653 GCA_002308435.1 Proteobacteria bacterium UBA1278 | reverse complement strand
GAGGGCCTGCTGCCATAATTTCTGCGCCAGAAGCACTACCAGAGTTGATCACAACCGCCAGAGGGAGATTATTGGTGATATCTGGGGTTTTTGCTTTGTAAGACTGCATTACTTTCATACTGCGCTCTTTTGCTGTTGTAATTGTTCTGTTATAGCCGATTGATTTGTTATCTAGGAATAAGTCCGTAACTTCTACTGCTGAATCAAGCACACCGCCGGGATTGTTACGTAGATCTAGTACTAAACCGGATAAATTGCGATGCTTACGTTGCAGTGCTTTGAGTTTTTTACTCGCTTCTGCGGATGAGGAGGTTCCAAAATAACTGATACGCATATACCCAATATTTTGACTCAGCATATCAGTTTCTATAGAGGGCGCTTTGATTAATTCACGTGTTACCGTGATTTGTCTGGGCTGATCTTCCCCAGGGCGCATGATTGTCAATATCACCTGTGTGCCAGTATCTCCCTTAATTCTTGAGATCGCCTCGTTAAAGCCGATATCTAGAACCAGGACATCATCGATATGCGTGATGTAATCACCGTTTTTGACGCCGGCACGTTTTGCTGGCGAGTGATCAAGTGGCGCGATCACGCGAATCATCCCGCGATCGACAGTGACCTCAACACCAATACCTGTGACCTGGCCAGCAGTAGAGTCCTTGAGCATATCAAATTCATTTACATCCAAATATGCAGAGTGTGGATCAAGCTCACTCAATAAGCCCCTTATCGCTTTTTCAGCAATAGCGTTATCATTGAGATCGTTAATGTAGTTATGCTTAACAATCGCCATCGTCAGGGCCAGCTGATTGATCTTATTACTGGGATCGTAACCGTCCATCGCATGCACACTCAGAGTGAGAAGGGCTACAGTAAAGTAAGCTAAAATTCGCATGAAATTCCTTATAGCAACACTAACATAGTATGTAATGTGAATGAGCAAGTAAAGTAAATCAACGAATCAGGCGTAATCAAATAGTATCAAACAACCGTATTGCAAAAATAACGATAGTATGTCAGTTTGTCTGGGTAGAATGACATGGAATGATATGACAATCGAGACTCAATTCACAGGTGCTATTCCTGCGCTGACAACGCCATTTTCAACAGATGAGAGTATTGATCTCGTGGCATGGAAACAATGGACAGCATGGCACAATGCGCAAACAAGCCGTGCAGTGGTGATATTCGGTAGCACAGGTGAAGGGCTCAGTCTATCCATCAGCGAACGCGAGTTATTGCTTAAAACAGCGCGAAAACAATTCGATAAAACAGCACTCATCGTCGGAATATCTTCGCCGTCGACAGAGCATGCAATTCAGCTTGGAAAACAAGCAAAAGATCACGGTGCTGATGCTATCTTAGTGACCACGCCATTCTATGTGAAACCGACACAAAGCGGGCTTTGTCAACACTATCTCAAAATCGCTAGCACAGTTGCTATGCCCATTATTGTGTACACTGTTCCCTCGCGAACAGCCGTAGATATTGACGATCAGACCATTTTGACACTCGCTCAAAATCGATATATTGCAGGAATCAAAGATGCAGCAGGTGACATAGGTCGTGTTGAGCGGTTAAGAAAATTATTACCGAGCAACTTCATGTATCTAGGAGGTAATGACCACGAGATACTTGATAACATCATGTATGGCGGAAACGGAACGATCTCTGTCATAGCGAATGTGCTTCCAAACATCGTCCAGTCTGTCATTGATAACTTCGATGCGAATCCGCAATGGTCTAAAGGTAAAATGCACGAACTTGAGCCAATGATTAATGTCATCACTAAATACGGGAACCCGCAAGTCATCAAGCATATGGTGCAATCGACCTATAGCGTACCATCCGCACTCAGACTACCGCTAACGCCACTCGAATCTGAAGCAAAGTCTGAAACAGAGCTTGCTCTGCGAGCATGCCGCATAGCCCCAGAAGCAATTAATTATTAATATTAAATCGGTTATGCCTTGTACATGGTGATTTTATTGGGTAACATTCACAAAAAAAGGAGATAACGTGAACCATTTACTACTAACTCTGTCATTGATACTCACTACCCAATCGCACGCAACTGCATTGGATCAGATTAAGTTGCCACAGGGATTTAAGCGGCCAACGGCCAACGCAACCCCTGCAAGCCAGATGGCTTCAAGAGCTGCGCACAAGAAAGACCTTGGAAAGCAAATACTCCCCCCGGCGCGTCTAATCTACAAAGATAAAGTAGCGGCCTCAAGCAAAGTGACCCAGATAATCCCCTCACGACATTTGAGTGACACACCGCACATGGCATCAGCCCTGAAACAGGCTGGCTACCGACTGTATAAAAAGCGCTCGCGTATGGGAGAAGAGAGCTGGACATACTGGCTGAAGACACCGACAGGCGAACCATCGTACAAAGTTGAAGTACATTGGATTGATGCCAAAAAGACGCGCGCCAACCTGAATATTTGGAGCTGGGATGACAAAACTCAGTTTGAAGTGACAGATAAGAAAAATCTAATTGGCGTGTTTAGTCAATAATCGGATTAGGAAGGTTTCACGATATTTATTGATAGTGCATGTATTCTATGCATGAGTCCCTCAAGTGCAGCGTAAACGATACGATGCTGTTGAAGCCTGGAATTACCCGAGCCGGCTGACCATTCAATTGACACAATGAAGTGGCCTTTATCAGGCTGACGCTGCGCCTCGCGATGACCTTTATGGCGCGCAGAATCATTGGTGACTTCTAAGTCTCGGGGTGATAACTGTTGCCACAGGACAGTCATGATTAATAATCTTGTAGCCTCGTGGTGATCTGTGCGTAAGGGGGCGGTCATCAGAAATCAGGGTTAAGAAGAAATAGCGCTGGAACCACTGGGTGCAGCCTTCATATGTCGAGACACGTACAATGTGATAAATAGCATGTAAACAACGTTTACAAACAAAAGTAGCGTCTTAAAGCTGACCCACACCGCTTCCGAATAGTGTGTAAAGATCCAGTAATTAATAGTAGCCACTGCAAGAAAGAATACAACAAGTGCATTGTCAGCAACTCGACCAATATGATCAGGAATGATCAGCTTAGATGCCCGAAAGGTAATGGTAAAGAACGCTTCTCGTTTGAAATATCGGTACATAAAGAGGGAGATCGCAAATACCACGTTAATAATGGTGATTTTCCATTGTATGAAAAGTGGGTTGCTGAAAAACCACGTAGCAAATCCAAACAGAGAAAGTAAAAGCAGACTGGATTGATTCATGGTAGTACTTGGCAATTTTGCAAACACAGAAACCAGAAACTGAATTAGAGAAAGAACACTAACGCAGAGGCTTGCAAGATAAATGCCGTGGTAATAATAAACCGCAAAGAACAACAATGAGGAAAGTAATTGTAGGAGCTCGAGCACAGGTATTTCCGCTAAAACACAGAGACATAGTAACAAAAATAGGGCACAATGGCAAACGCAGGGAACGATTGGATCGATCGGGCACAACAAGTTTCGAGATTGGTGAATCACACCGGTTGTGTTAAAATAATCACACCTATTGAGTCATTCCAAATGCGTATCCAAAAGTATTTATCACAACATAGCGTGCACAGTCGGCGCCAAATTGAACAGATGATTATTGAGAATCGGATTTTGATCAACGGTAAGATCGCGGAAATAGGACAGAAAGTCACTATCGGCGACAAAATCACGTATGATCAAAACAAACACACGGTAGTTCGCATGAAGGATCAAGATGATCAAGTTCTGATCATGAACAAACCACTGGGGATTATTTGTACGCGCCGCGATCCGGAAAATCGCAGAAATGTTTTCGATTTTCTGCCAAGCAATGATGAAACAAAGTGGATTGCGGTGGGCCGACTGGATATCAATACAAGTGGTCTCATCCTGTTTACGAGCAATGGCGATCTTGCAAACCAACTTATGCATCCACGTCACGGCCTTGTCCGAACCTATCATGTTCGTGTATTTGGCCAGCCTACGGAACAAGACATGCAGCGTTTACTCAGTGGTATACATATCGACGGTAAACAACAACGCTTTCTAAGCTGCCAGCTACTAAATCAGAAATCTCATCAAGCAAATAGTCAAAATCAATGGTATGAGATCAGCGTGGGTACAGGCCAATATCGTCTTGTCAGAAGAATGTGGCAAGCATGTGATTGTCGGGTTAGTCGCCTTGTCAGAGTTTCCTATGGTCCAATTATGCTGCCTAGATCACTCAAGGAAGGTCAGGTGAGTATATTAAACGGTGAAGCACTTCAAAGACTGAAGCAGGCGATACATGACCCGGATAGATAATCACCAACCTATATGGCGACGTCACGTGCTGTTAACAGCATTACTGACGACAATTGTTCTCGGCTATCAAGCACCTTGGTACAGCTACCTGACTCAGCGGCAGTTGAGTAGCTCAGAGTCAAGAAAGTTTGTTGCGCTAGTCAAAGACCCAGAAAGACTCTGTCAACTTCTAAAATCGCGGCTAGAGAGAAAACCTGACGACATAACTGCACGTCGATTACTCGCCAACTGCAATGGTCATATCGCAAAAATAGCATCATCGAGAGAATCACAGTTGGTCAGTCATAAATATGGTAAATCCAACAGAACGCTTGCTGGCAGTGACCTGTTATCAAAAACCAGATGAGTCACAGTCATGGAAATATTAGGTTATAAAAACATGCACAGAACGCTTAAAAAGCTCACAGTACTTATTTTTAGCTGCCTCTTTGTGCCTAGGTATTTTTTGGCGTGGTCAAACCGGCTCATTCCTGCACTCTACACCATTTCATTGAGTACTATCGCATACGGTTGTTATATTGGGCTATACGTGGTTCCGGCAGATGTGACGCAAGGTGAGGTCTTTCGAATTATCTATATTCACGTACCGCTTGCTGTTTTATCACTTTTATTATACCTATGTGTAAGCATATGCATGCTATTGGAGCGCGGACTTCATCTAAAAATGGCCGGGATATACGCGCATGCGGCTGCAGTAGTTGGTTTGCTCATGACCGTGCTGACCCTAATCACAGGGATGATTTGGGCAAAACCAACCTGGGGAGTATGGTGGGTTTGGGATGCTAGACTGACGAGTGAGGCGATACTGGCGGTGCTCTACATCGGGTATCTAATTGTACGAACGCAGATTCAACCCAAGGCGCTGGGAGCAGAAATATCTGCCTACATTGCCTGGATTGGTACGATGAATATTCCATTAGTGCATTATTCCGTGAACTGGTGGTTCACTCTGCATCAAGGGCCTAGCGTGCTTCAGTTTGCGCAACCAAAAATGCCATGGACAATGCTGTATCCATTATTGATCACAGGATTTGGCTTTATCATACATGCAGGGGTCATGGTCGTACAGACAGCGCGGTGTCTAATTCTTTCCCAGCAAAATAACAATCAAACGGATGCTAACGAGACAGTTGTCGATACTCTGTAATTACAGTATCATGACAAAGTGATTGTTACCCATAAAAAAAGTGAACAACTATTTATCTTGTGCATATTTTATCGTTTCCTCGACGCTGATCTGCTATGTCGCTGCAATAGCAATGATCAGTGCGTCTCAGCATAAAAACAGATGACGATGGTCAGCCATAAGCTCGTCAATCGATTAATGCCAGCGATGAAGATTACATTGTGGTGTTCATTTAGTATCGCCTGTATTATTTACGGTTTGAGAGAACATGCACATTTATTTGTCCGCGTGCAACAAATAATTGACAATCCAAGCCAATGGGAACGCCAACAGCTACGCGTTGGCGGAATCGTTGTCGAGCAGTCGATCCGTCAAACAAGCGCGGGCATACGATTTAGTGTACGAGATCATTTGAATAAGGACCCGCGTGCAGTCACTGTGCATTACGCAGGCATCCCACCTGCATTATTTAAGGAGGGTAAAGCAATGGTAGCGAATGGACAATTCAAGAAAGGGCAATTTATTGCAAGCGAAATTCTCGCCAAGCATGATGAAAATTATCAGATACCGGAAATGACTCAACATGCTCGCAATCCTAATTAGTGAACTCGGCCGTACTGCATTAATTACATGCGGCGCAATACTGTGCAGCGCGTTTGTATTATGCGAGCAGCGTGCCAATCGATCGGAATCGGAGACAGCAATTATCGTAAACTCATATTGCGCATCAAGTCTACTCAGCGTGATCGCAATTATGATGCTGACAATTGGTTTTATACAAAATGATTTTGGACTGCACACAGTCTGGGCCAACAGTCACACAAGGCTACCTATTCAGTTTAGGTTATTTAATATTATCGGAAGTCCACAAGGGTCATGGCTACTGTGGACAAGTTTTACACTCATTAATCTCACATATGTACTCAAATTTTTACAACGAAAAAATATTCGCATCGACATGCGTTCGACAACACTAACAGCGATAGGGTTTTGCTTGTTTTCTATAATCATGGCAAGCCCATTTCAACGGATAATTCCAATTGCACCGGACAATGGTATTGATCTAAATCCGCTACTTCAGGATCCAGGCTTTCTTATACATCCACCATGCTTATATCTCGGTTCAAGTGCGCTTATTGTGCCGTTTATGCTGGCATCAAATCACATGAATAATAAACGGCAACACATACTCACTAAACTGACAAAACAGTGGGCGCTGTGGAGTTGGGGATGGCTGACATTAGGAATCACACTTGGAAGCTGGTGGGCGTATCGAGAACTGGGATGGGGTGGCTGGTGGTTCTGGGATCCCGTAGAAAATGCGGCTCTGATGCCATGGTTATCATGCACAGCGTTGATACATGCATGCTCAATACGTGAGGACAATCGATTTTGGATGTTAGTGACAAGCGCAACGGCATTCATCGTGAATATACTGGGTCTATTCATCACTCGATCCGGCCTATTAGTATCCGTGCATGGGTTTGCCATTGATCCAAACAAAGGGATCGTCCTCGCATTCATGCTAGGCGTCAGTAGTATCTATGCAATCACAACAATCCGGCAAAGTAGGACACAAGATCTCGTCTCATCACGTTGGAGACAGCCTCAGAATACGCTGTTGGCAATGACCCTGATCATCGCAGTTGGCACACTATATCCCATGGCAAATGCATGGTGGTCTGAGATGCCGCTAGTCATTGGTGCTGGATATTTTGAGCAAGTATTGATGCCTTTTTCAATTCTACTCTTATGGTCAATCACGAAACAAATCAATCAACTCGGAATTAGATCATACATCCTTGTGTCTGTGATTGCAGGCAGTGCAACCATGATCACGCACTGGTTTTATGCGCAGATTATAAACACAACACAAGCTGGAATCCTAGTCACATTATTTATACTGTATTATGTGGCGACCATGCATATCATAGGACTTATAAAATGCCGACCTCAAAGAAGCATGTTGTGCGCGCACATGCTCATCATTATGATTGCAATAGCCATTCTTTGTAATCGGTATTACGAACGCGTGAGTCTATTAACGACAGTCCCTGGAACAACTGCTAAATCACAAGACTGGTCAATTCATGTCGGAATGCCAATACAAAAATTGAAATCAAACCACAGCCGCGAAGTATATCCTATCCGCATGACATACCGGCAACACCTGGTAAGTGAACTATATCCTGAAATAAGAACCTACAAACCACGGGGAACGAAAAAATCAGTCACAGCGATAGGAGGAAGCGTTTTAGCTGACCATTATGTCAATATCCACAAAGGTGAAACAGGTGAATTAACTGTCCGAATTTATTATAAGCCATTACAACGACTATTCTGGATGTTTGGCTGCCTACTGGGTATACTCGGAATATTACAAGCGGTTAGACCCGAAAAGCAACATGTTCACTCAAAGAAGCACAACGGCGATCGCACTCGTCTGGACGGTATGCTTGCTGTGTTCACAAACGAATGCAGCAATCACTGACAAACCGACGGTAATCCCATCCGACTTTCGTCTAGAGACCATTGACTCCGGTGACGAAATACAGATCAATGACAAACGAGAGGGGCTTGTGGTAGCGCACGTATGGGCAAGTTGGTGTGGTTATTGTCGTCGTGAACACAAATTGTGGCAAGCGCTACCAAAAGAAAAAAACGTGCTCTACGTTGCGATAAGCTATCGAGAAAGTCCAGAAATCAGTCTGAGTTACCTCAAATATCAACCAGCACCATTTGATCGTTATGCCTATCTTGATTCAGACAATGCTAAAAAGATCGGTGTTCGTACCATACCAGACACGCTTGTTATATGTCGAGACAAGGTGCTGTATCGGCACACTGGATCAATGCAAAACAGCACATTTAAACAATTATTGACTCGAGATGTTCAACGCGCTGCTAAACAGTGTGAAGAAATGATATGAAGAACAATTGGAAACGGATATCGAGTTGCTGGTTGCCCGCACTAATCATGGTCATGTTGTTTGTTTGTGCGCGTTCAGCCGATGAGTATGACTTATTCAGAGAGTTACGCTGCCCTGTTTGCCCATCACAGTCACTGCTAGAGAGTCAAGCTCCGGAATCTATTCAGCTACGGGAGACAGTGAGAACCATGCTAGCAGCAGGCTTGAATAGGGATGAGATACGAGGCAAACTCGGGACGTTATACGGGCCTGATATATTCAGAACACCACCCATCAATTGGGGTAATAGTCTATTATGGGGCGCCCCATACGGTCTGTTGTGTATCGCAGTAGCTAGGCAAATATATCAGCATCAACACAATAAGTAGAGACTACAGAGAACGCTTTCTCGGGCCGATATAATGTTGTCTCGGTCGTATTATTGGCGTTTTATCGCGCATCATTTCCAGCCAATGACTCATCCATCCAGTTGTTCTCGCCAGCGCAAAAATTGTGGTAAATGCATTGTTCTCAATGCCAAGCGCTCGTTGCACGATGCCAGAATAGTAGTCAACGTTTGGATAAAGCTGGTGACTAATAAAATAAGGGTCTTCGAGTGCGCGTTTTTCAAGACTTGGAGCCAATCGAAAGAGTGGCTTGTCCTGTTTACTATCTAGGACCTCTTTAGCCAGCGACTTCATAACGTCAGCACGAGGGTCTCGGCTACGATAGACCCGATGACCAAAGCCCATAAGACGGAATGGGTCTTCTTTAGACTTAGCCTTTTCAATATACTCAGGGATGCGATCGCAGGTTTTAATGGCCTCTAACATCTGCATGCAAGCTTCGTTTGCGCCACCATGTGCAGGCCCCCAGAGCGCTGTAATCGCTGCAGCAAGTGCTGCATAGGCATTGGTGCCAGTTGACCCGCTAACGCGTAAGGTGCATGTTGATGCATTCTGTTCATGCTCTGCATGTAGCGTCAAAATCTGATCAAATGCAGTCACGGTGTGTTCAGTTGGGATTTGACCAAATAATCGAAATAAAAAGTCAGGGACATAACCCAAGGAATCATCATTCGAATCTTGGTGCACGGGTTTTAGGGTCCGTGCGTGTCGTTGAGACAAGGCAACGAGAATGGGCATTTGAGCAACAATGCGAATCGCCATTTCATCGGGATCATCAAGAGATTGTGATGAGTCTGCAGCAAGTGCACTAACTAATGTCAGCAAGATACCCATCGGGTGACTAGATTCTGGTAAATGTTCGAGTAGTGAATAACAATAATCAGGTATGTGCCGGTATTTAATCAGCTTCTTTGTGAATGACTTCAGCGTTCTCGATGTTGGCAACTCGCCAAACAAAAGCAGATACATAATACTTTCAAATTGAAAGTGCTTACACAATTCTTCAATAGGATATCCGCGGTAGAGTAGGAGACCCTTACTACCATCGATATAACAGATCGCTGATTGGCAAAAAGAAGTGTGCTTGAGACCAATGTCTTGAAAGTAGAAGTCCACTGGAAACCCAGAGGCATCAAGCACAGAGTTGCCCAAGTTCGCTTGAAAAATTGGGAGTTCAAAACACATTTGATCTGATGTTGCGTTGATCTGATTCATCCTAAATCTCCGATACACTGTCTTATTATAGCAGTTTATGATCAGACGTCCGATATTTTTTCAAATTGATAACAGAAAACACCTACTCTGAAGAGTTACTGATAACCAGTCACTGAGCATATCGATATATAGAATAAGATGGGATGTTGAAATGCGACACAGCAGTTTAAGAAGTGCGTTGATGATTACGAAATAAATGTAAGAAATATATGACAGAATTGATATTCGGCTCTATACCATCAGGCAGAGACAACGTCAGGAGACATAATGAGATTCATGGAGAAAATTCAAAACGCTCTATTTACCCTTAACTCACCCCTTATAATCCAGCCAAAACTGGCTCTAGTGCCAGTGAGCGCAAAGCGAATCAAAAAGCAACGATCGCGGCATATGCCAACATACTAACAAACTCCATAGTAAAAAAGCCCTTCGGGGCTTTTTTTTGTCATATATCGGTAAAATAAAACTAGACTGTTCGAGAATAGGCCTTACTGGTAGGGTTTAACAACAACCATGATGATAATGCAGATCAACAAAACAGATGGAATCTCATTGAAGGGAATAAAGTAGCGTCTGCTAAAGATATTTGCATCCTTACGAAACTGCCACATATGCCATGTACAGCGAGCGTGAAAACATAATAGACAGCCAATCGCAGCCATTTTGACCAAAAACCAGCGATTTGCAAGATATACTGGGCTATTCAAGGCAAATAATCCACCACCGGTGGCTAAGACGGCGGCAACAGATGGCATCATGATAATATTATGTAACTTTCTCTCCATCGTTTTAAAGCGCTCACTAGATACTAAGTCGGTTGCATCACTGTGATAGACATACAATCGAGGCAGATAAAACAAACCTGCAAACCAACAGATGATAGCAATGAGGTGAAATGCCTTAAGCCACAGATAAATCATGAAATATAATAGTCGCTAGAGAGTTGAAATTATACAAGTAATAAAATGCTTACGCAAGTTACAATAGTGGGTAGAACACGGAATTCAACAGAGTGCGAGCGGGTTCGAGTCTCGAGATGGGAATTAAAAGATTATTCTGCGCCTTTCGAGATTTATCTGCAAGCGCGTTCGCATCAACAGATTGCTGATCAGACTGTGTGGTCGATAATTGTTGTTGTCCAAACCCAAACATATACTGAGCAACCCGATAAGCGAACATGCATATTAGCGGAAGGAGCGCGAATTGTGCAGCAGTGATCAAAGGGAATAAGGGCAGTGAGCATATAAAAATAGCCGGAGCCCACAAGAGCCAATAATTGTCGATAAAATGTGAGATCATCTGGCCACTTCGCGAAATAAAACGACCCAGTGCATGCAGCTTGTCTGCAACGGATATGGGTAAGCAACGAATCAGATAATTGATATTAGCAGGGTTGTATACTGAACTATCACTACGATGATCAGCGTTGAATCCGCTGTTAGTATTTTGAATCAGCCTTACATATTCAGTATGGCCCTTCTCAGTTGCATACTTACGTAAGTCGGGAAGACAGGCGTCAAAATGTACACGCTGAGAATTTATGATCCAAGCATACAACGTGGGACGGGTAGAGGTATCCTCCTTAATTCCCATCAATGGATCATCTATAGAAAGTTGTGGTAAACGCTCTTGCCCATAGATATATAGCTTGTTGTCTGGCAAATTCCGTGTCAGTTCTTGAATGGAATCTACAGTAGACCGGCAGTCACGCACGTCGCCATTGTAGGCATAGAAAATTTCAAGACTCGTCTCATCAAATTGAGGCAGTCTAATGCCGTCACGAGTAGGTTGACTCAATCTAGGTGGTTGGAAGCGCGCACATATAATGGGACTATATGAAAGAGCCAGCAGTTCACAGGCAGTTGTCATGCCATGTTCATTAAAAAAGCTTTGATAGCTTGGTGAATTATCATAGGTCAAATAGTCGCCGCCAGCGTATTCGTGGGTATAGTAGGTCGCATGTGACATCATTTTCTTGACTGTGTTGATTGTATCATTGTTAACAAAACCCTGGTTGAAGTAATGATATAGTGATGTGCGACCAGATAGACGACGACCAAAGCGATTAGATATGCCAACTTCCATGAGACTGGTCTGACGATTAAGCTTGCACATGAGAATATGATGAAAACGAATAACAGGTGCAATCAGTTTTTCGGCATCACGCATGCTGCCACCAGTATTGATTTTCAGACGATCAATGACCTTATTCTTGATGGCATCACATAACAACTGACTATGGCTCGGTTGGCTTGGATCAAAGTTGTCAGCTGTGATTTGATCATCAGGATAGTACAAATTCCATGCAGTCATGAAATCGATCAGATCAGCATTAGATTCACGGTAGAAATCATTGAGCAAGTAACAGACAAATATCATCGACAGTGAATTTGGACCACATGAACCATTACCGGTTGCTCGTTGTATCGTGTAATCAGGACGCATAACGAAATATAATTTGATGTGAGTACATGGTATATTATAACATTGAGAACGTCAAGCATTCACATGTACTAGTGCATTAATCTGAGCAATCAAGTCTAGCACAGTTGTCTGATCACTATGTAAACCAAGGGAGATACGAAGACATCGCGCTTGCTCAGCAGGCGACCTCTGAATCGCATCGAGAACATGTGAAGTCATATGTGGATTACAGGCAGCATGACTGGATAGGGAGTACGTTTGTTTAAGTTCATCTAGCTGATTCGTATGTATATTCTTAGGCATACAGATATTAATATTATAGGGTGTTCTCATCTGAACACAGCCATTCCATGAGATACGTGCATCGAGCTTATCAATAAATAGTTGAAACAGAGAGCGTATTGAAGCTTGCCGTTCATCATAGCGTTTTATTGCCATCTCTACAGCACAAACAAAGCCTGCAATTAGATACAATGGAATAGTACCACTGCGCAGATTATACTGTTGCTTTCCGCCATCTATGAGTTTGCTAATTTTACGATTGGGGTCTGTCATCACAAGTGCACCAATGCCCTTAGGGCCATAGCACTTGTGCGCTGAGAAACTCGCAAAGTGAATGCCTGGGTGTAAATGAAGTGGAGCCTTTCCGATACTTTGTGCACAATCCACGTGCAACAACACGCCGCGCTCAGCACATAAGTCTGCAATCATATCGATAGGCTGAATACAACCAAGTTCATTGTGGACGTGGCAAATACTGACAAGCGTAGTGTCTTGACGTATGGCAGCTGCAAAAGCATCAAGATCAATCAAACCGTTTGACCGAACAGGTAATAGCGTAACTATGTATCCTTGGGCTTCTAATGATCGTAGCGACTCCAAAGTTGCACTGTGTTCAGTATTCCAAGATATAATATGTCTACCAGCATGACGATACTGTGTGGCAGCGCCCTTTAGGGCAAGATTAACGGACTCTGATGCGCCTGATGTCCATACAACCCGCGCATTGGGTGAGCCCAACAAACTACAAAATCGCTTTGAAAAAGTGCTCAGTTCATGGCAAGCTATTCGACCCAACAAATGTTGACTATCTGGATTGGCAAATAGCTGATCAGATGACAGATAACGAGACATCTCTTCCAAGACATCTGGATGAACTGGGGTTGTTGCCATGTAATCAAAGTATTTTGCCAACATGCGATATAACAAATTGATATATGGTAATTTTAACATAATGATAAAGTGATTGATAGATCAATATTGGCATCTAACAAAAAGAAAAGACGTGTTTTTCAGCAGATCGCATAGGTGAGCGCATGTGCATGGCGAATTGACTGTGATATGATAATAAAAAAGGTAATCAAAGAACATGGATCAATATTTATCGCTATGTCAACGAATACTGAATGAAGGCAGTTGGGTCAATAACAAACGCACAGGTAAGCGATGCCTCACGGTGATTAATGCTGATTTGACTTACGATGTCTCTCAGAAAAAATTTCCGCTTGTAACAACCCGTAAAAGCTTCTGGAAATCAGCAGTTGCTGAGATCATAGGCTATATGCGTGGTTATCGAAATGCTTCAGACTTTCGCAAGCTGGGGACAAAAACTTGGGATATGAATGCCAATGAGAATGCAGACTGGCTGAGTAATCCTGTTCGTGCTGGGCACGATGACATGGGTCTGGTCTACGGTGCCATTGGACGAAATTTTCCAGCGCTTAACGGCAAAAAAATCGACCTTCTACAAAAAATCGTCAATAACCTCAAACAAGGCATAGACGACCGGTCAGAAATATATACATTCTACCACCCTGGTGCTTTCGACTACGGATGCCTGAGACCATGTATGTACAGTCACCACTTTTCACTGGTGGGGGATCAGTTGTATCTCAATAGTACCCAACGCTCATGTGATGTGCCATTAGGTCTTAACTTTAATATGGTACAAGTCTATGTATTGCTTGCGTTGATGGCACAAATAACCGGCCACAAGCCTGCTCAGGCCTATCATAAGATTGTCAACTGCCATATCTACGAAGATCAAATAGAGGGCATGCAAGAGCAGGTGAGTCGTGCCCCATATCCTGCGCCAACATTTGAGATCAATCCAGATATCAAGACATTGGCCGACATTGAAACATGGGTTACGCTAGATGACTTCTCATGTCGTGATTACATCTATCATCCAGCCATCAAATATCCATTTACAGTCTAGCGCATATGTCAGAAAAAAAAGACGGCCAATATGGTCCTGCACAATTCATGACATATGTGCTTGCCAGCTTCATATTTCTGGTGTTCACACCAATTTTAACTGCAGGGATGCTGACAGACAGCACAAACAAACGTATAGAAATTCAGCAGCTATTCTACGTAACAGTCCTTCAATCAACACTAGCACTTATAGAATTCATGGGGTCTATGCGCTGCTGTATTAGTTGTGCTGTCATTTACGAGTATAGCTTGCGCAGATGCTGTTGGTGGAAACGAATGTTTGCTATTGTAGGATCAGGAACAATCTTCAATGTTGTAAATGGATTAATTGTATCCAGTATGACTAACTACGAAGTCCGCAAGCTCGCTTTGCTAAATATTACTGGGAGCATCATTCATTGCTCGATATTTGATGTCGCGATGCAAGTAAGAAGCAATCATTCCGAGAGTGGAATACAAGAACACAATCGAGATACAAAGAAAGACGACAGCAGCCATATTGAAGAGATTGAGATTGACCCATCACTCATGTTCTAATCATCAAAATATGATATACCGTTATCCTTGACGTGTCATTGTCAACTCAATGATACTCGAGTTCTGACTTAAATGAAAAATAGGCATCCTTTGCTAAATAGTTAGCGTGTGAAACATGGGCATTGATGATGTGATGCTTGATGTAGAACGCCTGTTGAGGCCTATATAAACCATAAATATGCACCATCGGTGACATCATAACCTCAAGCATACGTAGCGGCAGATTGACAATGAGGATAGTCATATGAATGCAATGGCTAATAAGCAGATTAAGTCGACATATAGATACATAATGAGATGACCCAACATGAGGTATCCACTGCTTAATAGGAACCATATATTGGTTCTGGTTGATCGCTTCCACAGATGTCCGTAATTGCATAAGAGTGAGGAAATCCTGTGAAAGGTGAAGGATCAAGTTAAACACTGCCAGTATATTTGAAAATGATAGCGCAAAAATAATCATTATATCGGTTAACAGCAATGAGGATAGGGTGGGTAGAATATCCAGCGTAGA
>DBUY01000018.1 GCA_002308435.1 Proteobacteria bacterium UBA1278 | reverse complement strand
GCAAAACAGCTCGAGACCAGCCGACGGATTGACGAGGCGTCGAAAATTAAATTCAAATATGGCTCAATATCCGCCACTGATCTGCAACAAAACCACCAAAACTATCTCGATTCGATCAACAATCTTCGCCAAGCAGAAAACACCTATGCCAGCAACGTCGATAACTACCGTCAGTTAACGAATCGATATCTCGAAGACCTTCCGGTATCATTGACGCCCAATATGAATTTGATCTTCCAAACTCAAGAACCCGCAAAGGATCGCACAAGATACATCACTGTACCGAGAATTGTTGTCAGTCTTGAAGATTTTGACCCCGAAAAACCCTATACAACCTGCCAATTACTGATGAATGCAAAAATTGCGAATATGTAAAAATGATGATAAAATCAATACGAAGAACCCAGGAAAGTGATAAGTCATGGCCACAACATTTCTAAAAAGCTCTATCATGCGCACCGTGATATACACAATTGGCCATATCTTTATCGCTATATGCTGTATCATTTTTATAACAGGTACTGATTTACGATTGGCTACCATTGATGCGATCGTTGAACCACTCATCAACAGTGTGTGGTATTTTGCATTAGATTATTTGTGGCGCCGCCACGGAAACACATCAAGGAGTGCACTGCGTCATGAAAGCTAGATATGTCATTGGCTGTACCATTATCACATTGTTATCTGTAGTAGGACTTGCAAACTACTACTTCGAGACAGCACCGACAACGACAAAAACAGATGTCGCCAAAGTAGCGTCGGGTACTACACTTAAAGTAACCAATAATAGCATGTTTCAGAAAAAGAGCCCTGAAGAGACGCCCGCTCCAGTCAACATCAGAAATTCAGTGGCACCTAAAAACACAATCAGCACAAACGGTCAGCCAGGAACAGATCTGGTTACTGTCACTAGGGCAACTCACCAAGACGATCGCATCTACAGAAGTACAATAACACCCGTTGTCAAAAACATCATCACTAGCCCTGTCAATGGGCAACTCGACGGCCAATCACGCCGGTACGGAGAACATCTCAAGAAAGGGGATAAAATTGTGGGTATTGTTTCCGAAGAAGCGAGAAACCAGCTACTCAGCGATACAGCAAATTATATTTCAAGTCGAGACAGCTTTACTTTAAGCGCAAGCGAGGTCAAAAAGAATATTGAGTTGGAAAAAAAGGGGATAATCTCAAAGCGAGAGCTTCAACAATCTGAGAGCGCGTACGTGCGCGCCATGATTGAAATGGTTCGTTCACGAATACGGCTCAAAACAACCGCTCAACGGCTGGATTTTGACTGGCAAGGTGTCGAAAAAATCCACAACAACAGGTCGCTGATCGACAAAAAATCAGCCTCTAGCACTGAAGATGTCGTTGAGTATCTACTCAATCGTGACTACGTTGTTAATATCCATGCTGAAAGTGATGGGATTCTACTACCAAAGTATACCGGTCAAGGTAACGTGGAGTTCTTCGACTTTAGTCTAGGCAGCGAAGTACGTGAGCGCGCTCCCATTGGAATGATTGCTGACCAAAACCAAATCAGCGTTCGCTTTATCGTATCAGAGTTTGAAGTGCTGTCACTCTCGATCGGTCAACCAGTCGAGTTGACTATTCCAGTGATGGACAACCATAAACTATCTGGGAAGATCACTGATATCAACCGTTTTGACTTCCGAAGCCGGGGCGGTCAGGCACAAGGAATCCCTGTGACTGCACAACTAGAATGTGGTGAAATAAGATGTGATCGATTATTTAGCATCAGCGCAGATGTCAAAGCACTAAGCGAGGAAACCAATCCTATACAAGTACCCCTTAGTGCAGTCACAGAGGAAAATGGACAATTTTTTGTGCAACAAATCGTCGATAATAAACCAATTAAACGCCCGGTGACCACCGGAGAAACAACGAAAAATATGATTATAATTAAAAATGGCCTTACTGAAGGAGATCAGATTGTTAGAGACTATCCAGCTACAGAAGATTAATAAGACACTGCTGAAGAACAACCAAAAAATCACCTTACTTCCGGAGTGTTCACTCTCAGTGAAACAGGGAGAAATGTTAGCGATCACCGGGCAATCCGGTATTGGTAAATCAACGCTGTTAAATATTATTGGATGCTTGGATGAAGCATCCGTTGGAAAATATCACCTCGATGGTCACGACATCACACAGCTACCCGCACGACAAAAAGCCAGTTTACGCAACGAGCAGTTTGGCTTCATATTTCAGCAATATTTATTGATCCGCCATCTATCAGTGCTTGAGAATGTTGCACTGACACTGCAATATCGTAATCGATCATATCAAAAGAGTCTTGAAGAGGCCGAGAACACACTATCAGAGCTTGGTTTAGGCGACCATCTACAACATCTACCTGGCGAGCTCTCGGGGGGACAACAACAGCGCACCAGTTTAGCACGTGCTATTGTCACCAATCCGAAAATACTGCTTGCAGATGAACCAACTGGTGCACTTGACGACGAAAATAGCCATCGTATGATGTCAACATTAGTGAAAATCAATCGAGAAAGAAATACGACAATCATCATGGTCACACATGATCAAAGTATGGCCCAATATTGCCATCGAATAACACCTATTGACACATTATTCCACCATCAAGCCGCATAAAAATGAAAACGATATACACTCTATTGAAAGGCATTTGGAGCCAGAAAACACGAACCGCCTTGACTGCAATATCAACAGTATGTGCTGCTGCTATATTAACCTGCTTAGTCGCATTTTATCATGCTTCAACCAACTGGATGGCACGTGAAATTGAACAAATCAATCGCACCACTAAAATCCATCTCCACATCATGCCCAGTGAGCATGATTATGAAATGATGACTTACTCTGACTATTCAGCGTATATACAAAACCAATTCAAACCCTATGCAACCTCAGTTATAAAACTGAATTTTTCATCGATACAGTTTAACCCACGCTCCGGACAATCAGACTACTTTGAACATGTAAATACAAATTGGGAATTTGCCAAAACATTCGGCATCCATATCCAAGAAGGCAGATTCTTCAGTAGACTAGAGCACCCACACAACGATTTTGTTGTAATTGGCCACCAAGTTGCAGAAAAAATGAGAGTAGAAAATCCCAACGGAGCGAACGATCACCTAGTGATTGGCAACAAACAGTACCCTATTCTTGGCGTCATTCAAAAACAAGATAGTGCGCTATTCTATGGAAGAGATTATGTCAATAACACCATCTTCACGTTTCTTAATCATACTACACAACCGCGCACAACCATTGATCAAGTCGTTATACAAGTCAGCAACCCATCCGATTGCAATCGTGTATCAGAACAGCTGAATCATATCATGAAAAAAAACCTACCAAATGTAAAATACCAAATTGATAACATGGGAGAGATAGCTGCTAATTTGCAAGCATCCATGAGCAAAATTCGCCTTGTTTTCTGTATTCTGGGACTCGTTAGTGCATTAGTCGCGGGTGTGAATATCTGCAATAGTATGTACGCTATCATCTCCGAGCGAACCGAAGAGATCGGGATCAGATTAGCCATCGGCGCCTCACCATTCCAAGTCAAGCAACTGCTCACCGCAGAGACCGGTACGATTTGTCTATTGAGTACCATGATAGGTATTCTCATCGGTGAACTCATTAATAGCCAGCTCATTGAACAGCTCGAATGGGATTACGAATGGATTCCAGCCGCAGGACTACTGAGCTTCCTCATCATTAATCTAATCAGTCTATTATCCTGCTATATCCCGTTGAGAAAGATTAATAGAATCAACCCCATCGCTGCTATCCAAGGATCAAAATGAACGTGATCAAAACCGTATTTCGGTCCCCAAGTCAGCAGGCTACCTTTCTAAAAATAATAAGCTTCATTCTATACGCTTGGAATGATGCCCTAAGTAAACAGCTATCTACCAACATCTCAGCGCCCCTTGCACCTCTGAGTATCGTATTGATTCAGTATGCGATTGCCGCACTGTTATTATCTCCAGGTTTCATGATAAAAATAAACAATAGTCCTCGTATATTCGCTCATTCCCACTTACACCTAATCAGAGCCTTACTATGTGCAGCAGGCATCGTAATCCTAAACCAATCATTTCAAATCATGCCCCTATCCTATGCCGTTGGATTTAACTTACTAAGCCCATGTCTCACCATCATCTGCGCCTACTATTTCTTTCATGAAGCACTATCGCAACGAAAAATAATCGCGATCATATTGAGTATCATCGCCTACGTGATCTTACTCGATAGCCGTCACGACCTTCCTAGTGATCTGTCACTACAAGCCTGTTTACTACCAAGCCTCGCAATGTTGTGTTTTCAAGCCAACACACTTGTCACCAAGCAACTTGCAAAATCAAAAGAATCAACACTTAATTTGACACTCTCTTTATTTTTTCTAATCCCTCTACTACTTTGTCCCCTGCATCTATCGACGCTCGACTGGCCAAGTATTAATCAGTCACAAACAATCACATTATGTCAAATGGCCATTAATGGCATAGTCGCCGCATTTGCACTTCACCGAGCAATTGCATCAGTCGAATTGATATTCCTCATACCATTTGGATTTCTAAAATATGGTATCGTCAGTGCTTTTGGATTTTTATACTTTGCTGAATTGCCCGGTGTGAGTCATAGTATCGGTATCAGTATTACCTTGTGTACACTGATACTGCTTAATATGGGCTATAGACGAACTGATCGAGTGCAAGGGCATCTTTCAGCATAGACAAGCATGAACATCATAGTCGAACTGATCCAGTGCAAGGGCATCTTTCAGCATAGACAAGCATGAACATCCATGACATGATAATCAAGCACATCGCGGTACCCAGAGAAATATTGCTGTAAAGATATGATGACGAAATCTGATTTATTATACGCTTTACTGTCTGTGATGATTGCTTTTATCATCGCGAGTATCACGCTTGTCGCTATGCAAAGACAGATGATATATCACCCACGACGCTACCCAGACCATATAGAGCTACCAAAAACGATTAAGACAATCAATTATACCGTAAATAAAAAGCATCAAACTGCTTTTTTTGTCAGTAAAGCCCATCAGCCGACTACACTATGGATATTCCTAAATGGCAATGCGGCACTAGCACTACAATGGCTGCCCCTGCTCAACGCCATAGACACATCGCAGTGTGGATTTTTACTCATTGACTACCCAGGCTATGGATTCAATCAGGGGTCTCCAAACCAACAATCAATTCGAGAATCCGTACAAAACGCTGTACATGAAATGAAAACACGCTACCCAAGCATCACAGCGGTTAACACCATCGGGCAATCTCTTGGAGCTGCTGTAGCTGTCGATACAGCCAGCGACCTAAGACCATCATCTCTCATTTTAATCAGCCCATTCACATCGCTTTATGATATGGCCTCTATTGCAGTTGGCCAATGGTGGTCACAACTATTATCCCCTTTCCTATGGGATAGCTTCCACACACAGGATACATTACCAGTCTTACGAGCAAAATTACCAGACCTGAGGGTCATGATCATACACGGCACTAAAGACCGTGTTGTCCCATTCTCGATGGGAAAGTCCCTAGCCCAAGAGAATGATTGGATAAGCTTTGTCTCTATTATTGGCATGGGACACGATATGGACGACTCAGCCACTCAGCTAGTGAGATCACAAATCGAAAACCAGTGTAAGGAATGATCACTGCGACTGAAGCTGATACCCATACCAAAACAAACCCAATGCATTGGATAACGTTTGTATCACGAAAAACAGCATTGCCATCGCAAGCCCTGCCTCTGTTTGGAGCCCTAACCATCCTAATGCTGTAAGCACTGTAATCTCACGAGCCCCGACACCACCGAAAGTGATTGGTGCTTGAGCCACAATAGACGAACACAAAAAAATAAGTCCATACAGAGGAAAATGAACCCGCACGCCAAGTCCATATAATAAAACAAATGCTGCACACATTTGTAGAAGTTGCCCAAGAACAGAATATATCAGCGTCGATACAAACCCGAAAGTCGATGGACTAAACCATATTCGCTGAATGTTTGCGCTAACTACGACCAACATGGCTAAAATAACTGGAGACGCCCACAACGCGGGCAAAAGATAGACCGATAAAGAAGACCAATAAAATGCAAAAAATGCGACAATTATCAGCCCAAGCAGACCATTCAATCGGTCAAAAAGTAGCGCTTTAACAATAACCATAGTCTCAATACCAGAGTATCGACGCAACTGGAATGTCTTAAAACCATCTCCACCAATACCGCCTGGCAAGAATAAATTGTATAACATAGATGCATAATAAAGTGATAGATTCTGCCCATGCGATAACGGCAGGCCTATCAGATTCAAATAAAGGCGACATCGAAGTGCACTCACTATCTGACTTAAATTATAAAGCATAAAAGCAAATAAAATGATAAACACATCTAGTTTCTGAGCAATGATCAGGAACCGTGACCAATCAATCTTATAGATTACCAGTGCAATTGCCGCTGCGCTTCCCAAAATTTTGACCACAAGGATGACAAATGGAGGAATCTTAAAAGTCATTATAAAACGGCATTTTCACACGTATTGGCTGTCGCTATCGCACGGATATGGTAAGGCTTCTTATCCTGAGATTCATAATAAGTACGCATGAGTATTTCACTGAGAAATCCAGTTGTAATCAATTGAATACCTGAGAGAAATGCCATCACTGCAACAATAAACAACGGTCGTCCAGCAATTGGATAACCAAGTAACTTTACCAATAGAAAATAGCCACCTAACCCAAGTCCTACGATGAGTAAACCGAACCCGAGTGTACCAAACAAATGCATAGGCCGCGTGGCATATTTTTGAAAGAATACCATTAACATCAGATCACTAATCACACGAATGGTTCGGCCTATACCATATTTTGAAATCCCGTGAGCGCGCGCAGAGTGTTGTACGGGCATTTGACATATTTTTGCCCCATAAAGACGGGCTAAAACAGGGATAAAACGATGCAACTCTCCGTATAATCCAAGATTCTTTGCAACATCACGCTTAAAAACTTTCAGACTACAGCCATAATCTTTCAGAGTAACCCCAGTCATGTAGCGTATCAGAAAGTTGGCACATAGACTCGGTAGCTTACGTAACACCATGTCATCTTGTCTGTCTTTGCGCCACCCGGCAACAACATCAGACTGCTCTTCTTGCATAAAGGTAATCATCGACAAAATATCGCTGGGATGATTTTGTAAATCCCCATCAAGCGTTGCAACGAGTCGACCCGACGCTTGATCAATGCCCGCTGCCATAGCAGCAGACTGACCATAGTTTCGATTAAATTGAACAAGTTTTTCTGTCCCCTGCAGACAACTTTTAATCGCTTCAGCTGTGCCATCTGACGAGCCATCGTCTACAATAATCAATTCATACTCAATTTTTCCGGACAGTGCATCGCGAACAGCACTTATCATAGGCACAACATTATCAACCTCGTTGTACATCGGAATAACAACCGATAATTCCATTAAGAAACCTCCTTTTACTCAGTCAGTCATACTGGCCAAAACTATACCCGAACGGCTGATGATTGTATATGTTCGTGATCATGTCGAAAAAAGCGATCATAATAAAAATGTGCAAACCAATAACCAAAAAGGGTACCGACGATAACGTCAGATAAGTAGTGGGCACCAAGCACAACACGACTGAGAGCACACAACGTCGCTATAATCCCCGCCCATAAACGATGCTTTGGAGAGAGAATTGAGACAACTGCTAGAAAAACAAAGCTTGATACCGAGTGACCAGACGGGAAAGAAGCGTATTTAGCTGAAAAAAACCAAAATGGCTTGTACAAGAAAAACCCGGCGATACCATCTGTAAAAAATAGACTTGGTCGTGCACGTCGAAAAATAAACTTCAATAGAGGGACAATTAAACCGGTTACAGACAAACACATGAAAGCAAATCTTCCCTGAAATTTGATCGTTTCATCGCGATAGTAGCGTCCATATAGCCACCAGAGCGATGCAGGGATAACAGCATACTGCGGTTCAGCAAGCACCGTAATATGCGCAAAAAATTGACGACCATATTCAGAAATCCAAACCGAACTATATCCAGCATGGTCTCGAAAAAACCGGGCAACAAACTCATCTAAGTACAATAACGCCAAGAAAAGACTCACCGTCGAAAATAGATAATAGCGAACAGACAAGATAAAACGCATATTTAAATTCATTGTGTATTCACCAAGCCCTTGCCAACATAAATTTCATAACTCACTCTTAAAACTGTTATCAAATTCTGCTACAGCTCATTTACGATCTACGTAGGCAGGAGTCATATCAATTTGGTAACCTAACCAGTGTTTAACGAAAAAAACGCACATCAGGATTCCAGCATATGTAAACACAAAAGAAAAGATCACATCACTGAAAAAATGTGCCCCTTGTACAACTCGTGCCAGGCCAATAATACCACCTGCAAGGCAAGATAGCCAAAAAATTCGACGTCGATACAGTGTGTAGACATAACCTAACGCAATGAATACGAATCCAGCTGAAGCATGTCCAGAGACAAACGAACAATTCTTATGGCATGCATTGGATAATACAAACGGAGCTACATAATGCATGACTGCACGTGCGTGTCCTTCTTCTGACGCAACCTGTGTATTTTTTAACTCGATGACCGAGTACGGTCGAGGTCGCCCAACATGATCTTTCAAAATAACATTCACAATCAGTAATGGGCCAACTATCCAACAAAGAAGAAAGAAAAGCGCAGACTGATAACGCACACCCAGTTTATCACTGACATAGTGTGGGAAAATCACCATAGCTAATAAAGTGAGCACAAACAGGAAGCTCCCCCAATAGACTACATAAAAGATGAAACGCCATAACCAAGGAAAATCAAACAACCGGTATGTCATCATAAAATGAGAAATCGGCAAATCAAGCGTCGGAAAAAACACAAATACCAAAAAGGCGACCACAGAAAAAGCAAGCAGAGATCGGAATTCAGCCCACATGATTATCCCTCATTAGAAGTACTTGACTAGACAATCCGAATTAAATTTTTTACGGACATCAATAAAAACCAGTCAATTACATAGTCCTGTAACTCTATCACAGAATAGATTGAAATACGTCTAGAATACAGACAAAAATCCAAACACATCTCTTTTGTTAAGATATGCCATGCATACTTAACGCTCTGTCGACATAGCTAAGCAACAAACAATTTCCTTATATTCACGTGCATACTAACATCATGACATACCAAAACCATGGCGTACTCATGGGTATCGTCAATATGCAGATGAAAAACTTCGGGCTAGATTAGTCCCAGCCACGATTTTTACACATGTTATCCATAAAGCATTTAGATAAAGGCCCTTTTCCATCAAAATAATAGCAGCATCTTGAAGTCGTATTACAATACAAAGGCTGCCGCTCATTATAATAATAACCAGTAAAATACTCAAATTTATAGGCACAAAAACGATCATGCGGTGACGGCTCATAACAAAGAAGTTTGTCAATAGAGTGAAAATAATCCTGATATGGGGCAATATTGTTAGCACGTGTTACCCATATAAAACTTCTGCCAGTGAGTTGATCGAGATCTTGCGTGAGATGAAAGTGATTTTTCATGACACGATTACCATTAAATATTTGGCCATCTCGAGCTTTCGGTCCAGCATAGTAGATGAGCTCAACAAGCACTTTTCGCTCATCCACTAATAAAATAGCCTCATCATTCAATTCCATAATATTAGTAACGAAACGCCCTAGCTCGGGCCAACCACGAGTAGCACGCATCAAATCTGTTCTCTTTGAAATCGGGATACCAACCTGCTTGTATAACGCTTCGTAGTGATAGACCACTACCATCGTCAACAAATTCACAACAATTGATATTATGAGTAAGTGCTTGCGACCATGAGCGCATAATGTGTGGCTCAACCAGATAATCGCCGCAATATAACAAGGCGCCGCCCAATTTGCAAAAGCACGAGAAACCAATGCTTGGAGCGAAATAATCATGAAAAAAGCAATGAAAAAACAGAACCATCGATAAGTAGATTGATTGGATAACGCTCTGGGTAGCGAGCATAGACAGTATCGTACAAAAAGAAGTGCAGAGAATAAGCCCACCACACCCACCTGAGCACCCCAAAAACTAAGAAGTTCACCAACATGAAAACGGCTAGAGGACACCTGGGAAATCTCATGCAAATGCTTAAATGATGCCATTTGGTGCGTTACATTCCACCAAAGATTCGGCGACATGACCACAAGTGCAATTACAGCAACAAAAACACCATCTATGAATAAACGAGGCCACTGAGTAGTTGGCAACCGCAAGTACCACAAAACCATAGAAAGTAAAAAAAGCACCATTGTGTACTTTGTAAGCAAACCCAATCCAATAGTGACACCTAACAAAGCTAAATAACCAAAGCGCACACCACCAGACGAATTATCAGACTGGACCAATAGCCACAGTGCCACAGACCAGAAAAAAATCAGGAAAACATCTGTTGTAATCGCAAGCGATGAAATCGATACCGCAGGCATCGTCAGCAGCAACAATACACTATAGCGAGCCACCTGGTGATTATGAACACGACACGCCAAGGAGTAGACAACACCGCTCGTCAGGAGATAAGTAAATAACGACAATGATTTCAGTGCAACCACACTATCACCAAAGAAAAATTGATAAGCAGCAATCATCCAAGCGATCATCGGTGGTTTGGAGAAATAACCCCATGCTGGATTTTGCGCCCACAACCAATACTGCGCCTCATCAAAATGAAGATTCAGCGATCCTGTATACAAAACAATCCATCTATATATGGTAATCACCACCACAAGCGCTACAAAGGAATGCGCAGACAAAAATGAATTGTATCGATTACCAATTAATGCAGGTCGTGATACCCTCGAAAAATCCATCTACTCGACCCGCTGTTTAGTCACATCATGGTCATGGGCACGATATTGAACATACCATGTTTTAAGTGCATTTAACCCATCAATCAGAGACGTTTTTGGAAGCTCGCCAAAGACTTGATTATAATCTTGCATGTCAGCCTCAGTATGTAAGACATCGCCAGCAGGCACGTCCATCATGATTTGATGCGCCTTGTTTCCACAAACCTGCTCCATTGTTCGAATGAAGTCTGTTAAACGGATCGTGTTTTCACCGCCAATATTATAGATGACAAATGGCGCACTTGACACATTTGGTTGGGGACAACCCGCTTGCCATGACACATCAGGCGATGGTGGCGTGCGAATCACGCGCATACAACCCTCCACAACGGTATCGATAAACGTAAAGTCACGAAACATCGCACCATGATTAAATACTTTAATTGGCTGCTTTAACAGAATTGCATCCATAAACAACATTGGTGCCATATCAGGCCGGCCCCACGGACCATACACGGTAAAAAAGCGCAGGCCGGTCGTTGGTAATTGATATAGATGACTGTAAGCGTGGGCCATCAGTTCATTTGAGCGCTTTGTTGCTGCATACAAAGAAACAGGATGTACCGCTGAGTGCTGAGTCTGATAAGGATGCTGTTGATTCAATCCATACACCGATGAGCTAGAGGCATAAACAAAATGTTTTATTTTTTGCTGTCTTGCTGCTTCCAATACATGTGAAAAGCCATTTAAATTTGCGTCGATATATGCCATCGGGTGATCAATTGAGTAGCGCACTCCCGCTTGTGCAGCAAGATGACAAATAACATCGAACTGATGCTGGGAAAAAAATGCATGACAATGGTCGCGGTCAGCAAGATCCAGCAACTGAAAACGATACTGAGGATATTGTGTTGAAATCAGGATAGACTCAGCGGGATACGCATCAGTGTCAAACCCTGATGCACGGAGTCTTGCCTTTTTGAGCGACACTGAATAATAGTCATTGAGGTTATCAACACCAAAGACCTGGTACCCATCATCAGCAAGTGCCTTTGCCAAGTGAAAACCAATAAAGCCGGCAGAACCTGTAATCAATATGCGCATTTGTTATCCCATTAGTGCTTTATACAGACAAGGACTAGAATCGTGTGATCAGTATACCAGTGAACAGTAACACTCGAAAAATAAAACTACAACTGAAGATCACGTTCTGAGTTGCTAAACACATAAGATAAGGCCGTTCAACCAATTCACATAATGATAGGCTAAGCTGACCAAACTTGACCTAATCAATCTGGTCTTCTATTCTGTAGTGGCAAGGATACGCAGCACAAAAAATGCCCTAAGGCCAATCCTAAACGAGGACATCCCAACATATGACGACCAAGCAATCGCAGGCCACGCTGGATGACATCAGTGCATTTACTAGAGTGTTGAAAAAAATAACGCCCATCAGCTTGGTCATCACACTCGGGCTCTGTGTTTCTGCTGGGTTACTTTATCTAATCCTGTCAAGAAATGATAAAATCGTCATAAACTCCAATCTACATGGCCTAGCACACAATGTAAAAACGCCCGTATATGTCGTAACTCAGCAAAATAATAAAACTAACCAAGGCATTTACTTAA
>DBUY01000063.1 GCA_002308435.1 Proteobacteria bacterium UBA1278 | reverse complement strand
AATTTATCAGCATGTGGACACCATAAAAGGAGAGCGGACACTGACACCGTGTGTGACGGGCACTGATTTCTGGGAAGATATCTTATTACCCGCTGCAAAAGATTTTATCGAGTTTCAACAGCGCTGGTGGCAAGAAAAGTTAGCGCAACTCGGCATCAGTGCGTCTGCTGTTTCTATCTAGAAACATTCAGTATCTGGCTCGCTAAACTGTTTTTCAGATCTTGAAAATGCAACATTGAAGCGAAACTTGCATTCATGGATCGATGCTCATAGGATAAAAAAGATGGCAAATACAATTCAAGCAGATGAAATCAACGAGTATCATATCAGAAAAATCCTCACCCACACCGCAAGGTAAACATTACATCGTCATAGGCTGTGATATCGATGGCTGTATGGATAGCCTGTTTTTGCAGTCGATGCTACGGCAAAAAGATGAAAAAATACTGGGGATGTTCAAGAGAATCATCGACGATTGTGGATATGCTCAGCCAGATCGAGTCATCATACAATTAGCAACCAATCGTAAAGACCGTACAAACGACCAACTTAATGCGGATAGAAATCAAACGATGCTTGCTGCTGAGATCATTCATCGAATCGGATCCGCACTGAAGCACTCTGATGAACCATGGGCAAATAGCGTGGAGATAGACAGCCAACTCTTTGCAGACCAATTATTCCCAAGTAAATCACCTGTCATGCACTATGATGAGTGTCTTGCGCAGATTACAAACCCGGTTAGAGATTCAAATAGACAATCACAACCAGTTCAGTCGAATCCAACTGACACAAAATCCGGGCAGACCGAAGTCAACGACGCTCAAATTGGACAAAACTCCGTGTTCGCACTGCCACAGTGTTCCAGGGCATATCAACTATTTGCCGGTACGCAACCTGCTGGACGGCAGAAGATTGATATCGTGATTGCACTTGCAGCTCAATACGCGACTTGTGACGCACAGGTCACGATTGCATTTTGTGACGATCGATTTTTTCTAGACGTCGATTTAACAAACCCTCAGCTACATGACATGGGGAATTTCTTAGCCGATAATCCTCAGTGGATACCACAAAATGTCACCTATCGATTTTATCAATTAGACGGAAGTGAGTTGGATGATCGCGTTAGTCAACCATATCAGTCTGCAGAACGCTACGCCACCGTTGCGCTCAGTACACTCGGAGAGCAAACAGCCATTGAGCTACATGGTCTCGTATACAATCAACTATCGCCCGAAGACCAAGCATTTTCAAACGAAAAACTTCGTCACGAAGACCACAAAACGGTGCTAAGCATGTTGATAGCGTCACAAGCAAAATGTTGTGAACAAAAAACGACTGCCGCACAGTCAGTCGCTCGCTTCTGTTGTGACTGGTTAATGACGCCCTTACGGAATGTTGACTTCAAAATCTGCAACCTAGCATGGCAAGAGGAGTTATGGAATTCATGGTCAGACAGTCAGAAAGATCGCGTAATTGATGCAGTTTTTTGGCATGTTCGCACAATCAGCGGATCAGGTAGCTACGAAATAGGCATCACAGAGGAAGCATTTTGGCACAAGATCCTGATACCAGCGGCTGATTCATTCAACGCGCACAGGGCAGCTGAGCAGTTGAGCACGCTCAAGGTCTAGTGCGTATCACAATTGAGCATGGAAAGGATGAACCACCTATGGTCGCTCATTTTCCGGTTGTAAAATCGAAATCAGATGCTGGAAGTCAGCCGGTATTGATGCAGTGAACTCACAAGGACGATCTGTGATAGGGTGTATGAAACACAACGTCTGTGCATGCAATGCTTGACGTTTGAATGCCAATACATCACTTGCCACGGCTGCAGTTAGCCGATGGTAACCTCGGTGCCTACCATAAGTTGAGTCACCAAGAATAGGATGGCCAATGGATTGCAAGTGAACGCGAATTTGATGCGTGCGGCCAGTTTCAAGCGTCACAGAGACGAGCGTGTATCTCGTCAGGCGTTGTAGTAAACTGATATGTGAAATAGCAGGTTTACCGTGATGCTGAATGGCCATTTTTTGTCGATAAACAGGATGCCGAGCGATGGGCTGATCAATGACCTGGCTTTGCTTGATTTCTCCGTCAGCGATAGCAAGATATTGCCGTTTAACACGTCTTTCCGAAAGTGCCTGCGTCAGATTTTGGAAGGCTGCAGGTGTCTTTGCAACCATCATGACACCAGTGGTGTCCTTGTCAAGCCGGTGAACAATTCCAGCACGTGGCAGTAACGAGAGAGGTGGATGGTGATGAAGAAGAGCGTTCATCATGGTACCACGGGCATTGCCTGCGCCAGGGTGTACCACAAGACCGGCCGGCTTATTGAGAATAACAAGGTCATCGTCCTCAAATAAGATATCGAGCGCTATCTTCTCAGGCTCGGCCGCGCTATGCGCGTCAATTTCAACATCCAGTAAGATAGATTGTCCATCAGAGAGTTGAGCCCTAGGTTTAAGACAGACGACCGCGTCAACCTGAACAAATCCTGAGCGTATCCAGTTCTGAATTTGACTGCGTGAGTAATCGGGCAGTTGCCCTGACATAAAAACATCAAGTCGAACCGATTTTGATTCTAACTCAACAATGTATTGTGCACGTAGTCGCTTTTTCATGTCAGGGATTTACAACCGATAAGACTTGGCATTATAATACATTCCGATATAACTTAATAACACAGAGGCCAAAATGTCGCATATTTTTAGTTCAACACGCAGACACAGCAGCTACATCGCTTTAGCCGCAATATTATTGCTGACACTAACAGCATGTCAAGATGCCTCAACAGAGGGTATTGGTGAGAGCGAAGACGTACTACGACATCAAGCCAAGAAAAACCTATCCAGTAATAAGCATCATGCAGCCATAGATCCACTGACCCATTTGAGTAATAATTTCCAGGTTGGCGCCAATGCTAGAATATATCGACTCGAGCTTATGCACAGTTTGTACAAGGCAAAAGAGTACGCACGGGCAGCTGATACCGCTGATCAATACATCAAAATCTATCCATACGAGGCTGATGTTGACTATGCGCTGTACATGAAGACTCTGGCTTCACTAGAAGAGTTCAACACGCGCCATTGGGTGCCCAGATTAACACGGGAGCGTTACGGTTATACAGATACAAAAATACTCGATGACGCGTTGGTATCAGCAAACAGGTTACTGGCGAGCTATCCGAAAAGTCGTTACGTGCCAGAGACAGCCTACATGGCGTCACAAATACGCGAGGTCTTCATGAAGAAAAACTATCATATTGCACGTGAGTATCGTGCTAGGAAAGCGTTCGCTGCAAGCCAGAAGCGCCTCACTGATGTCGTGGTATTTACTGACTCAAAGCAGTTGTTACACGACTCACTGGTCATGATGCGAGATAACTACACCAGCATGAACATGCATAAAGACGCGGAAAAAATCAACCAAATTATTGCGCTGAACTGGTAGTTTTGATCCACACACTACGGATTAGTTGAACAAGCTCGGCGTGATCACGCAAACCAGACCAGAGACCGGGCCGTAGAAGTATGCCCAACCAGTGCGCTCGCACACTTCGCACTGCGCCGGCGGAGTGTGAATCAGGTGTCATTTTGAAGACCATCCAAGCAGTTTATAAAATGTAATCACAATCAATTCTTATGCGACATTGTACTTGTATTTAAATCTTAACATATTATTATATAAACAGAGTCACACCTCGTCGCTACACTATGCCAATTCTTATTGCCCTCGTCATGCTATTAGTTTGCCCGCTAATGAGCGCAGGCACAGGCGATACACTCCGGTCAATTCAAGCTCGCGGCTATCTAAAGTGCGGAGTGAGTACTGGTCTTCCCGGGTTTAGCTACATCGATAGTCAGGGCCAATGGCAGGGGTTTGATGTAGACTTCTGTCGGGCTATTGCAGCAGCCATATTTGCCGATGCCAAGAAAGTAGAATTTATGCCTCTGGACTCAAAATCACGTTTTGCTGCACTCGCAGCGAGAGAAGTGGATGTGCTGATTCGCAACACCACATGGAATTTTACCCGTGAGGCATCATTAAATGTATTGTTCCCGGCTGTCATTTTCTACGATGGACAAGCAGTGTTAGTACGAAAGAGCACCAAAGTCCAGACAATTCACGAGCTAAACAATGCCAGTATCTGTCTCGTTCAGGGAACAACGAGCGAGATCAATCTCGACAGTTACATGACCCAAAATAGGGCAAAGTTCAAGCCAATCTATTTTGAGCGATCAGAACAAATGATTCGTAGCTATGAAGCTGGCCGTTGCGACGCAATATCATCTGACCGATCACAACTGCACGTGCTACAATCTGTAATGGGCCAGCCAGATGCGCATATTATACTCGATCAGATTATCTCGAAGGAGCCATTGTCACCTGTGGTAAGAGATGACGATGTTGACTTCTTCAAGGTGGTTAGATGGGTAGTACTCGCTACAATTCAAGCAGAAGAGTGGGGGCTGAATAAGGAGAATTATTTGTCGGTGAGCCGAGAGAATCCAGATATACAACAGTTTCTCGGGATGACTAAAAATGCGGCATCAGCGATTGGTCTGCCACAACGTTTTGCTGCGCAAATCATCACCCAGGTTGGCAACTACGGTGAGATATATACAAGAAATCTGGGTGAAAATAGCTCAATATCAATCAAGCGTGAGCACAACGCGCTCTGGACAACCCCGAATGGACTCATGTATGCGATGCCAAGTCGATAAGGGAAGCGATGAATACAAATGACCATGCCAAGAAAGGCATGTCAACAACGTATATCCTTGGTCAATTGATTGGGTTAATTGGGCTTGCATTGTGCATATCCATACTGGTTACGAACATCCATGATAACCTCAAGCAATTTGATTTGACCCTTGATTGGTCTTTTCTGGCGCAAAAAAGTGGGTTCGGTATCACACAAAAATGGCTCAGTCATAATAGCTATCATAATAATCTGAATGTACTCCTAGTCGGAATTGCCAATACGATTGTAGTGAGCTTGCTTGCAATTATTGTGTCCACAGAACTCGGGGTGATTGTTGCACTTAGTAGTCGAAGCCCGAATCCATTGATACGTGGTACCGGTCGTGTGTATGTTCACGTTTTTCGAAATGTACCATTATTGGTACAAATACTTTTCTGGTATAATATCTGGGTCTTAAGAACGCCCACTGTGCCCAATACATGGCATGCAGGTTTGATTGCACTTAACAATCGAGGTATCTATTTTCCTGAGATAGGCGCATCTCAGGAAATGCTAATAGGGCTGATGGGGGTTTGGGTTGCGCATGTCTTGCTATTACGATTATTTCAGTACAGAAAAATCGCCTCATATTCAATCAAGCGTTATCAACTACTGCCAGTCTGTACAATCACAACATCCGCCTATCTCGTCCTCGTTATCATTGCACTCTGGTTAAGCAACTCACTAATCCCTCCAGAAATTGGACGTTTTAACGTCAGTGGATATCATATTTATCCGGAGTTTATTGCACTATTTCTGGGCTTGTCTCTATATACCGGCGCGTACAATGCTGAGAGTATCAGAGGAGCAATACTCAGTGTTCCTGTCGGGCAACAAGAGGCTGCTGAGACACTATCTATGAGCCCATGGCAGTGCTTCCGTCAAGTCATCTTACCACAATCAGTGCCAGGATTTATCCCGCCGCTCACGAGTCATTACGTAAATTGCACGAAAAATTCATCGTTAGGGCTGGCTGTTGGCTATCCCGAGGTCTTTGCGATTTTCGCAGGTACGGTACTGAATCAAACAGGGCGAGCATTTGAGATTATCGCAATCATCATGGTGGTTTATGCTGCTCTATCATTGGTAACCATTCAGAGTATGAATTGGGTCAATACTAGACAAAAGAAGTGGGTATTGGGGACATGAAATGATGGCCATTCATCAATCTATTGTGCGAACACGCAACACGATTCATAGCTGCTTTGACACGCGTCTGAATACGCTAATTACACTTTCCTGGCTTATTGTGCTGGTTTTTCTGTTTGTACCTATGGTCAGATGGTCAATCATTGACAGTGTGTGGTCTGGTTCAATCACTGAATGTACACCGCGCGGTGCCTGTTGGGTATATGTCAGAGAAAATGCAAGACACCTTTTGTACGGTCTTTATCCAGCCGATCAAGCATGGCGAGTCGATGCCCTCGTTATTGCTATTTCAGCTCAATTACTTATTTTATGGCAGGTTCGGTTGTCTGTCATTCGTTTGGCGGTTGGGGCTCTACTTGTCATTGGAATGCCAGTGATCAGTTATTTTATCAGCTATGGTGGACTTTTTGGGTTGACTATCGTTCCTGCGCAGTATTGGGGCGGCTTACTGTTTAATTTACTTTTTAGCGCACTAAGCATCAGTAATGCCTTTGTCATTGGACTACTGTGTGCACTTATCCGGCAAAAGAAATGGGGAATCTATTCAGGTCTCATTAAATTGTATATTGACCTAATTCGTGGTCTGCCACTAGTGAGTTTGTTATTTTTTGCGACATTAGTGTTGCCATATTTTTTCTTCGATGCAAAACAGTCCGTAAAAATTATCCGTCTGTATTGGATATTCACATTTTTTGGCGCAGCATACATGGCGGAAGCGATACGCGGTGGTTTGCAGTCAATTACCTCAGGTCAATATGAGGCTGCGGCGGTACTCGGACTCAGTGAGTATCAAGCGATGATGTATATCATCATGCCGCAAGCATTGGAGATTGCATATCCTTCCATAATGAACTTAGTCATCGCACTACTCAAAGACTCAACATTACTGTCAACAGTTGCAGTATTGGATATCGTTGGAATGATGCAGGCCACGTCAGCGCGTGTAGAGTGGATGCCTTACGCGGTTGAGGGTTATCTGATGATAGGGTTTGTATTTTGGGTGCTTTGTTATGGGTTATCGCGTATAAGCGATCGCGTTGAGCGTCAAATTAAAGTGTTTCGATAAAATAGACAGCTGGTCTGTAAGGAGTGATGATATGGTTCGTATGCGTAAGGCAGTCGATGTTCGCCACGTCAGTAAGGAGATCAATGGCGTAAAAGTCCTGGATAAAGTTTCACTAAAGGTTGAGCGCGATGAGCGAGTAGTGATATGTGGCCCGTCTGGATCCGGTAAGACGACTCTCATTCGCTGCCTAAATGGATTATCGACGTTTTCAACAGGCTCTGTCACTGTGCTAGGCGTTCGGTTAACCGATGATCCGCTCAGTATTCGTCATATTAGAGAAAAAACAGGGATGTGTTTTCAAAATTTCAATTTGTTTCCGCATCTCACGATTCTAGAAAACTGTACATTAGCACTACATCACGTCAGAAAAATAAGTGGGTTAAAAGCCATAGAGATGGCGCAGCACTATCTTGAGCGTGTAAAAATAATCGATCAGGCAGATAAGTATCCGGTGACCTTGTCTGGTGGACAGCAGCAACGCGCTGCAATTGCACGGGCACTCTGTATGGAGCCCGAGTTGATGTTATTTGACGAGCCAACTTCAGCATTAGATCCTGAAATGGTATCTGAAGTGCTTGCCGTACTCAGTGATATTGCCAAAAGTGGTATGACCATGATTTGTGTGACACACGAAATGCGATTTGCACGAAAGTTCGCGGACAAAATCGTGATGCTGGACGAGGGTAAGGTCGTTATCAACACAGATACACAAGATTTTTTCAAGACGACTGATAATCCACGTGTAAAATCATTTTTACGCTTGCTTGATAAGCGTTAGCGAGCGCCATTATCACGCCGCAGAAAGGTAACACAACACGCGACGCTGCTCAACCTGCATTGCAATATACGCATGAATACAAGCTGCAGTCGACATGATTTCAACCCCAATGTGTTGATGATGATTTTGAATATCATCATAAAGCGTATAGGAGTTGTGATGCGCGCAACCGATCAGAATAAGATCAGGATTGTGCTCAGTATGCCAGCGAAGAATATCTTGACGGGTTAGCTCGGTATAGGGTGTCGAGTCTGTTTCAATAATACGGTCGCAGAGAATGACAAGCGCAGTATCATAGGCGGTCTTATTAATTCGAATGCACCCAGCATGATAAGCTTCAAAGCGAAGTGCGTACTGATT
>DBUY01000002.1 GCA_002308435.1 Proteobacteria bacterium UBA1278 | reverse complement strand
TTGGTTTTTTGGACATCCAGAAGTGTATGTGCTTGCGCTGCCGGCCTTTGGTATTATTTCAGAGGTGGTGCCTGCGTTTTCGAGAAAACCGATTTTCGGTAAAATGTCCATGATTTATGCGATTGTTTGCATATTTGTACTGTCTTTCATTGTGTGGGTACACCATATGTTTACCTCCGGTGTCGGGCTAGGTATCCAGATTTTCTTTATGGCGACAACATTGTTGGTTGCAGTGCCAACGGGGGTGAAAGTGTTTAACTGGTTGGCGACGATGTGGGATGGATCACTGAGCTTTGAGGCGCCTATGTTATTTGCGGTTGCATTTATTGCGTTGTTTACATTTGGTGGTCTCAGCGGTGTGATGTTAGGGATAGTCCCACTAGACTATCAGTACCAGGATACGTATTTTGTCGTTGGTCATTTCCATTACATGATTGTTACAGGCGTTTATTTTGCTATTTTATCGGGTGTGTATTATTGGTATCCGAAATGGACGGGTTATTATTATAGTGAGTCTGTGGCGGCCTGGCATTTTTGGTTGAGTACGATTTCGGCAAATTTTACTTTTTTACCGATGCAGTTCTTGGGTCTTGCTGGCATGCCAAGGCGTATTCCTGATTATGCGCTACAGTTTGCTGATTTTAATCTGATTGCATCGATCGGTGGTTTTATTTTTGGGTTCTCCCAGCTGCTATTCGTTTTTGCCCTGGTTCAGGGGTTCTGGTTGCAGCGCAAAGCGACTGCTCAAGTTTGGGAGGGCGCTAGGGGACTCGAGTGGACAGTAGATTCTCCAGCACCAGAGCACACTTTTTCTCGCGCGCCAATGGTGACTGATAAGATATATCAATATGATTAATACATTGAGTGGCATAATGCCTTTCACCTTGATGGGTTTTTTGCTGGCGGGTATGCTCTGTTTTTTACAATGGTTGCACGGCGTGATGGTGGCTTGGTACGGTATGCTCTTTTTTGCTACCGGTGTGTTGGTCAGTGCTGTACTGTGGTGCTGGCAGCTATTCAGTGTACAGGATTCACCATTAAGACATCGCAAGCTCAGTACCGCCATTTGGTTAAGTGCGTTGCTTGCGTTTGCTTTTTCAATGACATTCATCATGATATTTATGTATTATTGGTTGAATGAAGACGGTCATGTGCATGGTGCGTCTTCATCGAGTGGCTCCGTGGCGGTTGGCCAGGATCGGCTTGGGCAGTCTGGTGTTGCAGCTATTTTTGTCGACGTTCAGCTCAAAGGTTATCGTCTCCCAATCACAGCGGTCATGCAGAAATCTAGTTTATCAGTACAATCTGATCGGTCGCAGCCGGTGACGATTAATGTCACTAATCGATCTAATCAACCAATTACATTACGGTTTCTTGCAAAAATTGCGCCATCAGAAGTAAAGCCTTTTGTCCATTATGCCCCCATGCATCATGAGCAAATGATTACTATTGCAGCGAATGCGACGCAATCAATTACTCACACATTAACGTTATCCGAGTCGTTGCCCTTAGCGTTACAGCCTTTCTCGGTGACGCATTTTTTAATGGGCCCTGATGACGGGAGCGCCTGGAAAAAAATGCAAGGCGACCTCACGTTGATTAATGGCTAATATTGCCTGTTGTATCCCTTGTCTGGGGGATGTTCACGGCCATCATAATGTGCTACATTCGGATGATTAGATTATTGTATTGTTAATGGCACACAAGGCACTTGCTCCCAGCGCGCTGCCAATTCTGGGCTCGATGGCGATTTTGTGTATCGCGCTTGGCATTGTAAATTGGTTGCATGGCGCTTGGTTTGGTCCATATTTGCTCTTGCTTGGCTTACTGGCGATGGTCACGATTGCAGGCTTTTGGTTTCATGCTGCGATTGAGGATGATGCGCATGCTACGGCTGAGGAATATGCACTTTCCGAGCGCTATTACCGCTGGTCCATGGGTTGGTTTATTTTTTCTGAACTGTGGTTTTTTATCGCTTTTTTTGGCGTGTTGTTTTACGTTCGAATGATCTCGATCCCGAGATTGGGTGGTGCTTTTGCTGATGACAAGTTGACACACTATCTGTTGTGGCCATCATTTGTGAATCAATGGCCTTTGATTCAGACACCCGACCCATCCCGTTACGTAGGGCCAGATGCAGCAATGCCCCCTTGGGGGATTCCTGTTTGGAATACCTTTATTTTGTTGACTAGTGGACTGACGATCACGCTTGCACACTGGGGCATCGTGCGTGGTAAGATGCGTCAGGCGTTGTGTTGGCAATTGTGTACGATTGTACTGGGCACGCTTTTTCTTTATTTGCAGATTGTTGAATATGCAGAGGCCTATTCGCATTTGGACTTGCGATTTAATAGCGGTGTCTACGCTAACGTTTTTTATGTGATGACCGGATTTCATGGGTTTCATGTGTTTTTGGGGACGATTATGTTGGCCGTGATTGCATTTCGAATTTATCTGGGGGCCTTTACTCCTGAACGACATTTTGCTTTTGAGGCCGTCAGTTGGTATTGGCATTTTGTGGATGTCATTTGGCTACTATTATTTGTATTTGTATATTGGTTGTAAGGAGATTGTGAGCATTGGGTACTTGTTGTAAGCATCGTAGAAAACAGACTCTCTACTCTGGCACACTCTATGGTTTTCTTTTTCTCGTGATGGGTTTTGCCAGTAATACACTTGCTCGTTCATTGACGGGTATCCGAATGAATCTATTGTATTGGTGGGTTACTGCGGTGGCTGTTTTACTCAGTATGTGGGCAACGCGACAGCGGTTTTTTGCTTACAATACGGGCTTGATCAGGGTATTTTGGATCTGTGCAGCTGTTGCTGTTATGGCATTAGCGCCAGCTGTTTGCTATCCCTCGTTGTCACATTCTGTATTTTGGCGCGTTTTTTCTACTTATGTGGTGGTGAGTGGTTTTCAGCGCCTGATGGCAGCGTTGTATGTAAATAACCGATTTTCGTTATGGGTCCAGCATGGTATCTGGCGTGTTGAAGCTGGTTGTCTTTTTTTTGCAGGGTTAGCGGTTGCTACATATGGTGTTCATACGGGCTTGTTTTCAATGGTAATAGCGTCTATGGCCGTCCTTGGCTTATGGTCTAGCTACCCGATTCAGTCTACAAACCAGCAGCAAGTGATTGATCTTGCTGGCTCATTAACGTTGGCAATGGGTGTCTCGTGGGGATATTCATTTTTGTTGTTGATGTTGGCCAGTTGGTCGGGCACACCGGTTGGCGCATTATATTTTTGTGATTGTTGGAAAACAATGGGTGTCATTATGCTGGGGGATCAAATGCGCAGTCATGTTTCATCGCTTGAGCGCGACGCTTCTGAACAATCTGCGTCTATTGATGGACTTTTACGACATGTGATTCCATTAGTTATCGGCGTAGGTTATTTGTCTGCAGTTGCTTGGCACATCTTTCTGCCTCAACAGGGTTGGTTGCTGCCTTTACGCATATTTGCAACTGTACTGGTTAGTGCGTGTCCTTGTGTGATCAGTCTTGCGCAGCCAACCGTGCGTGCAATGTATGTACTGTATTCACAGTTTTTGCCAAAGTCACACGCCGTCAACTGGAGCGATCATGGGCTGGTATGGCATGCTTTAGTAGATAGTAATCTCGCCCTTGTTCGTATGTACTACTTGATAACTGTTGCGCTATCAACAGGTGGCTCATATTTGTTATTTGGTATCTGGATGACCCCTTGGACTGCTGGTTTATGCATGCTCGCAGGACAATTGGCACTGGTGGCGAATAGTGCACTGCGTGTTGGGGTGGTCATGATACGGGCTCACCTTTTATCAACAATAAGCTCGATTGCAACGTCATCGGCGCAATCAAGTCAGCATAAATATGAACAATCTAGTGGGTTTTCACCACAGGCATTGCTCAAATATGGTCAATATTGTTGGCGCTCATCAATAGATGTTGTTAATATTGATAAAAACCAAAGCCCTAACTCAGGATTGGTTCACTGAACTTAAGGAGGACAATGATGCAGATCATCATCGTTACACAGACTTTTCCGCCACGAGTGGGGGGGATGCAGTCAGTAATGTTGGCCTTAGCGAAAGGGTTATCTGCTCAGTATCAAGTTTCTGTTTATCCTGATCGATATTATCGTACATCCCAGTTTAAAGTGTATTCATTGCCGATGAATAAGCTATTGCGTTCATTTTTTAAGCGTATGCGGATTAGTATTGCATTGCGGCGACAAGATATCGTGATATGCGATAGTTGGAAGTCGCTCGCAGCAGTGCCGGCGCGCGCACAAAAGGTGGTTGTGATGGCTCATGGGCAAGAGTATTTGGAGGTGCCTGCAGAGAAGCGTCAACGTATGCAGGTGCTGTTTCGTCGCGTTACGCATGTAGTTGCCAACTCACAAGCTACGCTGGCGATGATGAGAGCAGCAGTTGACTTGGCGCATGTGAAAGCGAGTGTGATTCCACCTACATATGGTTTAAAAGATATAGAATTGGCGGATTCAGCATCAGAGTCGTCATGTCGTCGCCTGTTGTCAATTTGTCGACTTGAGCCTCGTAAAGGGCTTCAGTATGTGGTTGAGGCATTGGGGATGCTAAAAAATTGTGCAGATTTTGAATGGTCTATTGTGGGGCAAGGTGAATTTTCTACATCTCTTCGTGCAATGATTGAGGCAGCAGGGTTGAGTGACCGCGTTAAACTACTCGGCTATGTTGACGAGGCTAACAAGCAGCAGTTATTGCATAGTGCTGATGTTTTTGTGATGCCGACTTATCAGGAAGGCCGTTCACTTGAAGGCTTTGGTATTGCTTACGTTGAGGCGGCCCGTTATGGTGTGGCTTCAATAGCGGGTGTCTCTGGTGGGGTAAAAGAAGCAGTGATCGATGGATTTACGGGTTGGAATGTTGATCCATTGAACCATAAAGCACTCACAGCTGTATTGAGAGAGGCATTGTTGAATCATGAGCGAACTGCTCAGCTTGGGTTTAATGCGCAGCAACATTTTCGCGAAGTGATGCGGGCAGAAGTTGTGCTTGATGATTTTCTAAACCACATGCTGTCTGAGCCAGTCACCGCTTAGTGTATCAGTCTAGCGGTTGTATCGTAATTGCGGTATAATATAACCGAGATTTTACTGGAATGTGGGTATGTCAATTGGCTTAATCGTTGCTATGAACCGCTTACGTGTGATTGGGGTTAACGGGGACCTGCCCTGGAGACTGCCCAAAGAGCTGGCCTACTTTAAGTCGATGACGCTTGGAAAAGCGGTTGTGATGGGTCGTAAGACATTTGAATCAATGGGAAAGCGCCCGTTAAAGGATCGAGTCAATGCCGTGATCACTCAGCAGGCAGCGTACCAGGCTGATGGCTGTCTTGTGGCAGACAGCTTGCCAACCGCGATTGATACTGTAAGGGCGAAGTACAGCGGAGAGTTGATGATTATTGGTGGCGCTCGGGTGTATGCTGAAGCGTTACCACTCGTCAATCGCTTGTACATCACGGTGGTTGATAATGTAGATAGTGGCGATGTGTACTTTCCACACAGCTTAGCTGAATTAGGTGAGTTGGGTTGGCAGATAGATGCAGAGCAGGTGTATCATCGGGATTCGAAGCATAGTAGCGCCTTCACCTGCTATCAATTAACACGTGCATGATCTTTGTCTAGGGTATGGTGATTAAGTGAGTGTGTCTGCTGTTGTATCTGTTCCTTATAGATGAAGTCTATACAGTACATTGTGTTCGCGCTTGTGGCTGCCTGAGTCTCTTAATCGCCTCTAGGTCTGTGCGGCTGTTTTCATTTTTTACAACGAGCTATCTCTTTATTACAAGGGTAATCCGTCAATAGTGCGTGCTGAAGTAGTGCCATATGAGATGAAAAACGAATTAGAATCTGTAAAAATCGGTTTTTTATAAAATTGTTGCTGTACATGTGTTGACAATGGGGTGACGATGGGTATAATGGCAATCCTAACGTCACTTGTTTGACTTTGTCTGAGGGGTGATGTTGGATGTTCTTTAAAAAAATGAATTGATACAATTTGTGTGGGCGCTTTAGTGATTTCTGATAGCCAAAATAAATAGTAACTTCGGTTACTATCACAGTTTTGTGACGACTGTTAAAGTCACAATCAAATTCAAAATACAAGAGTTTGATCCTGGCTCAGATTGAACGCTGGCGGCATGCTTAACACATGCAAGTCGAACGGCAGCATGTTCTAACTTCGGTTGGAATGATGGCGAGTGGCGGACGGGT
>DBUY01000045.1:9412-13291 GCA_002308435.1 Proteobacteria bacterium UBA1278 | reverse complement strand
ATTTTCCGGAGGCCCTAGCCAAGAGAAGTGATGCATACTCGACTAACCTGCATGTGAAGCGTCCGGGTGTTGGGGTGGGGCAACATAGTTTTCCACCGATACATTGAGACATGGGCAAGCAGTCACGCGCGTGTATCAACATTTTGGTTTTCTGCCGATACATGGTGAGACGTGTGTTGACAGTCACGCACTCGTATCGATTGCTGAGAATTATCGGTATTCACCAGATCAAGCCAATCCTGTGACTCGCTAAGCTTAGGTCCCACTGCCTGAAGCCAGCTAACCTGGGTCGTATTGACCGTAGCGAGAACGATTATTTTTTGTCCAGTCGCAGTGAACGTCAGGATGGTGCCGCTCGGTACTGGTGGCATAGCGGACGAGTTGATCTGATAGCGTGTCAACACGCGTTTGACTTTGCCGAGGTGATGGGTGCGGGCAATGATTTCTTGACCACAATAACAGCCTTTTTTCAGGCTAACCCAAGATGATGGCACAAGATTAAGCTGGTTTGGCGTGAATTGGAGTAGGTTGTGCTCATCGAGTACCGGAATTTGGGCCTGGATCTGCCAGTTGTACCACTGTGGTGAGGGGAACGGCGTGTGGTCAGTGTCATCAATATCTTCAACAGTAACTTTTGTTTGCGCATCTAGATTAAAAGTCACCTGATTTGTGGTGCTTTTAGCGGAATATGAGCCGTCTGACGCCGCCACTTTACTGTGTTGAGCCTCACAGCGTACTGATCGAGGGTGCATTTTTACGCGTGCCAGCTGACAATGCGGTACAAGCCTAGTGAGTATCTGCTTTGCATGAGCAGGCGGCGTCAGCAGCCAAATCACATCAGTTTGCCGCATGAGTAGATAACCAATTGCAAAAACTTTGCCTTGATGCTGGCAAAATAATGTTGGTCGCACATCATCTTGCTGTAGATTACGAACATCTGTAGTCGCAAGTCCTTGTAGTAATTCAATGACTTTTTTTCCAATGAATTCGACACAGGTGAGGTCTGTTGAAAAAGTCAATGCGCTGGGTGATAAAGGATTGTCCATTTTGAAATCATAACACAAAGGCGAATTATTGCCCATGTGGGACTTATTTAATACAAAAAAACCGGGAATTAGCCAGTGAATTGCTTTACAAGGCATTAAAATAGCATTAAGTTAGAATTAAGTGCAGGTCATCAGACGGGCTGATGCTGCAATCACTGATGAATTCAGTCAGCTTAGCTGACTCAAACAAATGGAGAATCCTATGGCTTCACTATTAGCAGTCGACGATTATGTTGGCATATCCTTTTTTGTGACCAGTATGGCTTTGTTGGCTACGACAATCTTTTTCTATCAAGAGCGTGAGCTTGTCAACAAAAAGTGGCAAACCTCAATGACGGTCATGACCATCGTGACATTCATTGCCTTTGTGCATTACATGTACATGCGTGAGTTATGGGTGGTCCAACAAGCCTCGCCGCTGACGTTCCGCTATGTCGACTGGTTTATCACAGTACCACTACAGATCATTGAGTTTTATCTGATTCTGAGTGCCGTCACAAAAGTCAGCCCTTCGGTATTCTGGCGTTTGCTCATCGCATCCGTCGTCATGCTAGTAGCTGGTTATATCGGTGAGGCAGGATTCGGAAGTGCCATGATTTACTTCGGTATCGGAATGCTCGCCTGGTTCGCAATACTTTATGAAGTCTTCTTCGGTGTTGCAGGATACATCTACAGCAAAGTATCTCATGTGCCAACAAAGATCGCATTCAATGGTTTACGTTTTATCGTCACGGTCGGGTGGGCAATCTATCCAATTGGCTATGTCTATGGTTACTTAATGCCAAATCCAGATATCGACAAGCTGAACATCATTTATAACCTAGCCGATTTCATCAACAAAATCGCATTTGGTATGATGATCTGGTATGCCGCGCGATGTGATGCCGACAAAATCACCAAATCTGAGTGGTCATAACGTCTAGCGTAATTTGACATTCTTCATGAAAAGCCGAGCTATGCTCGGCTTTTTGTTTGTGGTATGGTCTCAATAACGATTTTATACAGTCTAGCCTCTCTGTAGAAACCAATGAAACGATCCGGATATCGTGATTATGCCAATAGCATCAGCTAATATCGCTAACCAAATTGCCGATTTTATCGCTTCTGATATGGTGCGCAGATGTGAACTGTTGCGCGCAGCAAAACACACGCTGCTTATTGAAGCCAGTCCGATAGTCGGCAAACTACCCCAAGACATGCCTGCTGAGAAAGTCTCCATAGTTCAGCTCAGCGATCATCAAGCCAGCAGTCAGTATGGATCTGAGTTGTCAGTCGATAGCGTTATTGTTCCATTATTTACAAACCCAGAGCACCTTAAGCGCTGTCTCGATATCGCGCAGCAGTCATTGAAGCAAGGGGGGTGGCTTTTATGTAATACCCTCATCAGCGGTAGTTTTAATCAAGTGACACCATGCCGTCAATCAGGTCAGTTATTACCACTACTCAGTGTCCCTGAAATTATCGCACAGCTCGCAAAAATTGGACGACAACAACCAATTATTGATTGTAATCGGTTTGCGTTACACTACACGCACATTGAGCAAATGCTTGACGATTGTCAGACAATATTAAATTGCCAAGCGGCATTATATGTAACAGATAGCGCGTACGATAGCGATATACAAAGCGGTATAAATCCAGTCATGATTGAGCTTGCGCACATCGCCGTGTATTTTGAAAAGCCTGCACGCCAGAGCATGACGCCATGCCCAATCCCCATCACCCAATCAGCTAAGCCTGATCGTTCGCCATCATAGTTTACTCTGGAAGGTAATATGATGGTGTGAAAACTTTTTTTAGTTATGAAGAGAAATCGTCATAAGTTCGCATATATTTTGGCAAGGGATGAGCGTGTATTTTCCAGGCCCGTTTATAGGACTTGGCAAACATTGGCCAATCCAGAAAGTAGGTAGATCAGATGGCTGTTGTGTCCACTGTTTGGACAGGGTAAGATAACTTGTATCTCCATGAATAATACCTCATGCAGGCAGGATCAGTTCAGACAATGTGTACAGAAAAATTGAAACAATACTTACAGATAGTCGTCATGCTGCTCTTTTCTCTATATCCGTTGGTGTACGCAGGTGATAAAGATATCTGTCAATTTCAGGTGGTCGAAACGTTGCCACACGATAGCAATAATTTCACGCAGGGGTTACTGCTATATCAGGGTAAATTGTTTGAGAGCGTTGGTGGTTACGGCGAATCAAAATTGATTGAGTATCAATGGCCAAACCTAGAGAAAAAACAAGTCGTCGAGTTGCCAAGAAAATTGTTTGCAGAAGGGATTGCTATTGCAGATGGTCGATTATTTCAGCTGACCTGGAAGACTGGTGATGTCATTGTTTATCGAGCTCACGATTTAAGCGTTGAGAGAACTTATTTTTTTGGTGGTCAGGGGTGGGGGCTCGCACTCTATGGTGATCGACTCGTTCGCAGTGACGGCAGTCATTGTTTATATTACCATCGTACCAATAATTTTCATTTTACGCGTATGGTATGTCTTCCAAAGAAGCAATACCGCCTCAACGCCCTAGCTGTTCAAGATGGGGTAATTTACGCAAATGATTATCCAACCGATCGCATTTTGCGTATTGACCAGAAAACACACCAAATACTCGACACGATTGATTTAACCGCGCTGCGGAGTGGTTATTATGCTGGAATCAGCAACGGAATTGCCGCAATGTCCTCAGGAGAAATCTTAGTGACAGGAAAAAACTGGGATAAAATGTACCGAATCGATGTTTCTGCCTGCCGCGCGGCAACAGCAAAATAAGGTCATGTCAGCGCCACGCTAGGTACTGGCTAGCCAATCTCGCGGGTGTAGATA
>DBUY01000045.1:4004-9152 GCA_002308435.1 Proteobacteria bacterium UBA1278 | reverse complement strand
CTCAGCCCCACGCATGGTACTTGCTATGATAGCCAATCTCGCGGTTGTAGATAGACATCATGAAGACGTGCCTCAGCAGAGCCCGGAACTGGTTGCCAATCATAAGGCCAACTCACTTGCGGTGGCATAGAAATTAATATGGACTCAGATCGACTCCCCATGCTGAGTCCAAACTTGGTTCCACGGTCGTAGAGCAAATTGAACTCAACATAGCGATTACGTCGAAACAGCTGGAATTCGCGATGTGCATCTGAGTATGGGGTAGACTGACGTCGTTGTGCTATCGGTAAGTAAGCTGTCATAAACTGCTTGCCAACAGACTCGATAAGATTTTTACAGTCGGAAAATGGTGCTTGATGGTAGTGTTCAATCCAAAGCCCACCAATGCCACGATGTTCTTTGCGATGCGGCAAATAATAATACTGATCACAGGCTTTTTTAAAGCCATCGTAGGTATCTCTATCAATGCCTACCTCACTACAGGCGCGAAAACACGTTTGATGCCAATGTGCACAATCTGCGTCGAAGCCATAAAATGGCGTTAGATCCATCACGCCAGCAAACCACCAAGTTGGTTGGTCGCATAAGGTCTGAAAATAGCGCAAATTACAGTGAGCAGTGGGAACAAAAGGGTTTTTGGGGTGAAGAATAGTTGATAACCCCATTGCTAGAAATGGCTGGTTAGCAAGATGTGCCCAGTTTGTCTGCGTGGCAGGTGCCGGAAGAGACTCTCCGGTCACGAATGAGTAATTAATGCCTGCCTTCTCCAAAAAATGACCATCTTGGATGTGGTAGATTACGCTATCATGATGAGCCAACGGGCGATGCTCAACCTGCCACTGCGTCCCTGACTCAAGCGTCTGTAAAGAAGATGCCCATGACTGTTGGGTTTTTCGCAAGAACTGATCAAAAGCAGCAACGCGTGGGGCGCAATGAGCACGTAACGCATCAGGTGTTTTTTGCATACAAAGAGACTATTTAATTTGCGCTAGCATAGCAAAAATCAAGGGTTTTCACAACGTCAGCGTAACTCAGCGAGATGAGCACGACACGGCCGATCTAAACTCAGACTGGCTAGTCATTATCTTTTGACTGTGCTGCCAGCGTGACTTCAGGAGGTGACACTTCTGTACCATCTTGAGCAATCTGAGAAATTTTCAACTCGGCTTCTTGTAAGACTTGCTGGCATGACTTAGAGAGCTTAACGGCCTTCTCAAATTGAGCCAACGCATCCTCTAGCGGTAGGTTGCCTTTCTCAAGCGCTTCGACAGTTGCCTGGAGTTCAGTCATCGTCGCCTCAAAATTTGGGGTTTTCTCACTCATGCTCACTCTCCTTCGCTTGATGCTGTTTCAATGGTCGTTCGCTGCTCAATCTCTGTTTTGAGACGATCGATAAATGCACTCACAGGGATTGAATTGAGTGCACTGCCGTCTCTCAATCGTACTGTGATCGTATCGGACTCAACTTCTTGATCGCCAATGACAACCATGTAGGGGACTTTCTCAATTTGTGCATTACGAATTTTCTTCTGCATACGCTCGTTACTGAGGTCAGTTTCTGAGCGAATACCACCCGTGGCACACTGAACATTCGTTGCAAACAGCGCATCATGTACGCGCCGGGCATACTCGCAGTGTCGGTCGCTAATCGGGATGATTTTGACCTGGCAAGGAGCAAGCCACGTTGGGAAGTTTCCACCATAGTGTTCAAGCAAAAACGCAATAAAGCGCTCGTGTGTACCGAGCGGTGCACGATGAATGACAAGCACAGGCTCTTGCTCGCCTGATTCGCCCCGATAATCTAATGAAAACCGACAAGGTGCCATGAAGTCTAGCTGGCATGTAGAGATTGTATACTCTGTACCCAAGGCGCTCTTGATAATAAAGTCGATCTTGGGACCATAAAAAGCTGCCTCGCCTTCCTCTTCTTCATAAGGAAAGCCCATTTCATCCATAGCTTCACGAATGGTTGTGGCAGTTTTTTCCCAGTTTTCCTTATCATCGCTATATTTATTTGCTTTATCATGGTCGGGAAGTGCAAGAATCATTTTGAAATCTTCGATATCAAACAGTTGATAATAGCGCGCATGCAGGGCGATTACTTTTTGAAACTCTTCTTTTACCTGATCATATCGGCAATAAATATGGGCATCATTCATACAAAATCCGCGCACGCGCATCAGGCCATTCAGTGCACCTGATTTCTCATAACGATATACTTGGCCCCACTCGGATATTCTCACTGGCAGATCGCGGTATGAACGCGGCTCGGATCGATAAACCATATGGTGATGTGGGCAATTCATGGGTCGAAGATAGTAGTCCTCGTTATCAAGCTCGATGGGGTTGTACATATCCTCTTTATAATACGGTAAGTGACCGGATTTGTGGTATAAAGAAGCCTTGGCGATATGTGGGGTTGCTACGTTAACATAACCATCTTCGCGCTCATAGCGCTGAGCCAGATACTCCAGCTCCTGACGAATAGTCATTCCAGCGGGTAGCCACAGGGGCAATCCACGCCCAATTTCGTCTTCAAAATGGTAGATTTTGAGTATCTTCGCCAGGCGTCTATGGTCGCGTAGTTTGAGCTGCTCAAGGCGCTCAATTTCAGCCTCAAGCTGCGCTTTTTCTGCAAAGCAAAGGCCATATATTCTCTGTAGCTGTGGATTTTTTTCATCACCGCGCCAATAAGCGCCTGCAAGTTTGTGCAGTTTAAATTGGCCAATCTCGCCAGAGTGGGCGACGTGTGGGCCGCGACACAAATCGGTGAAATCACCGGTCTGGTAAAGTGTCACTGTCGGTTGGCCGCTAGCATCGGTTTCAACTGCTGCCGCCTTGTCATCATCAAGTGCTTTCTCAATCGCGGTAGAGCCCTTATTTTTGAGGAGTTCCAGTAAATCCACTTTGAATGGCTGATCTTGTGTTTGCATCAGCGCGATGGCATCGTCAGTCGGGACGGTACTGCGAACGAAGCGGTGTTTCTTTTTTCTGATTTTGCGCATGGCAGTTTCGATACGTGCCAAATCGTCTTCCGTGATATTTGAATCAACCAATACGTCATAATAAAAACCATTTTCTGTAGTTGGGCCAACCCCAAATTGCGCTTTTGGCCACAGTGTCTGAATTGCGGCAGCCATCACATGGGCGCAGGAATGGCGCATGGTCTCTAAATCGGGTGATTGAGATGAGTCAGTCACGATGTGTTTTCCTATATGATCACAAGTTGGTTATTGTAGCATAATCAGTACGCAATTGCCAAGAGATAATCCCGTGTCTTTGGGCAGTTTGACTGTAAAAACAAGAGAATATCACAGACTAGTTCTGGGTGTGATTGTGTTGTCAGTGAGGCGCATATGCTTGTATGAAGCTGATGAATTTGTTAAGTTTTAACCAATGGGCGTAAACAGCCTATTTGCTTGCACACAATAAGGTGCTCGCTACGCAGATTTGGTCGTACACGACAGAATGGGATGATAATATGGCAGACAATGACAATCAGCAGGCACCCACAGTAAATGACGGTGCGTCGTCCGGGCAAGATCTCGCAGCTGACCTGAAGAAACTTGCACATGCGGTTTATGAAAACCGTGATGATGAGGCCAAATGGCAGGAGTTTCTGCAACAGACAACAGATGATGTAATTGCACTGGTGAGTGCGGATCCGTCTGTTCTGAGTGACGTGCTCGGCGCAGAGAACGAGGCAGCAGTTGATACCATCATTGATGAGATATTGGCAAAACATAATGCGACGAATAATCAGGTAGCCGAATCTGAGTCAGTCTCTCAGGATAGTGAAAGTGAGAAGGCCGCAGAGTCGCCAGTGCAAACAGAGCGTCAGCAGGAGAGTCGTGAAGAGGAAAATCATGCGGATGAAATACAATCAGAATCGAAGCAGGTCGCCGCAAGTACAACGGCGCAATCGACAGAAAGTCCTGAAAACACAGAGTCACAAAACCAAGATAATTCAACCGCCCAAGCCAGCGTCGATGACGAGGATGATGGGCGCTGCTCGGATAAGGATTTTGCTGACTTTTTAGCATCTATCTATGCCGTCAAAGATAAGGATGACGGGGTAGATAAGTTATTACAAAAAGCAGAAAGTAATATAATGGAGCGTTTGTACAGTAACCCGTTTTATCTAACACGCGTCATGGAAATGACCAATGATAACGAACTGAAAGACCTTCTCGAGCTTGTCAGGCGTCCGAGTGGACCATTTTATGCAGATGACCAACCACAGATGGCGGCAGTAACTGACGAAAATATTGACTATGTGCTTGATAACTATGCTTACATCAATTTTGATTGTGTCGTATCTGACCCTGAAAACCCCAAATTAAATGAGTTAATCAAGTCAATGCCAGAGCCCTCATGGTTTTCTAGCACAGGTGTGCCTGTGTCATGTCAATTGAGTGATGATAAGAAGACCATGACAGTTGCAGTGAGTTTACGAGGAACATTAGAAGGGTTTGATCCTGCAATTGCTATCGAAGGGAGCGAGGGTGATGTCAGTGTAACGGCACCAGATGTGTTGGATTCATCAGCGAGTAAGCGCATGATTGTCGCGGGCGAACTGCTCGAGATGATTCATGCCATGGGTCTTGAACAAGTAAAAATACGCGCCGGGCGCCGGGTAATGATGCGCAATCTTTGGGCGCTATTGACAGTAAATGATATCCAGCTAACTGGTTTTGAGCCGAGTCCATCCGAACAAACTTGGTTAGATAAGCGAGCACATTTTTTGACAGATCAGTTTGGGTTCCAGAATCAAGTAGCTCCGACAATGGCGCCTGGTCTAGGGCGTGGTTCATCTGGAACGAGCACGGTAAGTGACGATGCTGATGATAGTATTGACGCTCCGGAATCCAACAAGCCTACCGTGGCTGAGTCAGGCGATCAAATTGATCATGAAGCGCAAGCTCGTGATGTATCTGTAGCAAAAGGAGCTGATGAAGATGCGGCAACATCAGTCGTCGAGAGTGGGAATGATACAGCCGCTGCCATAGATGGTGAGCAGAGTGAGAAAACATCAAAGGCTGATGAAGCAAAGCCAGATACGATCGACGCAAAAAAACCGGTCGATGAAGCGTCATCAATTGAAACGCCCGCACCCAGTATGACAGAAGATCAAACAACACCCCCCAT
>DBUY01000045.1:0-3709 GCA_002308435.1 Proteobacteria bacterium UBA1278 | reverse complement strand
ACAACACCCCCCAAAAAGAAGCCAGTGACCAAGAAGGCCGCCGTCGCAACGACAACCAAGAAAGCGACAAAAAAATCGGACAATGCCACTAAAAAATCAACACAAGCAACCACGAAGACAAGCAAGAAAGATGTTCAACAAGATGAGTCGTAGTCAGTCTTGTAAAACCGCCTCATGATCTTGTCGTGAGAAGAATACTGTGGTGCGCGCAGAAGGACTGAACGGCCACAGATGTGTATGCGATTCGAGCTCGGTGCGGGAAAAATGTATAAAAACATCGGGGAAGGTATTGAGATAGTAGAGTTGATTTAGTATAATCACATCCTAGTTTAGACACTTCCAAAGAGAACTCTATGCAACAACAAACAACAAAATCGTACTACGACACGCAAAGAAAGTGGTATGCCATTGATGCAAGCGGTAAAAATATCGGCCGAGTCGCAACTCAAATCGCCATTTTGCTGCAAGGAAAGCACAAGCCACAATACACACCACACACGGATCTAGGCGACTTTGTTATTGTCTACAACTGTAGTGACGTGGTTTGTAACAGTACAGACAAGACTTATTACCGCCATTCTGGACGGATCGGAAGTCTAAAACAAAGAACATTTGCAGAACAAATGGCTGTGAGCCCTGAGCAAGTCATGACGCTCGCTGTAAAACGTATGCTCAAGCGTGGCCCACTCGGTAACAAAATGATCACAAAGCTTAAGTGCTACCGCGGAAACCACCCGCACGAAGCGCAAATGCCAATAACAATTGATCTCGTAAGAGGCAAACAGCTAGCGGAGGTTATCAATGACAGCACAGATCGTTAACGGATACTATCACGCTATCGGCAGACGAAAAGCTTCTGCTGCACGTGTATTCATGAAAGAGGGAACCGGAAAAATTACGGTAAACAACCGATCAATTGATGATTTCTTCGGAAAAGACACAATTTGGTTAGCAAAAGCACTTGCCCCGCTCAATCTCATCAAGCAAGAAGACATGTTCGATCTCACGGTTACTGTGAAGGGCGGCGGTGTCAACGGCCAAGCCGGTGCTGTATCCTTAGGGGTTGCGCGCGCACTCAATCTTTTTGCTAAGAAAAATAGTCCAGAGGTTGCTTTTGACGACAGTGACGCTGTTGCTGGTGCAACAGCTACAGACGGAACTGACACCGAAGTCAGTGCCGATGCTGAGCCTGAGGTCGAGGTATTGCCTGAAGGTCCACTCGGGGTAGAGCGCTGGCACAAAGCAATCCGTAAAGCAGGTTATTTGACTAGAGACTCCCGACGCGTGTTGCGTAAAAAAGTCGGTCTCGTAAAAGCCCGAAAAGCAAAGCAGTTCTCAAAACGTTAATACTGCTAAAGCTTTTGATAATAAACATTTTCGCGTTTCGGAGAACACTGCTATGATTATGCCAAAAAAGTCGAGCATCACCTGTTTATCAGACGTGACAGGTCATGACTTATACGACCACAGAGCAAGAATTGTGCTGGCTGAAAAAGCAGTCAGTTACGAAGTTGAGTACATTGATCTCGATGATCCTGGTGAGGATTTCTTAAATATTAATCCGTATCACACACTGCCTGTGCTCATAGATCGTGATCTCGTGTTGAATCAGTCGAATATCATCATCGAATACCTGGATGAGCGCTTTCCGCACCCACCGCTATTACCTGTCTATCCGGTATCTCGCGCAAAAACCCGTCTCATGATCTATCGAATTGAGCAAGACTGGTATCCACTAGTCGACAAAATTCGGCAAGATCCTAGCGACGATGCAGCAAAATCTGCCCTAGAAGGGCATCTCCTCAAGATGGGGCCAGCATTTAAAGAAATGCCGTTCTTTTTGAGCCAAGAGTTTTCTTTAGTGGATTGTACCATCGCGCCTATATTGTGGCGATTGCCGCAGCTCGGGATCACGCTTCCTGAAAAAGCTGAAGCCGTGCGTGAATACGCCAAGCGTCTCTTCGATAGAGAGTCATTCAGACAAAGCTTATCTGAAGCAGAAATGGAGATCAACGATGAGTACTATGGGTAAATCCAGCAAGCCATACTTGGTGCGCGCAATTCACTCTTGGTGCATCAATAATGAGCTAACGCCCCATTTACTCGTTGGTATGGGATTTGACGGGACAGAAGTTCCCCCTGAGTATGCCGAAGAAGGGCAAATTGTTTTCAATGTGTCACAGAAAGCCACACGTGACCTCAAAATTGATAATGATGCCATCATTTTTCTGGCTAATTTTGGGCATCGTGTCGTCACGATACGTTTACCAATGGATGCTGTGATTGCAATTTATGCTTACGAGAATGGTGAGGGGATCACATTTGATGAGGATGATCAAATTGAAGGTGTCGGTGGCGTAGCAGATTACGTCGGTATAGACGAGGACATAGACGAGTCATCAGGCGGAAGAAATCAGAGCATGGCGCCAATGCTTAGTACCGATAAAAAGCCGACCCTAACCATCATAAAATAGCTGTTTAGGTGTTCTTAAGCAGCCACAAGACAACCCAAAACCTCCTAATTACTGATTAAGCGTTACTTGTCTGCTGCTACTCGTGTGTGTTTTGGTGGCATCATCACTGGAGCTACTTGCTGACTGTAGTCATCAATAAACGACTGATAGATCCTATAAAGCTTTTCGAGGTCACTCAGTGAAATATGCTCATCAATTTGATGTGCGGTGTGGTTTCTAGGTCCAAACTCAATAATTTCATCCACATATTGCGCGATGTATCGAGCATCACTTGTGCCACCAGAGGTGGATAAGATCGGCTTGATTTGACAAGTTTTATCAATACTCGTTGCAATCAGTTTAGAAAGCATGCCACGCTGACTTAAGAAAGGCAGGTTAGGGCGGGACCACTGCACGTGGTATTCCATACCGGTACGTCGCAATAGGGTATTGACTTGCATGCGAAGCGTGCGGTGGCTTGAAGCTGGGCTATATCGAAAATTAACAACACAAGTTGCTTCTCGCGGGGTCACATTGGTGGCAACACAGTCGCTGTGAGCTGAGACAACACAGAACTGGGTTGCATTAAAATGCGCGCAGCCTAGATCCCATTGTGTTAAGCGTGCCTCATGAATAAATTGACTGATGGCAAATAATGGATTGATATCCTGTGATGCATAGGCAACATGCGACTGTTGACCCAATACAGTAATTTGACCAGTCAAAGACCCTCGTCGTCCAATTTTGACAGTATCCCCAACATGATCAACACTGGTGGGCTCACCCACTAACGCATGACGAAAGCGATAGCCCATCACATCAAGAGTCGACATCACATATTGCGTGCCATCGATGGCATCACCCTCTTCATCACTGGTAAGCAAAATTGCAACCGATAAAGATGCACGGTGACATTGTTCCCGGTTGGCAATAACAGCCAACACCATGGCTGCAACACTGCTCTTCATGTCCACTGCACCCCGTCCATACAAAGTAGACTGATCAATAATGGCTTGAAACGGATCAAAGCGCCATTTAGTGATATCACCCGGCGGAACAACGTCTACATGGCCCGATAGAAGAAGGTCAACCTGTTTTGAGGATGATGTGCTAATCAACAAATTTTGCGTTGCATGGCGGTCAAACCGCTGGCAAATCAGCCCATGTTGCTCACACAGCTTAGATAGTATGTCAAAACAATCAGCTGCATCAGGTGTAATCGATCGCTCATCAATCAGCTGCGTCGTGAGCTCAAC
>DBUY01000028.1 GCA_002308435.1 Proteobacteria bacterium UBA1278 | reverse complement strand
CAATATCGCTGCGAGAATTATTCACTACTAGAAAAGGAAAAAAAGACGGTATAACCAAATCATAGTCAAATTATAGCAAACCTTATCCATAGAAACCATGAACAAATCAAGCCACCATCTCGATATGCAAGCATACTTTGAAAAAACTTGACCACAACCAAGAAACATATAAGATTTAAATACCTACTACATGTTGTTTCTATGGCTAAATTGAAAGCGTACACACTTGTTTTTAAGCTCATCAAAAATTGTTCGTTAGTGCTTGCACTCGAAATGAGCATTGCTTGCATCCTAGCAGTCAAGCTTGGCGTCCAACTAGCTGAAATAAGCAATTTAAAAAGTCCCGTCGTCAGTGCATTATGGTGCACAATTTCAACGATAATTGTCATGCAAGCAACTTGGCAAAAGTCACTTGAAGCAGGGATCAATCGAATCATAGGATCAGGGTTTGGCTCAGCCATACCCGCGATTTTCCTCTCGTACTTTGGCACCGGAACCACAACTTTTGTTGCCTGCATCGTCACGCTCGTTGTGCTATGCAGCATACTCAATAAAATTGACAGTTTACGGCTCGCATTACTGACCATGGCGGTCATTTACATTGTCTGCAAACTGAATAACGGACTCAATATATTGGACACTAGTTTCAGCCGATTCATAGAGTCACTACTTGGAATTGCCATCACCATGGTCGTAAGATCCATCAGCATACCCCTGCATACCTATGTCGATAGTGTGATCAAAACGAACCTTGACTATAACATCCCAACCAAATGAATGATCAGCTATGGAGACCTGCAATTTTATCAGCACTATCCTGCTGCATTGTCTGTTGAGAACAGGAAGTCATAGGGTCGTCCCACTCTGAAAGCTGAGACTGTTTCATTGTTCTGATCAATGATGCGGCGAGAACTCGATGTCTTATGTTTTACTATTCATGGATGTGTATTCACTATAGCTATCAAAAGCAAGTTTCTAGCGATTATCTTGATCCAATATTTGAGGCTTCTCGCTATATCGTCACGTAAAAGCATGAATCCATTGATTATCTGTTGCCTGGTGGTTAATCAGTGATGCACAGATGTCACAATGAGATAGACAACGGTGATAGCGAGTAGTGTAGCACCTTCTAGCCGGCTAATTTGACATACCTTATCAAATTTTGCGCTAAACAGCCATAATCCGGTGGTAACCAGTAACATCATGCCCATGGGCAACCATAGCTTCTCCGGTGAGATGGCTCCGGGAGGGGCCATAATCAGTGGGATGGACAATACACAGAGTAGGCAAAAAATATTGGATCCGATGATGTTCCCCATTGCGATATCGTCTTCGTTACGTAATGCTGCCACGATACATGCGGTTAGTTCAGGGAGGCTGGTTCCTAATGCGAGTACAGTCAGTCCGATTGTTAATTCATCAATAGAAAACCACCTTGCGATCTCACGTGCGGATGTTACCATCCAGTCAGAGCCAACAAGGAGGCCACCAAGGCATAGCAGAAAGAGAATACACGTTACGCTTAGGGCGGTGCCATCGTGGACTGAGTTTGAGGTGAATCGATCACGATGCTTTTTGATATGGTGATAACACAATGTGATGTATCCACAAAATAGACTCAGTAAAATGAATCCATCAACTGCGCTAAATGAGTTGCCAACAACAAGCAGTAGGGCCGTAATGATGATGGCAATAGCTAGAAGGGGAATAGCATGTTCAAGTGTGTTACTGCTCACTCTTAGCGGCTTTATCACGGCAGTGAGTCCGATTACAATACCGATATTACAAATGTAAGAACCTAAAACATTACCAATCGCTAAGTTGACTGCGCCTTGCTGTGACGCGATAAATGTTACCACAATTTCTGGTATAGAAGTGCAGAAACCAACAAGGAATGTACCGATATACAGAGCAGGTACGCCAGAGACTGCTGCGATACGGCTGGAGGTACGTACAAACCCATCTCCAGTAATAAGAATAAGCCCTAGTCCAGTCGCAAACCAGAACAGGTGTATGAGAAGTTCGTTGGCCATGGTTATCGTCTCTACTTGTTAGCGATTTGGGGTTGTGTACTCAATGAGTTACGTTATCTGGATTTTTGATATCTGACAAGCAGATTATCTGAGGTACATGATTTGACTGAGTGTATGTCACTGTCACGGGATTGTTTTTTCAATGACTTTGTGGCAACAATGACTCACTAATAATTGGAGTTTACTATGGTTATAAAGCATATCGATGCAGTGATGCAGGTACAAGATCAAATTGAGCATATTTCATCATTTGATGCTAGGAAACGCGCTGAACATGATGATGTTGTTTTTATAGATGTACGTGATCGTTCTGATTTTGAGCAGGGCCATATAACTGGTGCAACACATTGTCCACGCGGTTATCTAGAATTTCATGTCGCAGAGGGAAGTCCAATGCAACTTGAGGCATTCAAGGGCTTACCCTACAGTACCTATATTGTGTACTGTAATGGCGGGCGACAGAGTATTTTGGCTGCGAAAACCTTACAGGACCTGGGTGTTCCTGGAGTGAAGAACTTGATTGGCGGTTATCAGGCGTGGCAATCAGATTAGTCTTGTTTCGCATGATAACAGTTTACCCAATCTGGCTTCAGTGCTATGCTGAAGAAACAACATATAGATGATAAGGAACGATACATGGTGGATTCAACGACGAAATCTTCTAACTCCAAAGCAAAGGCAGCTGATAATGCAAAAGATCGTGCTTTAGACTCCATGCTTAGCCAGATCGAGCGTCAGTTCGGTAAAGGGTCAGTCATGCGGATGGGAGACGGCCAGGCAGAGAAAATAGAGAGTATATCAACAGGCTCCTTAAGCTTGGATTGTGCAATTGGTATTGGTGGGGTGCCTAAAGGTCGTATTGTTGAGCTTTATGGGCCGGAGTCATCCGGTAAAACCACACTGACATTACACATTACATCTGAGTGCCAGAAACAAGGCGGTACGGCTGCTTTCGTTGATGCAGAGCACGCTCTGGACCCAGCTTACGCGGCTAAACTAGGTGTTGATGTGGATAGTTTATTGATTTCGCAGCCAGATACTGGTGAGCAGGCTTTAGAAATTACTGATATGCTCGTACGCTCTGGTGCAGTTGACTTGGTCATTGTCGACTCTGTCGCTGCATTGACTCCAAAAGCTGAGATTGAAGGCGACATGGGGGATCATCATGTCGGTTTGCAGGCTCGTCTCATGTCGCAAGCGCTACGTAAATTGACGGCTAATATCAAGCGGTCTAACGCAACGGTCGTATTCATCAACCAGATTCGTATGAAAATTGGGGTGATGTTTGGTAATCCTGAGACAACGACCGGCGGTAATGCTCTTAAGTTCTACTCATCTGTGCGAATGGATATCCGTCGGACGGGTGCTCTGAAACGGGGTGACGAGATTTATGGAAACGAGACAACGGTGAAGATTGTCAAAAATAAAGTGAGTCCACCTTTCAGAAAGGCGCACTTTGAGATTATCTATGGTCAAGGTATTTCTCGAGAAGGAGAGATTGTTGATTTAGGCGTAAAGCATGGGGTGATCGAAAAGAGTGGTGCATGGTATAGTTATAACCAAAACCGTCTCGGCCAGGGTAAGGATAATGTAAGAGGATTGCTTGAGGAAGACACTGCACTTGCACAAGAGATAGAACAAAAGATTCTTGCAATTATGCTGCCCAGTCAACCGGAAATTGATCAGGATTCGCAACCCTCTGGCGAGTAGTGCTTCTAATCAGGCCTTTTGGAAGAGCGGTGGCGGGTATCACCGTAACCGTTCCCAGATTGTCATGGTGTGGTTTCAGCATGCCATTTGTGTATTGGCGAACTGTTTACCCAGTTTCCATTGAAGAAATTCACTAAAAAATTTACTAAGAAATTCACCCAGTGAGATTCCATCAGTTGCGTGTCCTATTTGGTTAGAACAATCTTGGCATCAGTAAGGGTGTTTTCTGACAGTATGACTGATATTTTTTCAGATGGCCGAACCGTTTCTTATTTGAAGCTTCATGTAAGTTAATTCCGCTCACCCTGGTGAGGAGGATGTAGACAAAAACAGGGGAAATTAGACTAAGATATAATGATCCGTTGAGATTTGGCCAAGCAATGCCTGCGACAAACACCCACATTAAAATTTCGCCAAGATAGTTTGGATAGCGACAATATGCGAAAAGACCATGGCAGATGAATGGTGTCTTGTGTTGTTGATATTTAAATTGGTATTTTTGCCAATCGGCGATTGTTTCGATTGCAAACGCAATTATCCAGCCGATTATCATCAGAAAGTCGATGGATTGTAGTGGTGCCTGTTTATCGCTCGTCAGTGCAGCAAGTGCGCTGAGTATGGTAATAACAGTCCATGTTGCGCTCATTTCCCATGCGATGAGAAAACTCACGGGGTTTTTTTTGAGTTGGTCAAAGCGGCGGTCTTTTTTGTGTTTTAAGATTCTAAACAATAGGAAGCCACCCAAGCGTGTTGTCCAAATCAGACATAAGACTGCTAGTAATTGCCCTCGTGTTTGAATGTGTGTCGTCGGCAGTGTCGAGTAACACAAGCTAATCATGGCCCAAACTGAAATTGTACCAGTGAAGTCATAGAATCTTTCGCTTCGGGATATGATTGAAGGGATGCCTATGACTGCGTGTATTGCTAAACTGATTATCGCACATTGTAATATGATGTATGGTGCTTGATTATTCGAATAGCCGGTAGCCCATGTGTAAATGCACAGTATGCAGGGTATTGCAACGCTGAGTATTGTGGATTGTGATGTGTTTTTACGCATGATTGGCCATTAAATTGTGTATGAGTATCTTAAGTGAATCTTAAGCATGGCGCAAGATGGTTAGAAAGTGTCTTGCTTTAGCTTTACACTGAGCTTCGCTAATGATCGATCAAACTGGTATCTCTTGTGTGCTACTAGAGCTTGTGCTCTAGTTTTACACCGGCAACGTTGTAAGGCGTTGTGTTTTTTGGCTTCTGAATATACCAACTGATGGTAGTTTCGTATGATTTACTGTTTTTGTTGAGTAGGGATAGCTCGACTGTCTTCTGTTTATTTTGGCTGTAACCATATCCTAGACCCAGCTGACTGTTGCCAAGCTGTTTAATCTGGAACTGTTTATATCCACAGTCAAATCCAATAAACCCATCATTGACGCCAAGGTAAAGTGTACCATTCAGCATAGTGATTGGGTCGATGGTGTTGTATCCCAGTGAAAAGTAGTGATTGCTGTTGAAGATATTTACGAGACTGTTTTGTGAGTACTGTAGCCATAGTGCGCCACTTGAGTTAGCGCGATAGACCTCACCAAAAATAGAGTGGTCGCGATTTGTGTCATCAGTTGTTGTGCTGATGTTATTCACAGCGGTTCCCAGTGTGTAGGCGCCATTAAAGTTGGTTGCGCTTCGTTGAACTGAGTAGGCGATGTCGCTTGGGTTGAGGGGAAGTTTAGCCATGGCATTAGAAAATGGCATAGGCGTTTTCGTACCGCCTTTTTTGAGTAGGTTAGCTTTTAGTTTACCGAATCCAAAACGGCTTGTGGTCAATTCGCTGTGTTGACGAGTGTATTGTATGGTTTCAATACGGAAGTATTCAACCTGTGTATTAAAGCCGTCAATGTACGGGCCAGTTGTTATACCTGTTTGACTGTTCATGCGAATGGCGAGTTCTGTGAAGGCATCTACCTGCTGTTTATAATTAAGAATGAGTCGCCACGGTGTCACTGTGCCTGATATGCCTGATTGGTCAGTGTAAAAGGCTCCCGTGATGAGTGATGCTCTCAGCGCGCTAGTATCCAAGCTCCCCCAAGCGGACGATGCGATCAAAAAGAGTGTTGTAAGTAGCGGGTAACGTACCGTGTTTTGCGAAGAGAACGAGTTCATATCGATTTGCTTGATTCTTGATGTGGCGTATCATATCTCAAAGCATTAGGGGTGTCTAGTATGTGGTTCGATCACTGGTGTGTCCTGATGTAATTCTGATTTTTCTCCGCTATTGAGGTGCTGGTGCAATTTATCGTCATGTGGTATACTAACGCAATTGAAATGGATAGCTGTTGTTATGCAGATTACGGTTAAAAATAGAATTCTGATCTTTGTTATCATGATGGTGGTCGTACCTCTTTTGGCGGAAAGTATTTATTCACCAGGACTACCAGCACTTGCTGAGAGCTTTGGCGTCAGCGACGGTCTTGCTGAATCGACTTTGTCAATCTATCTGTTTGGAATGTCTATTGGTGTGCTTTGCTGGGGCAATCTGTCCGATCTTATTGGGCGTAAGCCAGTTGTTTTGATTGGTTGTGGCATGTTTTTGATTTCATCGATCGTCTGTTATTGGACAACTACCTTTTCTTGGTTTATGTTTTGGCGTTTCTTTCAGGCATTTGGGGGTTCTGTTTCTTGTGTGGCGCAGAGTGTTAATCGTGATGTATTTGATCAGCGTGAACGAATGGCCTTGTCTGCAAAAATTGGGACTGCGGTGTCGATTGCGCCAGCCGTTGGTGCAATGGTTGGCGGCTTTATCACAGAAAACTTTGGTTGGCGCCAATCGTTCCTATTCCTAATTGTCGTTGCATGCGCCATCAGTACACTATTCCTTGTTGCGCTCCCAGAGACTAAGAAAGGCCCTTTCTTAAGGCAGGATAGTGGCTCGTTTTTAGCAGCAATATGGCGTGTCGTCTCAGATGTCAATTTATTATTTAATTCCACAATCATTGGATTGGGTCTCGGGATTTTGTATACATTTATGTCAGAGGGTGCTTTTTATTGCATTGAAGCTTTGTCCATGTCGTCTGAGGGTTACGGCATGATTTGTGCTGCAGGTTCACTTGTTTACGCATTAGGTTGCTCAATAACTAGCCAGCTCATTAAGCGTGGTATTCGCTACCAACAGGTGATGTTATTTGGTGTTGCCATGATGTGCTTTGGGTTTGCTTTATTTGACCTGGTTATCTACTCAGGTTTACTGACCAGACCCATAACAGGCGCTGTCTCTGACTTATCTGCGTTTTGGGTGCTGGCTCTCTTATGGGTGTTCTCTTCTTTGGGTCTGAGTTTTACTTTAACGCCATGTTTTGCAAACGCATTGGAGCACCAGCGTGAAAATGCCGGTGTCGCTGCTAGTATGTTTGCCTTTGCGTATAATTTGATTTCGACACTGGTGCTTCTGGTGATGTCTTCTCTCCATGCTGAGCATTTGTACGCGATGCCAACGTACTTTTTTGCAGTAACATTGCTTATTTGGATCGCATGTGAGATCCTGTTTCGTAGCCAAAGAGCCACTGTTGATCACGCTGAGTCTGCAGTGCCTTCTATAGAAATCGCTTAGATGCCAGGTGTTCAATGAAAGTATCTGATTTACGTTCTGCATTTTTAACTTATTTTGTCGACAATGCCCATTCGTTAGTGCCAAGTGCATCACTAATTCCTAAGAGTGATCCTAGCTTACTCTTTGTAAACGCCGGAATGGTACCATTTAAAACTTATTTTTTGGGGCAAGATCGTCCACCATTTACAGCAGTCACTAGCGCCCAGCATTGTTTGCGGGTTGGTGGCAAACATAATGATTTAGATAATGTTGGAAAAACCGCGCGTCACCATACGTTTTTTGAGATGCTCGGTAACTTTAGCTTTGGTGCTTATGGGAAATCGCAGGCCATTCAGTTGGCATGGATGTTCTTAACGCGTAAATTGGCATTACCGATTGATAAATTATGGATCACTGTTTTTCATGATGACGACGAGGCGCGACGTATATGGATAGAGGAAATCGGTATTCAACCTGAGCGTGTAATCGCGTGTGGAGCCGCTGACAACTTCTGGTCAATGGGAGACGTTGGTCCTTGTGGCCCATGCACAGAAATTTTCTACGATCATGGTCCTACTGTCGCTGGTGGGCCTCCGGGTAGTGTCGATCAGGATGGTGATCGTTTTGTAGAGATATGGAATATTGTTTTTATGGAGTTTAATCGATCTCACGAAGGTGAAATGTCGCCATTGCCTCAGTTGTGTGTTGATACAGGGATGGGGCTTGAGCGAATCGCTGCTGTAATGCAAGGCGTATCGAGTAATTATGACATAGATACATTCAAAGCATTAATTACTGCTTTACAAAGTTTAACAGACCAGCCAATAAGTCAGGTCGCCGCGCAGGTTATTGCAGATCATATGCGATCGATTTGCTGGATGATTCACGATGGTGTTAGACCTTCAAATGAGGGACGTGGATATGTTTTACGTCGCGTGATACGTCGTGCACTTCGCTATGCTTACTCCGATTGTCTCGTGCTTCCTTGTTTATACAAACTTGTTTCCGTTGTCACTAATCAGTATCAACATCATGCTGATTTTTTATCCTCAGAGGGGCAGATCACACAGGTGCTTAAACAAGAGGAACTTGCTTTTTCTCGTACAATTGAACAGGGGATTGGTCTTTTTGAAAAAGTCATTGCAGCTCAGCGCGAAAAACAAATTACGGGAGAGGACGCTTTTAAGCTGTATGATACTTATGGCTTTCCACTTGACATTGTTGATGATCTAGCCCGTGAGCGCGGATTGACAGTAGATATCTCTGGTTTTGAGCAATGTATGCATGAGCAGCGAACGAGATCGAGACAGAATCAACAATTCTCAAGTATTACAACACTTGATTGGTTACCTAGCCAGGCCACATTGTTTACAGGGTACGATACACATCAAGCAGAAGCCCAGTTACAACTCATTCGTGTGGATGATGCATCACCAAGCACGTTATCAGCAGGACAAGAGGCAATATTGATATTTGATCAGACACCATTCTATGCAGAAAGTGGCGGGCAGGTAGGTGACCAGGGTGTTATTGAGTCAAAAAATGGCCGGTTTGTGGTGAATGATACGCAGCGCCATTCTGGCGTTGTGCTGCATCACGGAGTGCTCGAAGTTGGACAATTCTCAGTGGATGAGCACTGTTCTCTGATCGTGGACTCGAAACGGTCCAATACGAAAAAGAATCATTCGGCTACACATCTTTTACACGATGGACTAATTGCTGTTTTAGGTGATCATGTCATGCAGAAAGGATCCTTAGTTACAGCAGATCGTTTGCGTTTTGATTTCGCACACAGTGCGCCACTTACCGATCAGCAAATTAATCAAATTGAGTGCTATGTCAATCATATTATCAATGCTGATCATGATGTTAAGACCGAGATAATGCCATTGGATGAGGCCAAATCTCATGGTGTTAAGGCGTTATTTGATGAGAAATATGACGATGAGGTTCGTGTGTTGACCATGGGCCCCTCAAGAGAGCTTTGTGGTGGTACACATGTAGCCCGAACTGGTGAGATTGGTTATTTTGTTATTGTCGAGCAAACCGCTGTTGCTCAAGGGGTTCGTCGTGTTGAGGCGATGACGGGTTTGAAAGCAGTTGAGTATATGCAAGGCATTCGCCACTGTTTACAAGAAGCTGCACGTTCGTTGCAAAGTCCACCGGATAAGCTGATTGAAAAAATTGATAAAATGAAGCAGCAAGCGAAATTTTTACAGAAATCACAAGAGGCTTCAATCATACGCGCGATGGAGATCGATTGTCGAGACTGTATTCAAAAAAATGTGTATAAATACCAAGATATCAGGGTCTTATTGGCATGTATAGACTATGATCAAGCGAAGTATCTCCGGTTATTCACGCAACGTTGCCTAGCGACTGATAAAATGGATTGTGTCGTGCTGTTACAGCCAGTTGGACAAAATGTCTTATTGTCAGTTGGTTGCCAACAAATCATACAAGAACAGTTTTCTGCGCAGACGATTTTTCGTGCTCTTGCTGAACAGGTCGGTGCAAAGGGTGGTGGAAAATCGGATTTTGCACAAGGTTCGATTGCAAATGCCACTGTTGGTTCCATTGATCAATTGCGTGAGCAGTGTAATCAAGTGTTAGCGCAGCTCTTCATCAAATAAGTACGCTATGGTTTTACTTGTTCAAAAGTACGGTGGCGGCTCCTTAACTGACTTAAGTAAACTTGAGACTGTTGCTAAGAAAGTTAAATGTCATGTTGACTCTGGTTATCGAATTGTTTTGGTGCTGTCAGCACTTCAGGGTGAGACCGATCGTTTGATTGGCTTAGTAAACTTGCTAACACCATCTTGTCCTCAGCGGGAGTATGATGCTTTATTGGCAACGGGTGAGCAAGCTGCTGCTTGTTTAATGGTCATGGCTTTATCTCGTCTTGGTGTTCGTGCGCAAACACTCAACGCTTGGCAGGCTGGTATTTATGGTGATGGAGTACACAGTCGCGCTTCGATACATAGAATCGATGCAAGCCGAATTCAAACTTGTATTGACGCTGAAGTTATTCCAGTCATAACTGGTTTTCAGGCAGTAGGGGATGATCTCAGTGTGACTACGTTAGGGCGTGGCGGTTCCGATACCACTGCCGTTGCGCTTGCGGCTGCCTTGGGTGCTGATGAATGTCAAGTATATGTTGATGTGCCAGGTATTTTCACTGCTGATCCAAAAGTTGATGCTAGCGCTCGCTTAATACATCGTGTTCCCATTGCACAAATGCTCGCTTATGCTAATCTAGGAGCAAAAGTTATGCAAAAGCGCGCTGTGGCTTGCGCTGCCAAGTACCGCGTGCCGTTGAGGATTTGTCCAACATTTATAGAGGGGCCAGGCACAGTAATGGAATATGAAAATGATCATGTCATTGAGAAAACGCTTGCAACTGCAGTAGCTCATGCCAACCAACAAGTCGTCATGCAGTTATCTGGTTTACGGTCTTTGCAGTCTGATGTCACTGATCTATATGAACTCATAGGTTCTTATGGCTGTGATATTGAGCATACACTACGTCAGTCGCATGATGATTATCACCTGGACTGTGTCATGAGTGGTGATGATCACCAGTTATTAAAATCACAGTTTGAACGATGGTTGGCTTGTCGGACGCATGTACAATGTCGAACCACGCAAAACTTAGCGCGTGTATCAGTGATTGGGTTTTCAATGGTGAAAGACATTGCTATGACGCGTGAGGTCGTGAATTGCTGCCGCCGTGCAAATATTCAAGTTCGTTATTTATTTGCTACGGACAACGCTATCTCAATTATCATTGATCAGGCCTATGTGGAGCTCGGTGTGCGTAGCTTGCATCAACATTTTTCATTAGATAAACAACAGGCGGTCACAACTGCACAATCTGAGCTAATTCCTGCTTGATCTTTTTCTATTTAATTAAAGAAATTAGGCTAAATAATTCACACCTTTTATTCAGCCTATGCTATACGAAGCACCAGTTAGCATAAATATTGACTTCGTATGCAAAATACTCACAATGATGTACGAGAAGCATTTTCCTCGTCTGTCATTAAATCGCCTACTGACTTTTCCGATATTGTTCGTCGTTCAATGACGACCTATGTCGGTGAGGCTGCTGCCAATCGAGATTATAGTCGAGGCGTCACCATGGGGCCACGACATGTTCCTGTCACTGATGAGATGACTGCGGCGCCACTAAATGATCAACGTTATAATGCAAGTAATTATCGTGACTTTCTTACACAATTTTCTGACGGAACTCCTTTCCACCGGATTGTTGGGCATGCACTACCTCAGGCTGTCTTTAACGATATCTTATGGACATTAATGACAACATTCTCTATGCGTCCTGGTTTAAAGCAAGATTCAGCATACGATGACTCTGTGGGTCATCGACAGTTTTTGCCAACTATCTCTCCATCAACTAGTCAAGTTAATCAAATTCTTTTTGGGCAGGCTGACGAGGGGCAAATAAACCTCTGCTGCTCACTTGTTCATTTTTCTTTACTGGATCAAACTGAAATGGCCTATTATGCTTTGCAATATAGCCCCGATTCAGAACAGTTTGAATTGACCAATCTTGGTGATGATAGCTCTGCGGTCAATGATTTTCATACTGAGTTTCTAAACTGGATGAATGGGACTGAGAACCGTGCTTATTTGTCGTTTTCGGATATCATGACATATTGTCGCGCCTATGTGCGTGAAAAACCTGATCAACCTTGCTTTCTACCGATTTCATCGATATTTATGAATTGTATTGCAACCCCTTCGGGTGCTATTCAAGTACGTGATATTTCTGCACTACATCCCAGTGTCGATGCTGATCTGATTGCGGGATATGACCCAATGATCGCATCCTCGACCAATCAAGTTTCTCTAAAGAACGACGTTCGAGAGCATGCATTATTTAAGCGGATGGGTCAGGCCAGTCGACCTTCGTCGTTTTTAGATCACGTGGTTCGTGGTCGGCATTATACTGGAACAGAGACCCAAGCTTGTACACATGATGCTTATTCTGCACGAGAGGATCAATTAGTTGAAAAAATTACAAAACAGCATGTGGCTGCTCAATCTAAAGTACATCAATTTCTCGAATCAATGGCACATGTTTTTTCAACGATCTTGAAGAGAGGTTCTGGGCACTAGGCGCCAATATGCAACCTGCCGCGTTTTTTGGCAAGTGTTTGCTGAGCCTGGCGTTGTTTAAACCGCTCCTTTTGTCGGTCGGTGGTATTGTCAAAACAATGGTGACAACTAATTCCAGCTTGATAGTGTGGGTGTTGTTTGTCACTACAGGTGATGGGTGATCGACAGGCAAAACATTGATCATACTGCCCTTTACTCAGCGTTTTATCGACAGAGACGCGGTTATCGAATACAAAACAATCTCCTTGCCAGCGGTTTTCTGACTCTGGTTGGTCTTCTAAATACTGTAAAATACCGCCTTCAAGTTGATATACTTGTTCGAACCCATTATCGATCAGGTAATTGGATGCTTTTTCACAACGAATACCGCCAGTGCAATACATAGCAATTTTCTTTTTTTTATCTTGCAATAGTTCTCTCTGGACGAAATCTGGAAAGTCTCTAAAGTTCTCAGTATCTGGGTCAAGTGCCCCAGGAAATCGCCCGATCGCGGTTTCATAATGGTTGCGTGTATCGATGACCATCACGTCTGGATCATCAATCAGTGCATTCCAGTCTTTAGGCTGAACATATTGCCCGGTTCTGCTGGCGACTTGTTTGCTATTTTGTCCAAGCGTCACAATTTCTCTTTTAATTTTTACTTTAAATCGGTAAAAAGGGTTTTCATGGTATGATGCGCGTTTCCAGTTGATTTTCTCAATGCTGAGGCATGATTGAATCGCGTCGAGCATTTTTTGTATCGCTTTTTCCTGACCAGAGATGGTGCCGTTGACGCCCTCGGGTGCAATCAGCAGTGTTCCTTTGATGTTGTGTGCACGGCCGATATCTAGAAGACTGTGTTTCTTCTCTTCCAAGTTACCTTGTGGTTGTTCAACAAAGTGATAAAGAGCTGCGACTGTAAATGACATGCGTTAGTCAGTTGATATTGAGAGGCATTATACCGCTTCTGATTCGCGTTGTGAATATAAACAAATGATTTGTCTGCTATTATCCGGATTACTTTTTACTTCAGTCTATAATATCCATTGTTTAACTGGTCTCCTCTGGCTGTCCAAATAGCCATTAGTGAGTAGTGTGATTACATCGATCACTGTCCAAACAAAAAAACCTCCCATTGTAAGCAGCATGATCGTACCAGTGATGTAGCGTCCTGTGTAGTACCGATGAAGTCCAGCAATTAATATGAGATTTCCAATAATAGCTAATACCAGACATAGAGATTTGGATCGCGGAGATATCATGTGTAAATAGTATAATAACAAGTTTAATTTAAAGTTATCATATGAAACAGGATTGGTCTAGGCCATAGGTGCTGGATCGGAGAGAGAGGGATTCGAACCCTCGATGAGGTTTCCCCCATACTCCCTTAGCAGGGGAGCGCCTTCAGCCACTCGGCCACCTCTCCAAGCAAGCCCATCATAGCAAAATCAGAGTATTCGTGCAAGTGTTTATCGGGGGTTTCGTGGTAGAGCCGACTGATTATTGGGTTCGTGTTGACGGTGTATTTTTATCATCGTCGGAATCACTTGTATCGTCATCATTCAGGATAGGCGCCCATTCTTTGGCGCGCTCTGTCAATAGCTCCTGGCAACGATTTGCTAATGCTTGTAAGGAAACTCGACTCTTGAGAGGATGTGCTTTACTTGATGTTTCTGGAATTGCTTTTTTGGGTTTGAGAAACATTTTAGTGCTTCTCGCAGTCTTTTTTAATGCTACTGATTTTTCTGGACTGACCGTCGGTTTGTCAGCAGGACTGGCCTTTTTAAGTGCATTGCAAAGCATACACGAGTGATTACTGTTGAGGTAGATTAGCCGAGAGCTAATACTTTGATCGAGTGCAAGTGCAATATTTTCGATTTCTGCGTGGCTGGTTTGCTCGGTATCACCAATTACTTGGCTAACCTCTGATATAAGTAGGCTATAATGGTTAGTTGGATTGATGTCCTGAACCACTTTTGCGTATGCATCAATAATCTTTTCTAAGACGCGTTTTTTTTCGATGCTGATCATGCCTTCTTTGTTGTCCAGAGAAGAGATAAAGTGATTGGTTGTTTTGTGTAGACGATTTAGCTTGATCTTTAGGTAACGTTCCTTAAGCGATGATGGGTCTAGTTGATCGATTTCTTTTGAGCTAACTTGCTCAAACTGTGCTTTTTGTATGAGTGGGTTTGTGATGAAATCCCAGCAACGTTTTGCAACCATCGCAGTGGTGATAATTACGTGTGTGAAGATAGCAGATTGTTGTACATCTGGCCGACCCAGAAATATGAATGTTGCAAGTGCACAACAGAACGATGCCACCAAATATACTGTCGTGAGTATGTTATTATTACTGACTTTGGGATTGTATTTCTCGCTGTTGAGAATGCCATCAATAATCATTATGATGTCTGATTTTTGTACATGGTCTTGTTTATCTTGGAGTATCCCAATTTTTTCCATTATTTCTGCTTTGACACTGATGGTGTCGATATCGCTTGCATCGTGTTGTTGTATTGCTTTTCTAAAACATTTATTCAGATTTTCCAGAAAGTCGAGATTTTCGGTTTGATTGATATAGGCGGTCTCGCTGAGTTCATTCTCTAGGAGTTCCTTCACGCTATGAATAATTTGTGCTTGTAGTTTGATTGATCTGGCATGTTTTAGATAATCGCGCACAAGATCGACCAGAAAGAATATGGTTGAAGTTGCCCAAACTGCACACAAGGCTGGTAGGAAAATTTGTGGTGCAGTGAATGCAAAAACAGTCACGATGACGCCACCGGCAATCAGTAATCCCGACTGTGACAGTAAAAAGGCGCGTTTATCGCGCGTGGTATTTTTCGTTGATTCAATTAGGGCGCACAAACCCTCGAGTATGAAGCTAACACCATAAATCCACTGTAGATGACGGCACATGAATTGGAGAGTAGGCAGTGCAATACTGAGTGCTGTGTTATATGAGCTAAACAGAAGGAAAATGTCTTTCGTGATATATTGGATGGGTAGAATGATGTAGTTTAATATCTCAAGTGCGCGCGCGAATCTTGCCTTTCGTTTCTCGGCTCGTGCTGTTTCTTGATACTCATCAGTTGGCATAGCTACTCTAATTGATAAATGTCCTAGAATAGCTGTACTGTAGAGTCTCTGTCAATGAGTTCTGCAGAGGCTGAGAACGCATCAAGTTGCTACTCGTTACTGGCTACATCTTGAGGTTGGTCGTCATTGTTGGGATTATTTGACTCTTTGTGTACTTGGTCGTAGATTTCCTTGCGATGTACCGCCACGCTACGTGGTGCATCAACGCCTATTCTCACTTGATTTCCTCTTACCCCGAGAACGGTGATTTTTACATCGTCACCTATGATAAGGGTTTCGCCAATCCTTCGCGTAAGTATTAACATTATATTCACTCCATGTGCTATATTCAGCATACCACATTAGTGGTCAAATACACGATATAGCGTTAATTATTTTTCTAAGTACTACATGTATAGTCTACAAGTCAGCATTGTGCGCTAAATAGTTTTTAAATTGTGAGATAATATCAATATCTATGTGCGTTATCTGTGTTTTTTGATTGAGTAAAGCCTGCGTCATGTAAAATTGACACGCAGATTGATTACTTCTCCATCTTTTCAGCGAATATCTATGATTTGTACTATAAATACTGGAAATGGCAGGAGTAAACTATGATTATTCAACTTCCTGAAGATAGAGCAGCATTTGTGGCTCAGATTTCAGAATTTGTGGACAAAAAATATCCGGCTTCTCTCAGGAAAAAGCAGGAAAATCGTCAAGATTTTACCAAATCAGACTACAAACGTTGGCATGGTATTTTAGCCAAAGCTGGCTGGGGTGCTTGTCACTGGCCGGTTGAGCATGGCGGTACTGGGTGGGATGAATGGAACAATTATCTATTCTACAGTACGCTTGTCGCAAAGAATGCGCACCAAGTACTGCCCTTCGGTATTAATATGCTTGCTCCATTACTCATGGCGTTTGGGACACCTGAGCAAAAAGAGATCTTTTTACCGAAGATTAGAACAGGTGAACAAATATGGTGTCAGGGCTACTCAGAGCCCAATGCTGGCTCAGATCTGGCGTCGTTGCAAATGCGTGCTGAGCGACATGGCGATCATTATTTATTGAATGGTACTAAAATGTGGACAACATTAGCCCATGTTGCTGATTGGATTTTTTGTCTTGTACGAACCAGGAAAGACGGCAAGCCGCAAACTGGGATTTCTTTTATTCTTGTCGACTTATCTACACCAGGTATTACCATCAATCCGATCATTACAGCAGACAGAGCCCATGAGGTGAATACTGTGATCTTTGAGAATGTCAAAGTGCCAGTTTCGCACCTAGTTGGTGAGGAGAACAAAGGGTGGGACTGTGCAAAATATCTTCTTATGTTTGAACGAAGCTCATTTGGTGCTAATATCGCCATGCTCGAGGGGATACTGGCTGATATGAAGTCATCAATTTGCGAGTTGTTGGCGGTTGACCGATCTCGTACCGCCTTTTATGAGACCTTAATGGCGCACTGTTTACGTGTGGAATCAGATTTGCTAGCGGCTAAGTTGACGATGCTTCGTGCACTAACTGATCCTGATGCCATGCATGCCCGTAAAATAGCCTCATTGCTTAAGGTGCTTGTATCACGGTCTATACAATCAGTGACCGATTGCCATCTCAAGTTGTACCAAGAGTTGTCATTAGTGAATGGTGCATCGCTTAGCCCAACATTTTTTCTAGGCGCTCAGGAGAACTTTGCAACATTGCTGGCTAATCGTTATCTGAATCACCGAAAAGAGAGTATATATGCAGGTTCAAACGAAATTCAGTACAACGTTATTGCTAAGATGATACTGGGATTATAATCATAAATGCGGAGCAAATTATGGATTATCAGTTAACAGACGAACAGAAAATGGTTCTTAGAAGTGTCGAGAAACTGCTCGAAACGGATTATGATTTTCAGTCGCGATACCATCGACTCCAAGAGAATAGACGTTTTCATCCGCCAATATGGCAGCAATTTGCTGACCTTGGATTATTAGCATTACCATTGAAGACGCAATACGGTGGTTTCTCGGCATCGGTTCAGGATCTAGCGGTTGTGATGGCGCCGATGGGTCAGGCGCTTGTTACAGAACCGTTCCTGTATACAAGTGTAGGGGCTTGGTTGTTTAGTCATGTTGCGAATGCGCAGCTCCAATCAGAATTTTGTCCACCGATCGCTCAAGGGCGTTGTCGTGTTGTTGTTGCTATAGATCCGGTAGGTGCATTACATTTGATGCCAAGTCATCAGCCACTTATTGCGAAGAAATCCCGGTCGGGCCAATGGATGTTAACTGGGTCATGTCACATGGTGTATGGCGCAGATATGGCAACGCATGTGATTGTTCAGGCTCATTCAGGAAGAAAGACACGATGGTTTTTGGTGCCTATGAAATCCCTGAAGCGCCAAGTGTTTACATTGATTGACGATACTGGAGTTGCCCGTTTACAGCTAGAGGACGTACTCTGTGATAAGCATATGGAACTATCCATTGATCACTCAATGGTGACTTGTTTGACTGCAACAATGATTGGCTTATTATCTGCTGAGGCCGTGGGTATTATGCATTTACTCAATAAGAAAACAAAGGCCTATTTGCAACAACGTGAACAGTTCGGTCAACCGTTGAGCCAGTTTCAATTACTCAAGCACCGGTTAGTTGAAATGTACGTTCAAGAGGAGCTGGCTCGTAGTATGAGTATGACTCTGACACAGACATTGTCTGACATGGATGCACTAGATATGCCATCATTGCAGATGTTGACGCATATGACTAAAATGAAACTCAACGATTATGCCCAGTACGTTGGTGAGCAGTCGGTGCAGCTACACGGAGGGATGGGCGTGAGTGATGAGATGGACGTCGCGCATCTATTTAGGCGATTGACCTGTATTCGTCATCAGATGGGAGACCAAGCTTATCATCTTGCTCGATTGACTGAGATTGCTAAGCAGGGGCCACAGTAGTCACTAAATCTTGTGCTTTCTGAGTATTGACGATGAGTGCCTGTGTGAAAAATTCAACCATTTTTTGCTGGTATAAGCGTGGGTATTCAAGCATTGCATCTAAATGATCACTGTTTTCAACAATCCAGATACTTATTTTTTGGTCCTGATTTTTCGCCTTTTCGATGAAGGTATAGGCGTGGCTCACTGGAATACGTTTGTCTGCTGTACCGTGGGTGAGGTAAATTGCGGGTGTGTTTTTTTGATTGAGCACATCTGTCGTTTTTATCGCGTCAGGGGAAATGCCTAAAAATGTTTGTCCTAACCATCGTACCCCAAACGAGAACAGGCAGGGTAAGTATTTGCTATTTAACTCGTCGCAGAACATTTTGTTGAAGTCGGCATATGGGCTGTCGAGCCAAATTGCGCGGATTCCACTTTCTTTAGATGCTGCGATTGCGGTGGTCACCGCGCCGAGAGATAGTCCGGCGATGCCGATTTTGTTGGGTTTTTGTCCTTGGGTTATCAGCCAATCATAGGCGCCGAGCACATCTAGATATTCTCGTTGGCCATAGGCAATAAAGCGTGACGTTCTGGTGCTTTCACCGTAATTTTGTAAATCAATATTTAATACATTGAACCCAGCGTTGCTCAACATTCCACTAACCAGTAGGCTCTCATAAACTGATTTGCAGTTGGGTCGTATGCCGTGAACAACGATAATTGAGGGTGCATCGGCGTTGATCACTGTGTGCCAGGCACTAATTTGTACATTTGGCATACGACTCGGAAACCTGACAAGCTGATAATTAGGTGTTTGCCAACTGGATGGGTCCAAGTTTGGGTATCTACTAGTGCCGTCTTCACTGCGCCATCTTTCAGGTAAGGACCAATTACTTGGTGTGTTGTATTGTCCTGGACAGCGATAGGTTGTGTAGGAAGACATAAAAATAAAGATGGCACTCAGTATGAAATAGAGGGCTGAGAGGAACAAGATGAACCAAATCCACATTGGCTGTTTTGCCGGTTTTTTGTGCATGGGTGTCTCCTCATTACCGATGCTATCATACGGATATGCTTAGTCTTTGTCTACTATCAGTTGACGATGAATACGCACTGAGTGATTTCATCTATGCTGTGTATTTGCTATGATAGGGCTGTGGGGGATCTCTATGCGTTGTTTTCGTGTTGTTGTTGCAGTCTTTGTGATTATGTCTGCATTCTCTGTGCAGTCTGCGCAGTCTGATCGCGTGCTGAGACGAGTTCAATTGCGAAAAAACCCGCACTTGAAGGTGCGAGAAAAAGCGCCAGATCGTGCTGCCCCGAAGAAGCCCGGTGTTACTCTTTCACAGCAAGCTCGGATAGATTTCTGTTTACATGTTCGTGGCTGGGCTATGCCGACATCTCATTTTTTTGAACTGATGGAAACTACACTATCAAAGAAGGATTGGGGGCAGCCAGAAAAAGCGCTCATACGTGAGTGGCTAGATCGTGGTTTTGGGTATGCGATGGGTCGCTTGATTGAAGATTCGGGATCAGAGCAGATGGTGCTTTTTAAGAGGATGATCAAACATGAATACCCCAACACATCTGTTATCTGTCCGCTCGCTTGTACTTACCGAGATTATGTATCACTGCTGAAAGATTTGCCTGCATCTGAGCATGCCCATTTGAAGGCTGTTTGTGAGCCGGACTGCCGATTAAAAACACCAATTTACACAGCATATGATCGCGCATTTTGCGAATGCTTAGTATACGATGAGCAGGGAATTTGTCGTGTGCTCGATGATCAGGATTACAAGACTATCCAGAAGGCAAATCAAGACCAAGCACAACAAATGCGGGAATATGAACACAAGACAAAGCGTCGACTGCTTGATGGTGAATCTGCAGAGGCAATTGCAAATCGAAAAGAAGATGTTTTGAAACATATCACATCAACTTTGACTAAAATCAGACTTTTCTAGACGATATGACGGGTCTGTTGTGTCACGATACTGCTTTTTTGGTTGGTTAACTCGTGCTGAAGTGTAGTATATCTGGTGCTTTGGTCTCAATGAACTCGTTGATTTTCTGATTATATGCTGATATACTTCGACACCTGATGCGCCCGTAGCTCAGCTGGAT
>DBUY01000031.1 GCA_002308435.1 Proteobacteria bacterium UBA1278 | reverse complement strand
GTTTTTGCTGCAGTGACATATTCTAAATTTCGTGTGCGCAGAAATTCTGCACGAACCACGCCAACAAATTTGATCCAGCCAAACAACAACATGACCAATAACAAGCTAATGAAACTCGGACGCATGAAACTTGTTAAAATAATCAATAAGTACAATGTGGGCATCCCAGAGAATATTTCAATGAGTCGTTGTCCAACTAGATCAGTCGCTCCCCCGAAGTAGCCTTGTATTGCTCCAATTGCGACGCCAATGATGAGACTCATTGAGGTCAGTATGAGACCAAAACTGATATTTGTTTTTAATGCATATAGCAGTCGAGCTAGGATATCACGACCTTGATCATCTGTTCCTAACCAATGCCTCATACTCGGTGGTGCAGGTTGTGGTTCATTGGATTGAAAGTCGTGCGTATCATAGCTGAAAGGAATTAATGGCATAATAAACCATCCATTTTTTTGCAGCGACTCCTGGATGTGTGGTGATTTATAGTTGGTTGATGACGTCAGTTTGCCACCGAATGTAGTTGCTGGATAGTGAAAAAGAATCGGGAAATAGAACGTGTTTTGGTATCGAATAACCAGTGGTTTGTCATTTGCAAGAAAGTGGGCACATAGGCTAATCAGAAATAGGGTGAAAAAACCTCGAGTGGCATTCCGTGCTCGGGGATTACTCCAAAAACGATTGAGTTGTCGCTCTAATTGTCCACTCATGAGGATTGCCTCGAAAAGTCAATACGTGGGTCGACTAGGCGATAGGTTATATCTGATATCAAATTCACGAGAAGTCCGAGTAGTGAGAATAAGTAAAGTGTTCCAAAAACAACTGGATAGTCTCTCTGTATCGTGGCTTCATATGATAATAATCCAAGGCCATCCAGTGAGAAAATAATCTCTATCAATAATGACCCGGTAAAAAACATCTCTATGATGGCACCTGGGATACTTGCAATGATGATGAGTAACGCATTTCTAAAAATGTGACCATAGAGTACCTCGTCATCGTTGAGTCCTTTAAGACGTGCTGTCGCGACGTAAACTTTATGAATTTCATCAAGAAATGAATTCTTGGTGAGTAATGTGAGTGTGGCAAAACCGCCAATGACGATTGAGGTAATTGGCAGTACTAGATGCCATAGGTAGTCGATAATTTGGCCATACCAAGGGAGTGAGTCAAAGTGATCTGACACCAGCCCACGCAGTGGTAGTATATTAAGAAACTCGCCGCTCGCAAAAAAAATAATCATGATGATTGCAAACAAAAATGTTGGCATTGCATTGCCAATCAGTAGGAGATTGGTCGTTCTGATATCAAATTGTGATCCTTGATGGGTCGCTTTCTTGATCCCAAGCGGGATGCTTATGCTGTAAAGTAAAAGTGTACTCCAAATACCGAGGGACATAGACACAGGTAATTTTTCTTGAATGATCTCGATGACGGATGCATTCCGATAATAACTCGTACCAAGATCAAATACGAGGTAAGCAGTTAATAGGTTCCAATATCGAACCAGAGGCGGTTTATCAAATCCGTACATTTTGTGGATACGGTCGAGTGTTTCCTCGCTTACACTTTGTGTTAATGGGCTTTGAACGCTATCGTTATTACTTTCATTGATAGTACTTTTGGTATCAAGTCGATCGGTTGCGGACACGTTTGGCATCGTTAATTCAGCGATCGTTTGTTCGACGGGTCCGCCGGGTAGAAATTGGATCACGATGAAGTTGATGGTAATGATACCCCACAGCGTTGGAATAATCAGAAGCAATCGTTTCAGGATGTAATTGAACAAAGGTGTATGGGCTATCTCCGGATAGTTGATCATAGCATTAGTATGATAAACTGCAAATGAGATGGATTTATTACCCCCTGATTGATGTTTAGTTTACTCTGATGGCCACCACCATCGATAAAAATCTCTCGGCCGGCTAGTGAATGACTCATTGGGACCTTCAATAGAACTCCAGTGCGCAATTCGATCCACAGATGGTCGCCAAAATGGAATGAAGAGATGGGAATTCATGAGATAATGGTCGATTTCTTGCATGGCGGGTTTACTGGGATTCTCGCTCTGATTGATGCTCTCTAGCGCATGATCAAGTTCACTGTTCTGGATGTGGAATAGTTGTGCAAAATTATAGTGCCGATTTGGTTGATATGTAAATGCTGCCAATATGTTATTTTCGGTATAGGGGTTGGAAGTCATCGCATAGTATGCAAGATCAAAATCACCATGCTGTAGGCGATAGATGTAGTCGGCACTATTTGCCCGTTCTATGTGTGTTTGAATACCTAAAAACTTCAGATTTTTAGCGTATATGTTTGCGATTTTTTCATTACCAATACTATTCACGAGAATTCGTATCGTCAATGGTTCGTTGGTGGCTGTGTGTTTTCGTATACCGTCTTGACTGATCCACCCAGATTGAATGAGTAATTGATCTGCTTCATCTAGACTGAATTGTTGATTGAATTTCAGGGGTGTTGCATAGGGCGTGTTTGTGAAATAACTCTCGATGCGTTGATACTGACTTTGAAATAGGGATTGATTGATTTCGTCGAAGTGAAATGCGCGCGCTAGTGCTTTACGTATTTTGATATCTTTCAATAGTTTTCTTTTCTGATTGAATGCGAAGCCACTCATTCCACCTGGTCGATCATGTCTTATTTCTTTCAGATTGAGTGATTGATTACGTCGTTTTATCTGTCTTAGCGTCTGCCAGTTTTCTTGTAGCTCTTCCCAACGAAAATCGACTTCTCCACGTTTGAATAGCTCGAAGGCTGTGTGTTTATTCTTTAGAAAGATCAGCTTTATTGTTTTAAATTGATGTAGTTGGTTACGTGTGGGTAGCCGTTTTGCCCAATAATGATTATGACGAGTAAATAGAGCGAACCGCTTGTGCTTGTGAACTGAAAGTTTGTATGCGCCACTTCCAACTGGACTCTCCTTTTTTAGGGAAGTCATTTGCGAAATTGGGAGGGTGCCTAGATGAATAATACGTTGTGATGTGAATTTTTCTGATGATTTTATCTGTAGTTGTTGTTTTGATAGCGTGACTATTTCATAGTCTTCATCTGCCAAACGATGGTAGTTAATAGGGCCATGCCGCATGAGATGTGAGATACTTGAATGAACATCATCAGCGGTGATGGGTTCTCCGTTTTCAAACTGTGCATCTGTATGCAAGCTAATGATCAGTTTTTTTTTATCCTGGCTGAGGGTGATTTCTGAGGCAATCAGAGATTGGTATTGGCCAAACTGTCTACTATCAGGCGTGATTAATGTGTCATAGAGTAGAGGCCAGTCTGGACTGAGTCCACGTGCTGGTGAGAAAGGGTTAAAGTGTTGCGTGTTTTCAACGCGATCAAGTTGAATACCGCGATTGCTAACAGGCTGGTCAGTTGTTGTGCGTTCAGATTGGTCAATGTTTGGTTCAATACTTTGATCGATCGTGTTGATGACGAAGGAGGCGATACACATCGGTGTTAGGATGCTGATTATAAAGGCATGACAGCTTGATTTAATGATTGATCTGTTCACGCGGTTACGTCCTGTGATTAACTATGATCTACTGATGCATCACAAGTGTAGACTTGGTACCAACTGGCAAGATCAATACCATATTTTGGATGGTGTTTGGGAGGAGATAAACACACCCAATAAGCGATACGATCTCGATCGATATACCAGTGTGGAATGACATATTGTTGCGCCATCAGTATTCGATCCAGTGCTCGCATTTGATGTGTCAGCTCATCTTGGTCATCGAGTTGTGGAATAGTCTTAGTGATTTTATCGATTGCAGGGTGTTTTACGCCCATTATATTTCGTGATCCTGGATAATCTGCGCTATCAGAATGCCAAAATAGATACTGTTCAGTGCCTGGAAATGTTGGTGCAGGCCAATTGTAAGTGATCATGTCATAGTCAAACTTTCTGACTCTGGAGATCCAGTTACTTGGTGATATCAATTGAACATGCATCGTAATACCGAGTCTTTTAAGTACTCTTTTGTAGGGTAATGCGATACGTTTCATGGCTGGAGAGTTGATGAGCAAGGTAAACGATAGCGGTTGTTTGGTCTGTTGATTGATACGTTGATTGCCAACAACAACCCAATCTGTCTGGTCGAGTAGTGCTTGTGCTTTAATTAAATTATTAGATAAGGACTGATTTTGATACGAGGTTGGGGTCTCCCAAACAGAGCTGGGTAATTGATCGCGGTAGGGGGCGAGTATCTTTTTTTCCTGCACTGACAACGGCTGATTGGCTGAAAATGGGCTGTTAGAGTAGAAGCTATTACTGCGGACATATGTCTCATAGAATAGGTTTTTGTTGAGCCACTGGAAATCAAACGCAAGGTTCAGCGCCTGTCTGACTTTAATATCTTGGAATAGTGGTTTTCTGAGATTCATGACAAATGCTTGCATGCCATTTGGTGATTTGTCAGGTATGAGTTCTGTGCGTACAAGACCCTCATCGAATGCTTTACCTTGATACTGGGTTGCCCAGAATTTTGCGATGTTTTCAGATCGCCAATCGTAGCGATGTGCTTTGAAGGCAGTCAGTGCGATGTTTTGATCTTTATAGTATTTGTAGGTAATTTTCGAAAAATTGAATCGCCCACGATTCACTGTTAAGTTGTTTCCCCAATAGTTTTCTGACTTTTTGTATGTGATATCGCTACCGACTTTGAGGCGACTCATTTGGTAGGGACCGGTACCAATTAATGGTTTCATCGACGTTTTTTCAAAGTCTCGAGTCAGTAAATCAGCTTTTGAGAGCACTGGTAGACCAGCAATTGAAAATGGTATGTCGTTGCGGTTACTGTTTGGGTGGATGTGGAAGATAACTTCTTTGTCACCTTTTGATTCCACTTTGATGATGTCGCTAAAAATTTGTTTATAAACGGGGTGGCCACTTGTGGTGAGGGTGCTGAAGGTGTGTATAATATCTTCTGACTTTACCGTCGTTCCATTGTGGAATTTTGCTTGTTCATGGATGGTAACAATGAAGCGATGATTCTTTTTATCGTAGCTGAATTGTTTGGCGACTAGGCCATAGATTGTATTCGCTTCATCATAAGCGTACATCCCAAGGGTCTCGTAAGTATGCTCAATGCCTGCAGCGGCAATGCCAGATAATATGAAGGGGTTCATACTGTTAAAACTTCCGTTTGCAGATAGTCTAATCGTCCCGCCTTTTGGTGCATTTACCGTCACATAGGGGAATGCTTCAAAGTCTTTTGTATTGATACTACCGTTCTGATTGAATGCGGATGTGTTGGAAAAACTATGGAGTGAGAAGCCGGTCATTGGTAGGAAATAACACCAAAGTATGGATACTAGACCTGTTTGAGAGATGATTTTTTTGAGTCTGCTGACGGAATTATTCGCTTTGTTCATGTCTTTGTGGTGTTTTTGGCATGGACAGTGTTTGTTGCGTGCCGGATATCTTGCAATGATAGTTGATTGTGCACAAATGTGCAAATGATGACCCGCTAGCTAGAGTATGTACTGAGCGACGACTAACCCCATCAAGAGCCCAACAAGCCAATGTGTGTATGGCCATGTGCTTTGTGCAACTGGGGGCTCCGAGTGCGTGATGGCAGTGACAGCTGAGGGTTGACGTTGGTGATGTGCAAGCTCGTACAGCATTTTTGGTAGTGCTTCACTCAATGTCTTTAGGCTATCAGTAATGCTATATCGACTCTGAATCCAACGCTCGACGTATGGCTTTGCATTTTCCCATAAATTCATATCAGGATCGCAGCGCCGTGCTAGGGCTTCGATATTAAAAATAGTCTTTTGTAGTAATATCAGTTGAGGTTGCACGATCATTTGATACTGCCTTGCAATTTGGAGTAGTTCTCCAAGCACCTTGCCAAAACTGATGTCTTTAAGTGGTTTGGCATAGAGTGGTTCCCCGATCGCGCGTATTTCATTCATCATATTTTGCTGATTATCAATATTAGGTATCCAGCCTGACTCTATGTGTAGTTGTATGATTCGTTGGTAATCCCGGTTAAAGAATGCCATTAGATTTTGAGCAATGTAGAGCTGATCAGTCTCGGTTAGCGACCCCACAATTCCAAAATCAACGAGTTGTACGATTGGTTGATCTGGGCTCTTGCAGTCTATAATGATATTACCAGGGTGCATGTCTGCATGGAAAAAATTATCCTTGAATGTTTGGTCAAGAAATAACATCATGATATTATTTGCAATTTTCTTTTGGTTGGCCTTCTTGGCGTTAAGTGCCGCTTGATTGTAGACTTCGATACCGGCTACGAACTCTGTCACTAGCATATTCTTGTAGCAATATTTCCACATGACTCGAGGAATTTTAACGATTGGATTTTGTTGTGCGTTTCTATACATCTGACTACAATTGGCGGCCTCAATCAGTAGGTCAGTCTCGTTGTGTATCGCTCGGTCATAGTCATTGATGACCTCTGTGGCGCGAATGATCCTGCCATTTGGATGATAATTGTCTATGATGTGAGCAAATTGGTATAGTGTTTTCAGGTTGTCTGTGATCTTGCTTTGAATGTCTGGTCTGAGGAGCTTGATAATCACTTTTCTGTTGTTCTTAAGCGTGGCTGTGTGAACCTGAGCGAGTGAGGCGGATCCGATGCTCTTTTTTTGAAAATTCTTAAATACAGTCTGTAGAGGGCTATTAAGATTATGCTCAATGATGTGAACTGCTTGTTCAGATGAAAACGGGGGTACTTTGTCTTGTAGCTGCTCGAGAGCTTGTGCAATATCGTGAGGAAGAATATCAACTCGTGTCGATATGATTTGTGCAAATTTAATGAATATGGGGCCCAGCTGATCGAAAGCTGTGAGTATTCGCTCATCCATGGTGAGTTGATCTGCCTTTTTCGACTTAAGCGGCCATAGCAGGTAACGAACGCTGTTTAGAATGCGTGAAGGGCCAAGAAGTAGTTGAGGAATTCGATAAACCATCAAAATACGAATGACACGCCAGTTGCGTAATGCCAATATGATGATAGCAAATACACAACGTATTTGTTGATGGAGTGGCGTGCTACTATTCTGCATGCGGGTATCTCGAGAGAGGACTTGATCTGTTCAGCCGTTGATCGAGTTTATCAATTGTGCCAACCAGTTGATCAACATCTCGATAAAACTTTTTGAGTTCACGGCGACTTGGTGTTAATTTACATTCATGTTGGATGTATTCGCCGCTGGACTGGTGAAACTTATTTATATTTTCTTGTAACACACTATTGGCATTTTTTAATTGGCTCACAACAGCATATGCAGTGCTTTTTCCTATAATTGGCGCGAGCATGCCCTCATAGTTGGGTTGAAATGATCTAATAAACTTGTTGAATAGTGTTGCAGTGGCTGTATGTCCCTGTATGGTGATTTTTTGGTTAGTGTGCTTCCCTTGGCAGATTGCTATTAAACTTGCAGTATTGGTGGTGATGCTCACATTGACGATATCATCTGGCGCCGCAGGTCTTAAAATTATTTGTGACTCGGATAGAACACAGTAGAGGCGAATATCCGGGTTTTCAAGACGTAGGAGAATAGGCTGCCCATAAAGTGCATGCCATTTTTTATGGTCGGTGATGTGATGTGTCATCATATAAGTCAATGCCGACTCGATTGTTGTGATCAATAACTGGGTTAGCATTTTATTCCCCGTTGGATGTAAATAAGCCCAGAAAAATACTCAATTGCTGGAATACTGGCGAGTCCGGTTCTAGACATCAGCTCAGCAAGTGATTGTGACGACATATTACGTTGGATGGACTCAACCAGATATTGGTAGCTATCAGCATTTTGTGCAATGAAATCACCAATCGAGGGGATCCATTTTGCATACTCATGGAATACAAAATCAATCGAAGCGTTTTTTGGTTGGGAAAACTCTAATATGGTCAGTTGTCCCCCTGGCTTAAGCACTCGGACGCATTCTGATATTCCCTTGGCTTGGTCGGTGAAATTGCGAAATCCAAACGCACAAAAAACGTTCTCGAAACGATGATTTGGAAAGGGCAGATTTTCAGCATACCCTTGTACAAACTCTACTGCTTTGAACTGGCCTTTGTCGAGTAACCGGTCTCTTCCTACTTCTAGCATCGACGCATTTGGATCTGTTGCAACAACATAGGACTGAGGACATTTCTCGAGGATCATTTCTGCAATATCACAAGTGCCACAAGCGAGATCAAGTGACCAATCTCCAGGGAATATATGCGTGGATTCAAGAACTTTTCTTTTCCAGCTGCTGTGCATGCCCAACGACATGACGAAGTTCATTAAGTCATAGTGCTGCGCGCTTTGATTGAAGACTTCTTGGATTTTTTGTGGCTTTTCCTCTAATGGTATGTCTTGCTCTCCAAACGATGCGGTTTTAGGTTTTGAGTGCTGAGGTGCTGTATTCATTTCTGTGAAATTTTCCCTTTGCCAGTGACGGCTGAGATGATTATTAGTCAAATAGATTGGATCTTTCTAGGCATTTTTAGCGTATTTTTGGTGATTACTCCAGCCTGAGTAGAAAGCTATATCCTCGACTAAGTGATTTGCGGTATCATTCAGCCTCCTGACATGATTTGACACTTGTTCTTTGCTAGGGATGAATCCTTTTTTGATGATGTTATCTGCTGCGTCTCCCTGGAGTTTGCAAATCAGGACTGTGCCTCCGATACTCAATAAGCCATATAAGCCTTGTAGCAATCGTTCATAGGGCGCATTCATCAGTCGTAGTGCAGAGAGAATACCGTGTGGCTTGATTGTGTAGACGTAATTACAAAATAATTGTCCGAGACCGCTCAATGTTGTGGCAATCCAAAAAAACCAGCTGTGATTACTGTCCTTACGTATGCACTGTGCCTCGATTTCGGTCTTTGCAGTTGATGCGGTGTCCATTAGTAAAGCGCTTGTCATTCCAAAAGTGATGATTGCTGAGTACATGCCAAATAGTTTCTGACTGATCGTTGCATTAAGGATGCTGGCTGAGCTAAGCAGGGCACCTGGTGTGAGTAGGAGAGAAATATTAGCCAGTAAAATCGCAGTTTGGATGCCGGCATAGTAATTGAGTATGCATACACTCAATGCACAACCAATCGCTAAGGTTGCTCCAACTTTTGGCCGATTGGTTAGCCAGCGCCATGTCGGATCTGTACTGACTCGACGAATTCTCAGACGCAGTTCATCACGTAGTTGTAGTGCTTGACGTTTTAAAGATTGATCATTAGGCGTTAATTTCTCGATGAGATGATAAATACCGCGTTGTATCACTCTTCGAAATGCATTACTGGTCAGATAAAATGCGCCGACAAACCCTGCGGTGTAGCCTAAGCCCAATAACCCGAGTAAAATTGGCTTAGCGGTTGTGGGGAGAATGATAGATGCTAATGGTAGTCCTGGGAAGGTAACCGTCAATAGCGCGGTATAGAACGCAAAAAATACCCCAAATGGATTGATTGTCGCATAATTGAGGAAGTTAATCGTTTCTGTCAGCAACCCTACGCTCACTGAAAAGAATTGTTGTACGAGACCCATGTTTTTTTCTTCTTTACTCAATTCGTTGTTGATGATTTGCTCTAAGGTATCGAGATCAGTTACCAAGAGATCATCGCTCAAATCTGCATGATTTGCTTGGGTGTCTGATAATATTATATCAAGGATATGGTTCGCTGTTTCTAAATTAACTTTGATCTCTATATCGGACTTTTGTCTCCAATGATCTCTTATGTTACTGAATGCATTCCAGTCTAAGCCCTCGTAGGTTGAGAGCATCGTATCAGCCAATTTTAATGCAGGACCGGGTTGTTGAGTCATTAGGGTATTACATTTTTGTTCTATATCAGGCCGCCCCAGTGTTGATGTGATGAGTTGGATTCGTTCAAGGATGTTATCGACTGTTGGATCAGCCTGGTCGTTGGTTTTATCATGGCGTCTCGGTTGTTCAAGTGTGCTTATTGCTGCTCCGTAATAAGATTCCCACCATAGAATACTCTGCATGCTACATGATGGAACAATAATGGCCCATCTT
>DBUY01000013.1:26412-37338 GCA_002308435.1 Proteobacteria bacterium UBA1278 | reverse complement strand
AAAGTTTCTGGTGGTTTGCATGGTGTTGGCGTTTCTGTTGTTAACGCACTCTCGCAGAAACTAGAATTAACCATTTTCAAAAACAATAAACGTTATTTTCAAAGCTACCAGCTTGGGGTGCCCGATGCGCCACTCGATATTGTTGGGGAGTCTGACAAATCAGGAACCAGCGTTTACTTCAAGCCTTGTCATGATATATTTGCGATCACTGAATATAATTACCAGCAGATCAGCGCGCGACTACGCGAGCTTGCGTTTCTCAATGCGGGAATCAAAATTGATATTCATGATGAGCGCACAGATGCTAAAGAGACATTTTTTTACGAAGGCGGTATACGTTCGTTCGTTGCTTATCTGAACCAGAGCAAAACCCCAATAAACACCGATGTCTTTGCCTTTAGTACCGTCAAAAATGACATTACTGTCGCATGCGCTTTGCAATGGCAAGATGGCTATCAAGAGAATGTGTACTGTTTTACGAATAATATCAAACAGAAAGATGGTGGCACACATCTTGCGGGATTTCGCTCTTCGTTAACTCGCGTTATCAATCGGTATATTGAGAGTCACGATAAAAAAGCGAAAGGCGCTGTACAAGGTGAAGATATTCGTGAGGGATTAACGGCGATTATTTCCGTCAAGATGTTTGAACCCAAGTTTTCCTCCCAGACAAAAGATAAACTGGTCTCCTCAGAGGTGAAAGCCATCGTTGAATCTTCTTTGGCCGAGGCGCTCGATGAGTATTTGCTTGAGAATCCTAAAGTCGCCAAAGTCATTATACAAAAAGTGCTGGATGCAAGTCGTGCTCGCGAGGCGGCAAAGCGTGCGAGAGAGATGACTCGTCGTAAAAACTCAATTGAGCTATCGAACTTACCTGGTAAGTTAGCCGACTGCCAAGAACAAGATCCAACCAAATGTGAAGTGTTTATTGTTGAGGGGGATTCTGCGGGCGGTAATGCAAAGCAAGGCCGTGATCGCCGCTCTCAGGCAATTCTACCACTGAAGGGTAAGATTTTGAACGTTGAGAAAGCCCGATTTGACAAGATGCTGGCCAATGATGAAATTGGCACACTCATCAAAGCGCTCGGATGTGGTATTGGCAAAGAGGGCTATGATCTTAGTAAACTACGCTATCACAAAATTGTCATTATGACTGATGCGGATATCGATGGTGCCCATATTCGTACACTTCTTCTCACATTTTTATACCGACAGATGCCAGATATAATTGAGAATAATCATGTATATATAGCTCAACCGCCACTCTATAAAGTGACCCAGAAAAAACATGACCAATATATGATTGATGATGAAGCTCTGCAGAAGTTTCTTGCCTATGGTGCAATCGAAAATACTGAGCTCTTTCTTGCCCCGGAAACACCCCCTGTTTCGCGTATGCAGATGGAGAAGTTCTGCCAAATGTTTTCTGATGTCTCAGATGTTATGGAGCGCGCAGCCCACTACTACCCTAGAGAATTCGTGAATGCCCTTTTACTCGTGCCTGCTTTTCCTATTTCGGACAAGACAAACGAAGCTGCTGTGCGCGGTTGGTGTGATCGAATTTCTACTCTATTTGATGCAGAGGCACTTCGAAAAAGTCATGGACTATCCATTGATGTGCAACTGATCCAGGATCATCACGGCACCTCCTGCTATCAACCTGTTATTAACAAACACTTACACAACAAACTAATGGCATCATACCCCATTAAACCGGACTTTTTTGAGTCGGCTGACTACCAGTTAATTGCCAAAATATCTGACGAAAGTGCGCACTTATTCACTGGTGAAAGTTACTTGATGGTTGATCAAACTAAGAAGCCGATTGCTAGTTTACAGCAACTTATTGAGACGCTAGACAAAACAATGCGCAAGCGTGTTACTATTCAGCGCTACAAAGGTCTTGGTGAAATGAGCCCGGATCAGTTGTGGGAGACAACCATGGATCCTGAAAATCGAACGCTTTATCAGGTGAACATTGATGATGCAATTGGCGCGGATCAGCTTTTTTCAGTTCTTATGGGTGACCATGTAGCGCCTCGAAAGCAATTTATTGAGACTAATGCGCATCTTGCTGAGAATATTGATACCTAAATAATTCGATTTTGTCACCAATTTTTGTTTTAGACCGCGTGTTGCGCACTCACCAGCTTTCCATCAGTGATTGATTTATCTCACCTAGTGACCTGATGCTTACATAGATTACAAGCTACATAGGGCCGTCAATTTTCGCAGCTACAGTTACATTACACTATTTGTATGTTAATCTTTCGAAACACTGCATGAGGACGATTTATGGCGCACTTACCATTTCTCATTACATTATCACCTGCTAAGAAATTCCACCCGATAGCGAGTGCTCGTGGCGCTCCATTCAGTAGCCCGCAGTTTCTTTCGCAAGCAGATGTCTTAGCGTCGAATCTTAAAAAACTATCTGCATCAGAACTGGCAACAACAATGGAGATCAGCGAGGCCATTGCCGACCTTAACTACCAGAGATACCAAGATTTCCAACTTAACCAATCTGACAGCGGTTATCCAGCCTGTTCCCTTTTTGCAGGGGATGCGTTCAAGACATTAGATTTCGATTCTCTTACAGCTAATCAGCAGTCAATCGCGCAGTCTCATTTAGTTATTTTGTCTGGCTTATATGGTTTTCTGCGCCCGCTTGATCTCATACAACCCTACCGACTCGAAATGGGTTCTCGTGTTCGACCTTATTTGGGACATGATTTATATGAATTCTGGCGTTCTCAACTCACTCAATCTCTCTCGAGTTATATCAATGATCATGCGATTACTACGCACATCAATCTAGCCTCACAGGAATACGCAAAGGTCATTGATCAGGCCGAGCTTCCATGCCCAACCATTCGGATCACTTTTGCTGATTCCCATGAATCGGGTTACCGCGTTATTGGCATTAAGGCGAAGCGTGCGCGTGGTTTAATGGCGCGGTATATCATGATGACTCAGCCCAAGAGTCTTAAAGAGCTAAAGCAATTCAACACCGGATATACACACAGTAAGGCGCATTCAAGTGATGGAGAAATTGTATTTCTCTCCAACGCATGATTCACGTGGAACGTGCGCTAACATGTTCTTAAAAACTGTGGTCTTGCTGTACGCCGATGATTCACGTGGAACCATGTAGCTCAGCTATGCACTGTTCAGTTTGTTCCCACAATATTTGTGCGCACTCTGTACTGATATCGTGATATATCTTGGCCGGCATTGGAGGACCATAGAGCTCGAAGTAGCCGGATGGCCCTGTGAAGAAAGATGGATTCTCTGCAAGTGCTGCGACGATAGCAGGATGCGCTGCATGTTCGACTGATGGCTGTACCACGCCAAGGTGATATCCGAGCCTAAGCATTAATGGCGTTACCCTACCGCATAGACTGTCGAGTAATGATTGATATAATGGCTGCATGAACATATCGCGATTAATATTCGTCACGAGATAACCTGGGTGTACCGCATAACTCATGATCTGACGCCCCTGCTTTTGAGTTAGATATTTGCCCGCCGTGTATGCTAAGCAGATATTGGCACACTTACTGTCTGCATAGACTGATGATGCTACTTTCTCTTGGATGTTCATGTATTCAGTATATAATCTGGGCTCCCTGGCGAACTTATGTGCCACTGAAGACTGAATAACGATACGCGATTGATCAGCTAACTGGTGTTGAATACCCATTAGCAATGCTTGTTGGGCAATGTGGTTAACAAAAAATACAGACGAAATACCTTTGTCTGTTTTCTCCTCTCTACTAGAGGTAATACCAGCATTTAGAAATACCAAATGTAACTGCAAACCAATTTTACGAATTGACCGTATTGCTTTATTGATTGAGTCCAAACTAGATAGCTCGCAGACAACACTGTGGATCTTAATATCTGGATTGATTGATTGTAGCTCAGATATCACCCTGCTTGCTTTGCGAGCTGAACGAGCACAGAGGACGATATTCCAACCAGCCCACGCAATGACGCGAGCAAACGCTAAACCAATTCCATCGGTAGCGCCGGTGATGAATACGGTTTTTGAGTGCAGGGCGTTCATTTGTCTGAGCAATCTGCGCGTCTCATCGTGCGGTCTATACATGTTGTGAATCCTTTCTCATTAGATCATTTTAACATGCATAGGCGTATCCCGCCACGATGATTCACGTGAAACGTATTTATAAACCGCATCGACATGGCTATGAATATCATGAATATCAGCGTAGTATTATATGATGGTGACACAGATATCCGATTGTTATCAGGACCATCTGATGCGTTCAGTAATTGTGCCTTTGTTGTCCTGACCCTCATTCACCGCGGAAAGGTTTTACGGCTAGGCTATAGTTATACAGAGTAGCTGTGGATATTATCTTTCTAAAGGGAGATAAGTGACAGACACTAAGCATGCGAATTTATGATTCTTGAACGATCTGTCAATATGATCATTGGAATCTGTAAATGCACCAATCCTCAGAGAAGTTAGCGGGATGATTCACGTGAAACTTATGTCAATCTATGGGATCACGATCAATGATAGCACGAATGGATGTAGGATGGCTTAGATCTGATAGCACGATCAGTGCGGTCTGCATGTCAGATGGGCGTTGTGACTGAATCACTAATGCGCGCCTGTGTTCACCATTAATCATCGATTGACTTGGCTCGATTGGGCCAACTATGCTCAAGTTTGATGTGTAATTATCAAGATGTTCACGTATTTTTAGCGCATAGTTATTCAATCTAGTTTGATGCTTTGCACTCAATGTCAATGTGGTTTGATATTGGAATGGAGGCAGTTGATAGCGCTCACGCTCAGCCAACAGCTCTAGTGCAGCATCATAGTAACGGGCACTCATCAAGGAGGACCATATGGGGTGCTGTGTGTTTTCAGATTGAATAATAACATGACCAGTTTCACCCTCACGACCTGAGCGCCCAATAACTTGATGCATTTGAGCAAGTAGATATTCATGCGCCCTAAAATCTTGGGAATAGAGCGCTTGATCCGCGCCCAGTACAATGACTGAATTGAGAGCAGGAATATGGTGGCCCTTAACCAGCATCTGGGTAGCTACAATTAACTTTGGCCCAGGCTGATGTATCGCATTAAGTAGGGACTGTAACTCAGTATGGGTCTTACAGGAGTCTCTATCCATCTTTATGATGGTATGGTTAGGATAACGTTCCTGTAAAAAAAGTGAGATCTTTTCGGTTCCTTCACCAAGCGGCACAAGAGAGTCTCGTCCACATTTCTGGCAAGAAGTCACGACACTTGAAACAACCTGACAGCGGTGACATCGTAATTTCTGTTCGGCCTGATGGTATACCATTGGTCGCTTACAGCCCTCGCAGATGTAATTGAGATCACAGACTTGACACCACAAGGCGGGCGAGTAACCACGCCGATTCAGGAATATCAGCGCCCTGTGGCCTGACTGTAGAGTTTGATCAAGTAAATCGAGGGCTGATGTAGAAAAGCCTACTGTGAGCTGTTCGGCTTTGGTATTGATAATATTCACATGAGGTGAGTTACCATGATTAAATCGCGACTTAAGTTCATGTAGCATGATACGATCGTCACGAATCAACCGTATGCATGCTAGGCTAGGGGTGGCAGAGCCAAGTATCAATATCGCATCTTGAGCCTGCGCTCGCTGAAAAGCAACACCACGTGTTGAGTAACGTATTTGCGACATTTGTTTATACGACTGATCGTGCTCTTCGTCCATAATGATGGCTTTTAAATGTGGTAATGGCGTAAAGATTGCTGAACGAGTTCCAAGAAGTAGTCTTGTCTTTCCCGTTGCGGCTCGATGCCAGGCTATTTGCCTTTCTCGCGCTGTTAATCCGGAGTGTAAACATCCAATTTCATCACGCGGGAAGAATATTTGGATTTTTTGCATCATTTGAATTGTCAACGCAATTTCTGGAACTAGGAGCAAGACCTGACCTTGTTGCTGAGCCCAGTGCAGGGCAAGTGCGATATATAAGTAGGTTTTGCCGCTCCCAGTTACACCACAAACATAGTGTGCAGATTGATTGTTTTGTTCAACTATCTTCTCGAAAACGCCTTGTTGCTCTCTGCTCAATGTCATTTTTTTGGGATTGGGCGATGCCTGAGCGGCCGATACTACCATGTCTTTTTTTATAACTTGGTCAATGGTTGACTGCCTAAACCCAGCGTTACGCATGCTTCCCTGTGACTGAGCAATACCTTGATTCGAGAGCCAGTCATACAACTTCCATCCTGCCTGGGTGAGGTGTGACCTCGATACGATTTTTTCTTGATTGACAAGGAAGTAGCCAGCATCGGACTGACTTATCTCTGTCCATACGAACTGCGGAACAGCGATGTCCAGTAGATCAGATAGGTGCACAATATAATATGCACAGAAACGCTCATAGAACACTTTAAGATGGGCGATCAGCCCGCCACTATTTTCTATACTGTTGATTTTCTTTGCTTTTTTAATTGGTATCGCAAGTGTATCTGACGTCGCAACGACGATTCCTGTCACTGTTGATTGACGATAGGGCACGGTCACGGGCGTGCCGAATGGAAAACTGTCATCAGTTAGCCCATCGGGCGCTAAATAATCCAAGAGAACAGGGACTCTTCGAATAGCGACTTTACAAACTAACATCCGTTTTTAGTTTTTGTTAGGTTAGTCTATTGTACCATAGGTTTGTACGCATCGCTTTAATTGGATTTATACGTAGATTGTGTCAGATGAGATAAGGCGGATGGCCAAATAATGACTTGAAAGCGATGACTGAACGAATTCTCACGGCTATTCGACTCACAACACACATCTAATCTACTGTAATGCATAGCGCAAAAACTTGGGTTAAGTAGAATAGACAGGGTCGGGGCTATGGTAATGATCAATACCGTATCATGCAATGGAAAACTCTGTCGCTGTATTCACGACCTCAGGATCGCTGGCGCTGCCAGTGACATGTCTAGATTGGTTATGCTCAGGCGTGTTTGTGTTGGCAGTGAGTGATACTGATCGGTCTATTCAAATACCGGCATTACTGTGAGCTCAGTGATGATAGATAATATGGTTTCAGGCAGCTTGGTTAAGGTATTTCAGAAATTCTTGTTGCTGGGTTATCGCATTACTGCCTTTGCCAACCCAGCTTGCAAAGTGTGTCATTCTCTTTTGCTGGCTGGTGTCATTGCTGCCGTTATTTGAACTCGTGATTCATGCGTATGAACGTCGTGACGTTCCACGTGAGCCGTGTGACCATGTTCTGTAGCTAACTTTTCCCATCAAACTGCTCGCGATGGAACGCGCTGACGGCGTCATCGTATAGCGCTTCAATGCTATGGCTCTTTTGTTCGCTACCTTTCTTCTTTGTGATGGGTGACTGGCTGATTTCTTGGTCTATTGTATTGAGATGTGTCTCTAACAGATCTATTTTTTGCTCGGTATTAGACACAGCTATATGTTTTACTCCAATGATATGGGAGCATGCTGACACGAATTTTTTCGAGTGTGAACAATGGCCTTTCTGTGTCGATTGTAACGAGGATTTTCTCATCTAACTATGAGTGTTTAGTGGAAAAATACCAAGCACAAACCCTTTGGGCAGAGCACTACACACTAACTCATACCTTACTGGCTTATTGTATGTTCCTCAGAAGCGCTGACAGGAAATCATAATGTAGTCGATAGGGCGCTTAAGCTGGCGATTTGACGCCGACGTGCTCTTCCAAGCCTAATGATTGTACCACGTTGTCCAAAATATCTCCGCGAAATGCACTAGCATGTTTCTCTGGTTTTGAAACGACTGCCTGGCTATCTAAGCTGACAGTACGGTCAATCTTATCAACCTCAAATATGGGCTTGACAAGTGCTTCAGTGATAATGGGTACAAAATCTGCGATATTACGCCACAAGAAGTAACCTGTACCGAGTAAAAAATAGTACATGGTAGCAGATGAACCCGCTGAGTAGAGCGTGGTAGATGCGGCTAAAATCGAATGGTAAAGCGCGGCTGGGCCTCCGACAATGATGCCAATGAAAAAATTATGCATGAAGTGTATTGCCCAAGCGCACTCTAAGCCACCTGTCAACATTGCCACCAAGCCAAGGTTTAGTCCGACCACAAAAAAGTAGGACATGAAAAATCCGGTCGCTGCTGGGTCACCGCGACTTGCTCTCATATAAACACTGCGGTGAAGTATGCAGAATATCCATGAACTAAACACATACATAGCACCCTGTAGCCAGCCGTTGTTTTTATCATATCCAAGCATTGGACTTCGGAACATGAGCTCTTCAGCTAGCGTCTGAACGCCTGTGACCACTACAGACATCAATGCAATGATGATCCACTCACTCCAGATCACGCTGGGTATCCCGACTGCAAGTATAGTGGGCAAATTCTGATATAATCTGAGTGCCAACAGAAATAATGTTGTCCGTAAAAACTTCCACCAATCAAACTTATTCGGCGCGAAGACCCGGATAAACTTGTTAGTGACATGTCTGACATTGATTCCAAACAAATAAACGGCATGGATTGTAAAATCGCCGAAAAAGTATAAGGCGCTTCTCAACCCACATATAAATGGCCGCATCACTGTGAGTTGTCTGGAAATCAGTAGGAAGGGAAGATTAAACAAATACATCAACGGCGCAGGATTATACCAGCATGCCGTTGCGCAGACCGCAGTGATTGCCCAGCCCCATGTCCACCAGCTCTCAGCACTTCCGCCCAATAACTGATGTATGTCTAGACCTATCATCGCAACAACATAGGCGGATACAATGAGCGACCACGACCGGGGTATTGTGTTGTGTAACAAGGCTTTCCAGTACATCAAGAAAGCAACTGAGCCTGTTGCTTTAACAGCTGGGTTGTTCCATAGTTTTTTCTCAATCTCAGAGCGCGCGCCATCGGCGATTGCACGCTTCTTTTCATTGATTGTTTTGGCAGCTTGGTTAAGGCGTTCGAGAAATGCTTTTTGCTCGGTTATTACACTACTCTCTTTGCCAACCCAGCTTGCAAAGTGTGGCATTCTCTTTGTGTCATTACTCTCGTTATTTGAACTCGTGTATGGGTTCATGCGCATGAGCGTCGCGGCATTCCATATGAACCGTGTGACCATGTGCTGTAGCCAATTTTTCCCATCAAATTGCTCGCGGTGAAACGTGCTGACGGCATCATCATATAACGTTTCAATGCTCGGGCTTTTTTGTTCGCTGCACTTGTTTGAGACGTGAGAAGGATACGGGTCGATTTGTAGGTCTGTTGTATTGAGACGTGTCGCTAATAGATTTATTTTTTGCTCGATATTTGTTATAGCCACTTCTTGCCTCCAGAAAAAATGGATTTATTATATCATAGGTTTTCTTTGTTGAGAATAGAATCTTCTAAATTTACCAGGGTTTTTCTCATCTGACCATGAATGGCTCGTGGAGAGATACCAAGCACAAACTTAGGTAGGGCACGACACACTAACTCAGACCTTACTGGCTGACCAGCTGTGTCCTCGAAGCCGCTGGCAGGAAATCAGAGAGATTTGCGGTCAACAGGGCGCTTAAGCTGTTGATTTGACGCCAATGTGCTCTTCCAAGCCTAGTGATTGTACCACGTTGTCCAAAATATCTCCTCGAAATGCACTGGCATGTTTCTCTGGTTTTGAAACTGCCTGGCTATCTAAGCTGAGAGTGCGGTCAATTTTATCGACCTCAAATATGGGCTTGACCAGTGCCTCAGTGATAATGGGTACAAACTCTGCGCTATTACGCCACAAGAAGAAAACTGTAAAGGATATAAAATAGTACATGGTAATCCAAGGACTGGCTGTAAAGAGTGCGGTAGCTGATGCCACGATTGAATGATAAAGGGCAGTTGGGTCCGGGCCAACAAAGATATCCATGAATAAATTATGCACAAAATGTAATGCCCAAGCGCACTCTAGGCCACCTGTCAACATTGCCACTAGGCCAAGGTTTAGTCCAGCGACAAAAAAGTAGGCCATGTATACGCCGATCCTCGCTGGGTTACCGTCACTCAATTGCATGTATACACCGCGGTGAAGTATACAGAATATCCATGAACTAAACACATACATGGCGCCCTGTAGCCAGCCATTGTTTTTATCATATCCAAGCATTGGGCTTCGGCACATCAGCTCTTCGGCAAGCGTCTGAACGCTCCGCATAAACACAAACATCAATGCAATAATTATCCACTCACTCCAGATCACGCTGGGTATCCCAACTGCAAGTATAGTGGGCAAATTCTGATATAATCTGAGTGCCAACAGAAATAATGTTGTCCGTAAAAACTTCCACCAATCAAATTTATTGGGCGCAAAGATCTGGATAAACTTGTTAGTGACATGTCTGACATTGATTCCAAACAAGTAAATTGCGTGAATAACAAAGTTACCAAAGAATAGCAGCCTTCCTCTAATACCCCACACAGATGACCGAAGCTCTGTTAGTTGCCTGGCAATCATAACGAATGGAAGATTAAACAGATACATCAATGGCGCGGGATTATACCAGTATGCCAGAGCACAAACTGCTGTGATTGCCCAGCCCCATGTCCACCAGCTCTCAGCACTTCCACCCAATAACTGATGTATATCTAGACCCATCATTGCAACAACATAGGCGGATATGATGAGCGACCACGACCGGGGTATTGTGCGGTGCAACAAGGCTTTCCAGTACATCAAAAAAGCAACCGAGCCTGTTGCTTTCACAGCGGGTTGGTCCCATAGTTTTTTTTCAATCTCAGAGCGCGCGCCATCGGCGATTGCACGCTTCTTTTCATTGATTGTGTTGGCAGCTTGGTTAAGGCGTTCGAGAAATGCTTGCTGTTCGATTATATCACTTTCTGATTTGCCAACCCAGCTTGCAAAGTGTGTCATTCTCTTTTGCTGGCTGG
>DBUY01000013.1:0-26107 GCA_002308435.1 Proteobacteria bacterium UBA1278 | reverse complement strand
TCTCTTTTGCTGGCTGGTGTCATTACTCTGGTTATTTGAACTTGTGTATGGATTTATGCGTATGAGCGTCGTGGCATTCCACATGAACCGTGTGACCATGTGCTGTAGCCAGCTTTTCCCATCAAATTGCTCGCGATGAAACGTACTGACGGCATCATCATATAACGATTCAATAGAGGGTTTTTTTTTCTCGGGACTCTCTTCTTTGGAGACAGTTTGGGGTTCTTCCGCATTGAGACATCTACATAAATAATTTATTTTTGCCTCGATATTTGTTGTAGCCATATGTTTTACTCCAAAGACATGGAGGCATGCTAACACGAATTTTCTCTAGTGTGAACAGTGACTTTTTTGAGTCGATTTTTACACGGATTTTCTCATCTGACCATGATTTCTTTGTGGAGAGATACCAAGAACAAGTCGAGCAGGGTGGGATATGGACTATTGCTCTGACTTAGTCTCTACTCTGGGTGTCACCTGATTCTCGCTAAGGATCTTGGATAGATGTGCTGGGTTAGTGACTAGCGCCCTTGAGCCATGTGATGCAGTTTCTTTAAATACGTTTCCTGATTGTGCCCATCGGTACAGCGACGAAATATCTAGCTCCTGACAGAAAGGCCTCACACTCCAGGTGACCTGAGCAGGGGAGCATATTTTATCATCAAAGCATGTGCCAGTCGTTGACCCAAGATATATCACTGGTTCTCCTGTACCTGTCGGCAGTTTGCTCGATTGATGGAAACCATTTCTTGATACTAACCCAACGTAATCTTGAAACTGCGCTGCTTTAGGGTTATTGACCAGTAGAAACACCTGTGCTTCAACACGTAATTTTGGGCTTTCACAACCCGGGGGAACACAAGCGTCAAGACCTACACCAGGGGTTGTGTTACAAGTTGTATAAACCCAGTGTACCTCTATGCTGTCACCAGGCTTTACATTGGCAAATGGACTTGGATCTTCGCGGTTTTCTAGTTCTTTTTTTGAGAGCTTTATCCCTGAGTTACACCCAAATCCCCCAAAGTCTCCAGTCCCCCTTGGGATACGGTAATCTTCCCCTTTGTGCTCTGCATTTGTATGGGTGTGGATATTGCATAGGTTCATTTTTTGAGCTGGCGGTGCTGAAGGGAATTCAATTGGGTTGCTCCCTGCTTGAACCGTGATATCTCTTGGCGACTGGGGGCCTGCATTTTCACATTTCAGAATGGCCATACCTAGTTTTGGCAGGAGGGTAAGCAGGGCGAGGGTGAGTGCGTGCATTTAATCTGGACAAATTCGGTTATCCTATGCATCTTAAAATATTGTTATGCTTTTTAGCAACTGTTTTGATTATTGCTAGGAGTTCGCGCTTAATTATGCCTCTTTTTTCTTTGCATTTTATATTGATACGCCATTTTCGGATCTATTTATTGTACAACACGGGATTTAAACCATTTGAATGACTGCACTATCTGATCTCGACTTCAAACCCTAAACTACATAAGATGCTTGTGCTTCCTTAGAATACGCTGAGCCCATATGCTTATCTGGCGAAACCTCACTTTTCTCGCTGATGAGCGTTTCTTTACTGAGTGTTATTCCTGAGTCAATCTTGTCAACGCTAAATGGCGGCATAGCAAAAGACTCTACGATCCCCATGGGTAACAACAAGATCATATTTTCGAGTAATGTAAGCACCGTTCCGTGTACAAAACCCAAGCACGACTCAACATTCAATCCAAATACCCCTGCGGCCGCGTTGACGATTTGTCGTAAATATAATGGATATCCATCAAGTGGTGACGGATGATACCCAATTATGATCGTTAAAAACAAGTTGTTCGCCAAGTGCCATGCCCAAGCCAGCTCTATACCTCCCGAGCAAATCGTCAGTAGGGCTGCAGATACTGCGAACCCAAAGTAATCAGCGAGTAAAAATCCCATCTCATAGGCACAGTGACGTACCGCATCAAACTCTGGATTACCTAGATGAGCGACTGCAAACAACCACGAGCTAAAGCCTGCCAGGATATATTGAGCCCACTTTGACTCGCCATCTAGGAGGGGTCGGCGAAATATAAGCTCTTCAGATAATGTTTGTATCGCTAAAACACCGGTTGAAACAACGGCAAGAACTGCCCACTCATGCCAAATGACAGAGGGTATTCCTGACGCAATCATATATGGTAAGCCGGCATAAACCATCAATGCCATCATCACGAGTGTTCCTCTGAGTAATTTCCACCAATCAAAACTATCTGGCGTTAACATCTGAGAAGCCTTGTTGACATCAGCATACGAGCTAGCGTTATACAGATAAGTTGTGATCACAGCCATTAGACCAAAAATCCACATTGTTTCTTCTAGCTCATGGAGGATCTTCACGTTATGGGTCAACAAGCGTTCCGCTAGCAAAAATGGTGCCCGTATTATCCTGAAAATGGATAGGGGATCGGCGACGACGAACAGTGTGAAGGCACCAAAAGCAGCTTGTTCCCAGCTCCAAGAGTCCCAACTCTTGCTGACAATATCTCTAAAAAAATTATTAAAACCCCTTATGATATCTAACACCATGGTCACTCCCGAATAAAGAGCGCCGGCAAACAACATGAAGAGACTCAGCGTAGAATCCATGGCGAGTACTCTATCCCAGTATACAAAGTTGGTAATGGGAGCAAGAAATTTATAAATTGGACTGTTGACCACATCTTTCACTCTGGCACTATGCTTCTGGTCTCTTGCGATCTGCTTAAGAGCATTAATTCTCTCTGCGGCTTTGTTGAGCTCGCTGTAGAAATTCGCATATGTATCACAGGTTGCCTTGTCCACACCAAGATGTGATGCTAACTTGGCTTTATTGGTGTCTTTTTGGCCAGTTTCCGGTTTAAAGTAGGTGTTATAACCAAAGAAGGCCTTGATATTCCAGATTGCTTGGCCTAGGTAGTACATGATGAAGCCAGCTGGTCGCGGTCGTTCTTTTTGTAGGGCATAAAACTGTTTAACAGCACCGTTGAATTCGGCTTCAATGACACCTGGCCGATGTAATTCATAGTTGCTTTCTACAAAGTCTTCACTGTTGTTAACAGCTTCTTGGTTGTGATTGCTTGTGAGATGCTCAGCGTAATCAATCTTTCTATTGAGCATCGCTATTTGACTGCTCAACTGCGATGCTTTTTCACTGGCGGTGATATCCTGGCTTTTGATGCTCATTGTTGCTATGACCTCATTGATATAGCGTTATAATATCACAGTAACATGCTCAATGTAAAGCAACTTTTCATTTAGTGTGTGCCATGATGACAAGGGCTAGCGATTCCTCAGCTCGATAAGAAAAAAGATCTGTGTATGCTTTCACCACAATCCATCCGCTCTGTTCGACACAGCAAGTATTGTGAATGCGCCAGTGATTTATGAATTACCTTGTACTGGGCTTAAACTAACTTGTATTGACAGCTTTGTTATAAAGTGTTATTATGTAACATAAAAAACAGTCCTAATGTCTTATTATTTGTTGTACCGTATCCCAATTATTATAACTTTGGTGCTTCACGGTCTACTCTTGGTCAGCCTCTTGTTCAAAAAGTGGTTCTTTCCACAAGGACAATCTACGCACCGCTCTCAGTTTGCACAACGGATCGGCTCAAAGCTGGGCCATACTATGCGTAGTCTATCTGAAAACTCTTTGCAATCTGCTATTACTTTGTGGAAAACGCTGTGGATCAGTGTTTCTAGTTACCTATCACGATTTATTTTTCAACGGATGGGTTTGTCGTTCTTACTACCAGCAGACGAGGACCTAATTCAAGCTGGTGATTTCTCTCTGTTGTCTAATCCAGGCATTTCGGAGGATGTCCTCAGACGCTTTTCTTTTTGGAAGAGCGTCATTCACAACCTTGACCACATGGCTTTACTGATAGACGACAACCGTCCGCATCACACTGCATTTGTAAAATATTTTCTGAACCCTGTGCTGCAAAGCCTTGTCCCAGGCCGAACGCTAATTATTGATCGTGGCCGCTTGCCAGATATTCTCAGACACCTAGCCACCTGGACACGCCAACAGCCAGAGCGCATTGATACGCTTGCCGCTGGCTTTTCAGCCCACATGTCTAACAAAGTACCTACGCATCCACAGATGAAAGCGTTGTTACAACTGGCGATAGAGACGATTACTTTTTGCCACCAGCATAAAATTAGTCTAGCGATTGGGCATGTAGTGTCAGATCATATGTTGAATATGACCATCCAAGAAAGGGGGCAATATTCATGCTTGCTTGTACAGCATGCTCATCATTGTCAGTATGATATGACGCTTTTGGAAAATGATGTCATCCAAGAAATTGAGGGCCTGAATAACCACTTTCTTTTTTCTTGTGGACGCCTTGTCTGTGTGATGTTCAGCGCAACCTTGTCTGAAGCTGTTGATTATCAACTTCAACTGAAGGGCGTATTGTCAGGTAGCCAGTTGTTGTCGGATCATGAACTAATGCCTAGCCCTGCACCTGCCGGTAGTTTATTTCAGCGCCTACTTTTGTGGGGTGGCTATATATTCAAGCCCATGCTTGTGCCCATGTTTCGCGTTTGTAAGTCAACACAGGCTAAACTGTCATTGTGTGTGATGCGCAATAGCTTTTGGCGGAAGTTGATGCTCAAACCGCAACTGGTCGAATCACTATGCGGTCATTTTTGTTGGCTTAGCGGTACTATAATTGGACGTTGGCAACTAAAGAAAAATATCACCGGGCTTACAGACGATGAAATACATAGCACACTAAGGTTTATAAGCGATATTGTGCACTCACTTTGTTCTGAACAATTTACCGATGCTGAGCGAATGATTTTTGCTGAATTTATTGGCGCGACAATGCGCGGGGATTCATCAGCGTTCTTTGTATCATTGAGCAATAGTGAGCAATTTATAGAAGTGATCATAAAACTGGTTGCCGATGTTTCGCAACAGCTACAAGATACTGCTCGCCTTGACCACCTAGCGCAGTTACTCATTAAGCTTCTTGGGCAAGCTGATACCCAGGTTTCCCAGGTCATTCATCAAGCCATGAGTGAAGATTTTACTCGAACAACCCAAGGTCCTCGGTTGTATACTTCAACTTCCCCTGAGTCTTACCCACTCAATAAGATAGTTTAAGTTATTTTGTTGGCCCGACGGACTACAATGTTGCGATTTTATCCACCGCTTTTCATCTTGTCGAGAAACTCGACATTTGTTTTGCTTTTACGTAACCGGTTAATCAAAAACTCCATAGCGACGATCTCATCCATGCTTTGCAGATACTTTCTCAGTATCCAGAGCTTATTGACTTCCTCAGGGGTCAAGATCAGCTCTTCGCGACGTGTGCCTGAGCGATCAACAGAGATGGCTGGGTAAATTCGCTTTTGGGCTAATGATCGAGAGAGCTGTATTTCACTGTTTCCGGTCCCTTTAAACTCTTCGTAGATAAAATCATCCATTTTAGACCCTGTATCAACGAGGGCTGTGCCAATGATTGTTAGGCTTCCGCCCTCCATGAGTTTACGCGCTGCACCAAAAAGTCGCTTTGGTCGCTGCAATGCCGCAGAGTCAACGCCACCCGTGAGGACCTTTCCGGATGATGGCGTTACCGTGTTATAAGCCCTTGCTAGACGCGTAATAGAGTCCAACATAATGACAACGTCATGCTTGTGCTCAATGAGTCGTTTTGCACGCGCGATCGTCATTTCAGCCACCTGAACGTGACGTGAATGAGACTCATCAAATGTACTGGCAATCACTTCACCTTTCACTGAGCGACGCATTTCGGTCACTTCCTCAGGACGCTCGTCAATCATGAGCACAATTAACTTACATTCTGGATTATTGGTCGTGATTGAATGTGCCATGGTTTGCAACATCATTGTCTTACCTGTTTTAGGGGGGGCAACAATCAAAAGTCGCTGCCCTTTACCGACAGGCGCCATCATATCAATCATCCGAGAGGTGATATCTGATGTGGTGCCGTTACCCGTCTCGAGCTTAAGACGCTCAGAGGGAAACTCAGCTGTTAGGTCCCTAAATAGTAGTTTGTGTTTGTTATGCTCTGGTGCTTCATAGTTGATTTTATCAATACTTGTCAGTGAAAAGTAGCGCTCTCCTTTCTCTGGCGCTCGTACAACTCCAGACACAGTATCCCCTGACTTGAGTTGAAATTTCCGGATGAGGTGTGGTGCAACATAAAAGTCGTCTGCTCCCGCTAAGTATGACCCACTTGGTGAGCGTAAAAACCCATAGCCATCTTGCATAATTTCAAGAACGCCCTCTCCATTGAGCGTACTGCCTGCCTGCGCAAGCTTTTTCATGACGGAGAAAACCAAGTCTTGTCTTTGTGTACTTCGAGTCGCCTCAACCGCAAGCTCTTTTGCATATCGGTGTAGCTCCTGAATAGCCATATCTTTTATTTCTGACGTATTTTTAACTGGCTGATCGCTCGTTGGATTCATTAAAGACCTCTTTTATTTGATCGTTTTGTGATAGATGAAAGGATATAAGGCTTAAGCAGCCTCTTGGTTGATAAACGCAATCAGCTTCTCTTTCGATGCCAACCCGATGTGTGTGCCGCATGCTTCGCCGTCGACAAACAACATGAGTGTTGGTAAACCTTTGACGTTATAGCGCCTAGCCAGGCTCATTTCGTCATCGACGTTGACTTTCGCCAAAATAAGTTCAGGGTCTGCAGCAAGTACTGACTCAAGAATTGGTGTTAGCTGCTTGCAAGGACCACACCATGGCGCCCAAAAATCGACTATAACGCGCTTTTTGCTTTCAATTACGATCTCATCAAAGTTAGTTTCAGTCGCATCAATTATGTTGGACATTTGGCGGGTAGGGGATGTTGATTACGACAGCAATTTTAGCAGAGGAATGTGCCCTGCGCAAGTATAATCATCAACATATTGTGCAGATTACTGTATTTTCTTAAGAAGCAATTCAATGTCTTTTTCTGCGTCGTACTGAATGTGCAGGACTCCGCCGCCTGATTCTTTTGCGCGAATATTGAGCTTTATCCCTTGATACTGTTTCGCGATGTAATCGACGATTTGCGAAAGCCTTGGGTCTGGATCAATCTTGAAACTGCCGTTTTTCTTTTTGATTGCACCGCCAATAATGTTGCGCACGAGCGCTTCGGCGTCGCGCACAGGCAACTGTTGATCAACAATTTTTTGTGCTACTGATGCTTGGTCTTTTTCTGGTAAACTCAGTAGACATCGAGCATGCCCCATATCGATAACCCCCTGAACAAGCATTACTTTGACTTCACTCGATAATTGCAAAAGCCGTATCACATTGGATACAGCGGCGCGGCTTTTACCGACGAGCCGACCAACATCACTGTGTGTCATGCCATATTTGGTTGCCAGTGAATGTAATGACTGTGCGAGCTCAATGACGTTAAGATCTTGACGCTGTATGTTTTCGATGATGGCAAATGCAAGACATGCTTGATCAGTTATTTGTTTGACGACTGCTGGAATCTTTGTCATTCCAGCCATCTGACTTGCCCGCAAACGCCGCTCGCCAGCAATCAGCTCGTACTCATCTTGACTGTTTTTGCGGACCACAATTGGTTGCAGAAGCCCCTGCGCTTTGATTGACTGCGACAGTTGTTCTAGACTAGCCGCAGAAAAATGCTTTCGTGGCTGATAAGGATTGGGTTTGATCGTGGTCACGTCGATCATCACAGAAGTCACGCCTTGATCAGCAGGCTCAGATACTGGATCAGAATCAGGGATTAGCAGATCACGAATTCCCAGCTCGTCAAGCGGACTACTGCCAAGCGCTTTTCGCTTCAGGTCATGCATGTCTTTCCTCGCCTTCAATCATCGGAATCATTTTTTCTTGGGATGACCGACTTCTTCTTATCATTTCTGCGGCAAATGCTAGATAGCTAGCCGCACCCTGCGAACGCTTATCATAGGCTAAAATTGGCATGCCATGGCTAGGGGCCTCTGCTAAGCGAATATTGCGCGGAATGACCGTTTGGTAAACCTTGTCTGGAAAACTTTGCATCAATCGCTCAGAAACCTGCCGGGTAAGCAAATTTCGACCATCATACATTGTGCGCAACACACCGTGAATCTCAACACCAACACGCAGTGTCTGACGCAGTGCGTCGATCGTTTTGAGCAATTTTGCAAGCCCCTCAAGCGCGTAATACTCACATTGAACTGGGATTATGACCTCATTAGCAGCAACCAGTGCATTAATTGTTAGGATGTTCAAAGTAGGGGGACAATCAATGATAATGTAGTGGTAAATTTTTTTGACTTTTTCGAGCGCTAGTTTTAATTGTTTCTCTTTGTCTTTTTTGCCAACTAGTCCGACCTCTGCAGCCGTTAGTCGGTGGTTGCTTGGGAGTATGTGATAACCATAGTTTGTTGATTGAATCGCTGCCTGAACCGATGTCTGCCCAAGTAGCACTTCGGAAAGCGACCCGACCGCCTTGTCGATGACAACGCCGCTGCCAACAGTTGCATTGCATTGCGGATCAAGATCGACTAACAAAACGTGATACCGCATAGCTGAGAGCGCAGCAGACAGGTTGACGGCTGTTGTTGTTTTCCCAACCCCGCCTTTCTGATTGGTTACTGCGTAGACTGCCATTACTCTCCCGTTATTTCGCAAGCGTATCGGACATATTAAACGAATTCTCGCGGGAGGTCTATAAGAAATTTTACCTAACTTGAAGTAATATTAAACCAGGTTCGTCAAAGCCATCAACCGTTTGCATGTCAGCTTGACTAACTGAATGCGCCTGCTCCAGAAGGCTTTTCTTTGTCTGAACACTAAAGAGGGGCACACCCTGTTGGCGCCAAGCCGCCGTCATCGCAATCTGCTGCTTAAGCTTAGCGCTACCTCGAGTGACAATCGCCTCAATTTGTTTATCATATGCCATCTGGGTGAAATCAGTGATGCGCACGGTCACATTATGACACCCTAAATCAGTAATAATCTGTTGTAAAAACCGCCCCTTTTTTTGAGAGCGCTCCACCAGAATCCAGGACTGCCAGGGATGACAAATTGCCAGCACTAGCCCCGGTATGCCGGCCCCGGTTCCTAGATCTAGCACAGTCTTATATTTTTTTAACACAGGAGCGAGCGCGATACTCGGGCGCAGTAACTGCGCTACCATCTGCTCATGATGAGCCAACCCGGTTAAATTATGCACCTGATTCCACGCATGCAAACGGTCAACATAATGCTGCAGTGACGCTCCCGCCTCATCTACACCCGCCACCGTCTTGACGATATCTAGTATTTCTTGCTCCCAATCACTAGGCGCTCTCATTTCAGACATATATTATCCCCTTTGTCATGTTCGAATACTAACAGTGCAAACGACACGCCAGCACTTCGAGATGATTTGAGCAGAGAGAGCGGCCCCCAGTCTATTACGTGTTCACTACTGGAATACTCAATATACACCAAGCACCCATTTTTCATGCAACCTGAACTTACCAACCAGTCTATGCATTGTGATCTGGTTACACGACCAAACGGCGGGTCACAAAAGACAATGTCGTACTGTTGTTTGTGCTTAATGGGCAGTGGGTATCGATGCTTCAGGCATGTGATCTCATCGAGCGATAATTGTTGACAATTTTGCTGAATACTTCGCATAACAGATTCATCTTGATCTAAACAAGTTACTGATTGAGCCCCTTCAGACCGCGCTTCAAAAGCGAGGATGCCACTGCCCGAAAAACAATCTAAACAATGTGCTCCATGAATTGTCGGGCGTAGCCAATTGAACAGCGTTTTTCGGACGGTCGCCTTTGTGGGTCGAATATTTTTTCCACTAAAAGTGATGTAACGCCCACGAAACTTGCCTGAGTTGATCCGAACCTTGAATGGATGCACTCTTCCTGGCATGATTACCTATGTATATAATTAATTGATAATTTAACTCAAATTTATCATAAAATCAAGCCTTCTAACCGGCTATGTCAGCGCGCCCACTCCTCGCTGAGTAGGCGGCCAATATGGCGTAAAGCCTAGCGCAATTTACAGAAAACCCGCTTGTTGCCGGCCTAAGTCTACGATATAATCCCAATGCATGTTTGAGACTTCCCCATGATCTTTGATATATTTAAACGAAAAAAACCCGAGAACAAGCCGGATAAACCCTCCACAAAAGCAGTAGAAACACCCGAAGAACCGGTTGGTGTTTTTCAGCGGCTGAAACGCGGGTTACAACGAACGAGATCGAACTTTAGTGGTCTAATGTCAACGCTCCTGGGCACCAAGAAGATTGATGCGTCAACACAGGAAGCGCTCATGCGCGTCCTATTAACAAGCGACGTGGGCTTAGAGACCGCTGAATTCATTATTGAGGAGACTCAAAAAAAGCTCAGATATTCTGACGATGCTACCGTTGACTCAGCACTGCGCGAAACACTAACCACCCTCCTTGCTCCATCTGCTACCCACTGGGAGCTGCCTGTCGATTCGCCAGCCGTTATTCTATTTGTCGGTGTTAATGGATCTGGGAAAACAACAACCATTGGCCGCATTGGCCACGCGTTTCAAAAAGCGGGAAAACGTGTATTACTTGCCGCTGGCGACACTTTTCGTGCAGCCGCAATTGAGCAGATTCAAGCCTGGGGAAAACGAATAGACAGCCCTGTAGTTGCTCAGAAACAAGGTGCAGATAGTGCAGCCGTACTGTTTGAAGCCATGCACACCGCTCAATCAGATCAGGTGGATGTTTTGCTGGGCGATACTGCGGGGAGGCTGCATAACCAAACCAACCTGATGCATGAACTCACCAAAGTTAAAAAAGTCATAAAAAAGCAGAAAGAGTCGGCACCGCACGAAGTTTGGTTGGTCCTCGACGCAACAGTCGGCCAAAACGGCCTCAAACAAGCCCAAGCTTTTAAAGAGGCCGTCGGTGTGACAGGGGTTATCCTGACCAAGCTTGATGGTAGCGCAAAAGGCGGTATTATTTTTTCTGTTTCCCAACAGCTTAATTTGCCGATTCGATTTATTGGCATCGGCGAGAAAGAGACAGACCTGATTCCGTTCAATGTGTCCGGATTTGTGGACGCTTTACTCGAACCTATCGATGGCTGATTGTGTATGATCCTGGATGTGATCACTTGCATTTTTTGATCATAATGGTATAATTCACAATAGATTATTAGTAAAATTCCGCATTATGTCTCAATCCAAGGCTATCGCGATTAACACCGCCCACATGCTTGCCCCTGTCGGGAACCTAACTGCGTATATTGATTGGACCCAGCGTATACCTATTTTGACAAAAGAAGAAGAAATCTCGCTGCTTGAGCGCCTACATGCAGAAGGGGACATGACAGCAGCTAAGCAGCTGGTGATGTCGCATTTGCGGTTTGTGGTTTACGTCAGTCGAGGCTATCTAGGTTACGGCTTATCCCACGAGGACCTTATTCAAGAGGGAAACATTGGCTTGATGAAAGCCTTGAAGCGCTTCGACCCAACTGTCGGCGTCCGCTTAGTGAGCTTTGCTGTGCACTGGATTAAATCTGAAATCCAGGAATTTGTCCTTAAAAACTGGCGGATTGTTAAAGTTGCTACCACAAAAGCGGCTCGAAAGTTATTTTTCAAAAAACATCAAATGAAAAACAACATGACTCAAGAAGAAATCGGCTACTTGTCCGAGTCTTTGTCTGTTTCCAAGAAAGATGTTGAGGACATGATCGCAAAAATATCTGCCTCCGGTGATGTTTGTTTTGATCCGTTAGACCACAGTGAAGCATCGCCCGCGTCGCCATCGACATACTTAGCTAGCCCATCGGAGCTAAGCCCGGAAAATGCCTATATTCAGAATGCTAGCCAAAAGCATGACCAACACCAGCTCCAGATTGCTTTACAACAGCTGGACGCCCGCTCACTCGACATCATCCAAAATCGCTGGTTGGCTGACGACGAGCAGAAACAGACACTGCATGATCTGGCGCACACTCATGGTGTATCGGCTGAGCGAATACGGCAGCTTGAGCAATCTGCGATGCGCAAACTCAGGACACACCTTAGCGCCAACGACTAGCTAAACTGAGGATGGTTACTGACCTGAGAACCAAGCCAGGAAAAATGGCTTTTCAGTTGTTCGTCCTGCTCAGACTGTCAAGTAATTACCCATAAGCACGGATCTAGTCATCGTCGAATGATTCTCCCGCCTATCTGTGCACATTCCAGCTCAATGAAGATGATTTCTCGAACACGATCCCCGTACTAAGCTCATCAGTCCTTTTTAGTAGGCGCTACTCGAGTCAATACCTAAACTGAGGACGGTTACTGGCTTTCAAACCAGGCCGGGAAGGGGTCTTTTAGTTGTTCGATCTTGCTCGGATTATCAAGATAGTCATCCATCAAGCACGCATCTAGTCGCTGTCGAATGTTTTGCTCGTTCATCTGTGCATCCAGCCCGATGAAGACAATCTCTTGGCGACGATCCCCGTACTGAGCGTGCCAGTCCTCTTTTAGTAGGCGCCTGAACTCAGTATCTTCTGGCCATTGTTCTTTTGGCACGGCTGCCCACCAACGCCCCATCCCTTGATGACGAACCAATGGGCCGGCTTGAGAAACCTCACCGACAAAACCAGGGCGCGTTGCCACCCAGAAAAACCCTTTAGATCGGATAATACCCGGCCACTCTTGGTAGAAAAATGCATGGATTTTTTCAGGATCAAAAGGTGCTCGCGCTCGATAGACGAAGCTTCTAATACCATACTCTTCTGTCTCTGGGATATGGTCCTGATGATGATTCAACTCTTGTGCCCATAGCGGGTGATCCTGTGCCTCTTCTAGATTAAATCGGCCTGTTCCAATAACCTCTTTCAGGTTTACTTGTGACATTGTAGTCTCGATGAGTTTTGCCTTGGCGTTTAAACTGCGTATGATGCTTTTCACAATTTTTAACTCATCTGGGGTGACTATGTCGACCTTATTCACAATAATCACATTGGCAAACTCAATTTGCTCAACCAGTAAATCAACGAGTGTGCGCTCATCATCCTCCCCTAAGCTCTCTCCGTGGTCTCTGATAAAATCAGTTGAGCTGTAATTCTTAATCAAATTCGCCGCATCAACAACAGTCACCATCGTATCTAGCTGGGCAACATCTGCCAAACTATTGCCTTGCTCGTCACGAAAGTCAAATGTGGTAGCAACGGGGAGGGGCTCTGAGATACCGGTGCTTTCAATGAGCAGGTAGTCAAACCGTCCCTCATTAGACAAGCTACGCACTTGCTCGAGCAGGTCTTCTCGCAGTGTGCAACAAATGCAACCATTACTCATTTCAACAAGCTTTTCCTCGGTTCGTGACAAGCTACTGCCCCCACGCTCAACCAAGCCCGCATCAATATTGACCTCACTCATGTCATTTACAATTACTGCGACGCGTTGTCCTTCCCGGTTGTTGAGAATGTGATTGAGCAGTGTTGTCTTTCCAGCGCCCAAAAAACCGGATAAGACGGTGACGGGCAGTTTTTTTATCGTTGCTTGTGCAGTTTTCATTCGTTCACTCACGGCATATGTCTCACTGATACTTTATACTATAACGTGTGATTTTTCAATCTAAAATACTTGTATATCGGCGGCTTTGTGAGTTATCCTGTGCATAACAACACTAAAGAGTGTTTCACCCAATGCGCAACAATGGAGGCACGAAATGCAGAATATACGTCACAAGGTTATCAAAGGACTTAAAATGAGAGCGCTAGTCGCAAGTACGATGATGTTGTCTTGTGGTTTATCGCATGCGGGCTGGTTGGCTTCTAGTAGTGCACCAGCAGAAAAAGTTGACTCAGTCACAACAGAACAAGTTAAAAAAGTACTACAGCAAAACCCTGAGATTGTTTACGATGCGCTAGTAGCTTATCAAAAACAACAAGCTGAGGCCAAACAAGCTGAGATCAAGAAATACTTGACTGCAAATGCACGAACGCTTTTTTACAGCAAAAATGATGGGGTGATTGGTAATCCACAGGGTAAGGTAAGCCTTCTTATTTTAAATGACTATCGCTGTGGATACTGCTCGAAAGCGCGGTTAATCATTGATGAGGTTGTCAAAAACAATAGCGATGTTCGTGTTGTTATCAAACAGCTACCCATTCTTGGGCCAGAGTCTAAATATGCTGCAAAAGCTGCAACTATGGCTCAACAGAAGAATAAATTTGATGTGTTTGACCAGAAGCTTTCTGGCCTCACTAAGCCAATCACAACAGAAAAAGTCAATACAGCCTTAGTGCAGTCAGGGCTTAAACAGAAAGATATGGCGGCTCAGTCCGACTCACTGGATGCAGTGATTCGGGAGAACTATGTACATGCTCAGAACCTGGCTGTGCAAGGAACGCCCGTTTTGATCATCGCAAATTCCAATCTGACTAAAGTCGAGTTCATCGATAATGTGCTTGACCAAAAGGCGATAGAAGTCAAAATTCAAGAATACCAGAGCTAGCCATTGTGCCTGGTGCATCGCATACCGCTGATGTTGCCGAGTATGTTGACAGTTGTCTGTCACAGCAGATTGTCTCTGACTTTGGGGTAATGGTTAAAAGGCAGTTTTTGTGCCAAATTGGTAACGCTGATATAGAGACGTTTAACATACTATTGGGTCAGCATATCTACAAAGCGGCCATCCGCTATGAGCGTGAATTAACGGATGTATTGAGTGCAGTCTACGCGCACGAACCTACTCCATTTGGCCTGATTTCGTCTCTATACGCTTATCCAGCGTTTGTGAACATAATGTTGCCGGAACCGCGTACTGCCGCCTTTTCTCAGCCATTGAATTGTAAAAAGATCCATATTGATTGGTTTATGAGGCGACGAATCAGATTATACGCTGATATATTGACCGAGGAGGAGCAATGCGAAGCATTTCATCACGCCTTTAGCGCCTTTTTAAAATGCCACAGTGATTTGCGCCAGCAATTTTTGCGCTGTCGCATACATCACCAAAAAACCCTATCCAAACATCTGTCACTAGATATTGATACCCTTTATTTTGATCATGCAATGGCACTATTTTCAACCAGACGTCTACATACGCATGCAAGTTCTTTCGAAAAGGCTGAACAGGCACAATTACAGGAAAACCTAGCTCGGAAAAATCCGCTTCGATAGCACTTATTCTTGTCAGGTGGTGGTTGATTAGGCTTTTTCTCGACTCTGGCTGAGCTGCCCGTAGCGCTTCAAGTAGACCATGATGATAGATATTGCTGCAGGTGTGACGCCACTGATTCGGGTAGCAGATCCGATGGTGTGAGGACGCGTGGCTTCAAGCTTTTCTATGACTTCATTTGAGAGCCCTTTGACGCGTTGGTAGTCGAAGTCTGATGGGATGACTGTTTTTTCGTGTAACGCCCGTTTAGCAACCTCATCCTCTTGTCGAGTGATGTATCCCTCGTACTTGATGTCAATCACTTGTTGCCTCATAACTTGTTCGTCACATGGCAGCTCATCCAGTATGTGTATGAGATATGCCGCATCAACTTCTGGTCGCTTAACCAGCTGCTTGATGGGGGTAGACCGTGCAAGATGAATACCATGATGATCAAATAATGCTTTTGACTGTGCACTCTCCGGGTGAATGGTTGTTTCTGATAACCAGCGCTGATAGGCGAGCCCGAGCTGCTTTTTATGGTGCCACTGATTTTTCTGCTCGGAGCTTAAAAGGCCCAATGCTTCTGCTCGGTCGCTCAGTCTCTGATCGGCATTGTCCTCGCGTAACAGCAGTCTATGTTCCGCTCGACTGGTAAACATACGGTAAGGCTCTTTGGTACCTAGTTTTACTAGGTCATCCACCAGCACGCCAATATAAGACTCTGCACGCGAGGGATACCAGTTTTCTTTACCTGCAGCGGTAAGTGCTGCATTAATTCCGGCTAGTAAGCCTTGTGCTGCAGCCTCTTCATAACCAGTCGTTCCATTAATTTGCCCTGCAAAATAAAGATGAGCGATGTGCTTGCTTTCAAGATAAGGCTGTAAGTCTCGTGGATCAAAATAATCATACTCTATCGCATAGCCAGGGCGTGTGATATGTGCGGCTTCAAACCCAGGTATTGTTGCCACAAGCTGTTGTTGCGCTTCATATGGTAAACTCGTCGAGATACCATTTGGGTAGACTTCATCAACGCCTAAACCTTCTGGCTCTATGAAAATTTGGTGCCGATTTTGTTGTGAAAATCGGTGTACTTTATCCTCTACTGAGGGACAGTAGCGAGGCCCTGTACCTGAAATATCCCCGCTAAATATGGCTGACTGATCCATAAATTGTCGAATAATGTCATGGGTCTGCTCATTTGTATATGTGATATGGCAGTCTACTTGTTGAATGGGGGTGGTATCGGTCCAAAAATCAAAGGCAGTGGTTCCACCCGAAGATGGTTGGCTTTCAAGTGCTGTGTAGTTAATACTGCTACGCTGGATTCGTGGCGGTGTTCCTGTTTTCAAACGGCCAAATCGAAAGCCCTCATGCGCGCGGAGATAATTAGATAGATCGGTAGATGCTTGGTCTCCAGCTCTTCCACCAGCCTGTTGACTTCGGCCAATATGCAGCTTGCCTGATAAGAATGTACCTGTGGTTAAAATGACACACTGTGCTCTGAACGTGATCCCCATTTCGGTTGTTACGCCAACAACCCGGTGGTTTTCGATCACTAAGTCCTTTACTGGCTGTTGAAACAGTGACAAATACTGGTTTCTTTCAACCAAGTCCCGCATCGCTTGCCGATATAAGCTACGATCACATTGTACTCGGGTAGCTTGTACAGCAGCCCCTTTACTTTCATTCAGCGTTCTTTTATGAATAGCCGCTCGATCTGCAGCCTCAGGCATGATACCACCCATCGCACTGATTTCTTTGACGATGTGGCCTTTGCCGATTCCGCCGATGGCCGGGTTACAGGACATCTGGCCAATCGTATCCAGGCTGTGCGTCAAGAGTAGGGTAGAGGCCCCCATACGGCTAGCGGCTGCAGCTGCTTCACAACCTGCATGGCCCCCGCCGACAACAATCACCGCATATTCTTCAATTCTCACGTGTTTTCACCCCCATTTACTCACCTATATTATTGAAAAAAAACCATTTTGTCAATTTTTTCAACCACAAGCCTCGACACTGCAACTGATGGCACTTTTGTTTTTTCCGCTGATATATCGTGCTCTGACTCGACAAGCTGGCCATGGTCAATTCACAAATGAGCTAAGTAGTTAACTATGCAGAAAGTATCACAAGGCGGTCTATGGTGTATTTAAATACTGTTTAAACATGAGCGCAATGCTGGACCTGTTATCGTCCAAGAGATAGTGTGTTTTCGTTGAGTAGTCGCATGTCGTCGATAAAAACTGCATCGACGTTGTATTGCGTCAGTTCCTGAATTTGTGCACCATGATCGATCGTAAAAACCCCCGCTTGAAACCCTCTATCTTGAATATCTTGAATGCTTTTTCGACAAACGTGATTATAACTGCTATTGATTTGTCGGCAGTTCACTGCTGCTGCATTCTCTATGTCTTGTTGTTGGCAGTGAAAAACACTTAACACCCTTGGCAAAGGGCTGTTTAATTCCTGTAAACGCTCCAGGACTGCATACTGGAAACTCAACAGAAAGATCTTCTCCGTATTGGCGAGTGCATATACTTGTTTCAAAATAACATCTAACCCGGCATTAAGCACCTCCGGACTCATTGGCTTTATTTCAAGATGTAGGGCAATATCCGACTGTTTTTGCCATCGTAAAAGCTCTGAAAGCTGGGGGATTGAAGTCCCCTTGAAGTCCTCATGGAACCAGCTGCCTGCATCAAGAGACTGGATTGTCTGATAGGTACACTGATCTACTGGTCCATTGCCATTAGTGGTGCGCTCAAGAGTCGCATCATGCATAATAATCGGTACGTTATCTGATGTGAGACGGACATCGCACTCAATATTTGTTGCGCCCTGGTTAAAGGCAGCTGTAAACGCTGACATGGTGTTTTCGGGCGCTTCTAGCTTGGCGCCACGGTGGGCAATACGAACTATCATTTGGTCATAAACTCATAAATGTGTCTGCTTTAAGGCTATTGATACTGCATTTCATATGCACGCGCGTCCTCTAAATCCTGCTCGGTATTGACTTCCATGGCAATAGAGTTAACGAGTACTGCACCGATGGTATAACCGAGCGTTAAAAAACGTAATTGCTCGAGGCGCTCCTGCATCTCGAGGGGATGTGGGCTTTGTTGAGCAAACTTTTCGAGTGCGTCTCGCGTATATGCATAGACGCCAAGGTGGTGATGTCCATAAGGGAGTGAGGCTCGACAGAACCAATGACACTGCAATACGCCAGGTGTTGGGGTTACCGAGACAACCGCCTTGACAAAACTTGGGTTACGCTGCTTGTCGTCTGGCATACACGCCACCAACGTACCGACATCAAACCCACTTTCTAATGGTTTCAATACGTCTAGCACCTCTTTTGAGTTAATGAAAGGCAGGTCTCCTTGAAGATTCACAATATTGTTTATCCCAGATGGCAGTTGTGACAGCGCGTCAGCGACCCGGTCTGAACCTGTTTCGCAAGTTGGGGATGTCATCAAGACCTCTCCACCAAAGCCAGAGACTGTTTTGGCGATTTCATCATGGTCTGTTGCCACGTAAACGACCGTATTTGGTACATCCTGGGCACGTCGCCAGACATGCTCTATCAGTGTTATTTGACCAATATGTCGTAATGCTTTCGCGCTTAACCGGGTACTCCCATACCGGGCAGGGATGATGATGGCTGTTTCCACTCTTATCTCGGATTTTTCTCTGAGTTTTCAGTCTAGCACGGGATTGAAAAGAGGGCAATGACAGCTCGGGGTGATTTATTTGCCTAGACAAAAAGTCCGAAATATGGCATCGAGCAGATCTTCTGAGTGAAATTCTCCAGTTATTTCAGACAGACAACGCTGGGCTAGTCTTAGGTCTTCCGCGATGAGCTCAGCCATTGCGCCGGGCGCTTGTCCTGCATGCTTGACATGACCAAGAAAATCTTCCAAGGCGATCTGATGGCGCTCGCGTGCTGAGAATGGGCTTTTTTCAGTTGTATGCCCAACTTTTTCTAATGTCATTTCAAGAAGCTGTTCAATATTGTCACCGCTCAGTGCAGAAACGGCTGTATCGACAGCGCTAGGCAGCAGCTCAACCAAATCTCGCTTGTTGGCTACAATCAGTAATGCGTCTTGCTTTTCTCGAGGGATATGTTTTCGCTGTTGTGTGACATGGGTTTCGCTGGCGGTTGATGCATCGACCATCAGCCAGATCACATCGGCACTTTGTACCGCTTGAATAGCCTTCTGAATGCCGATCGATTCAATGGGGTCATGACTGTCTCTTAACCCAGCGGTATCAATCACTTCTATAGATTGTCCCGCATGCACAATACGCGCTCGCAGTGTATCTCTTGTTGTTCCCGGAATATCAGTAACGATTGCAAAATCCTGTTGTGTGAGCTGGTTGAGGAGTGAAGACTTTCCGACATTGGGTTCTCCCAGCATCACCACGCGCAGTCCTGCTTGGGTGAGAATTGCCCGCTTTACTTGATCAAGTAACGCCTCGCCCTGAACTGCAAGTTGTGCGAGTGCGGACTGTATTGCATGCTCATGATTCGTTGAAACTGCCTGATCTGAGAAATCAATGGCTGCTTCGATATCGGTTCGAATAGCGGTTAGTGACGCTTGTAAACGCGCGACGGCTTTTGAAAACGCCCCCTGAACACTTGCGTTTGCCGCAGTTGCTTGTGCTTTTGTTTGCGATGCAATTAAATCTGCGATGCCCTCCGCTTGAACCAGGTCTATTTTTCCATTCAGAAATGCGCGTTCACTAAACTCCCCTGGTTTTGCCAACACGGCACCATGGGTGAGACAGGTTGCGATGACTTGTTGGACGATAAATGGACTACCGTGGGTGTGAACTTCTAACAAATCTTCGCCGGTGAATGAGGCGGGGCTCTTGAAGAAGACAACGACACCGCGATCAATTTCATCACCATCCTTATCAAAGATTGCTCGATAAACTGCATGATTGGGTTTTGTTACTACCCGGTGCGTGAGCTGGTGGGCGATAGTAGACGCCAGAGGTCCTGATACCCTGACAATACTAATACCTGCTTGAACATGGCCTGTTGCACAGGCCACGATAGTCGAAACCGTAGGGTGCACCATTACTGATAATGTCGCATTACGTTCCACTGTTGAGCCAAACTCAACACATTGTTAGTCACCCAATATAATAATAGTCCAGAGGGAAGCTGTGCGGTCATCAGTGTCATGAAAAAGGGCATCATGAGCATTGCGTTTGCTTGACTATTGTCAGCTTGAGGTGGGGCTGGCGATATTTTCTGCATGGCAATCATACTCAGGCAGAATACTGCAGGCAATATAAAGAAGGGGTCTGCAGATGATAAATCAGGCAACCACAAGAACGGCTGAAAACGGAGCACCACGCTTTCTATGAGGACATAATATAGCGCGATAAAGAATGGCATCTGTAAGAGCTGGGGTAGGCAGCCCGATAATGGGTTGATTGACTCTTTCTGATACAGCGCGATGAGCGCTTTACTGCGCGCTTCGGCATCATCTTTGTGTGTCTCGTTGATTTGATTTACTTTTGGTTGCAGCTTTTTCTGCTTAGCCATCGCTAGGTAGCTTGCTTCAGATAGCTTGTAAAACAAGAGCTTCACGATACAGGTCACCATGATGATAGACCAGCCCCAGCTGCCAAGGTATCCGTATATCATGACGAGGGCTTGAAAGAGTAGATCCGAAATAAACCATAACCAACCATAGTCTACAGTGAGCTCAAGGCCCTTAGCTAATGGCGCAAGACGCTTGGCTTTTTCAGGGCCAATGTAAAGCCTGGCGGTTGCACTGGTTGATTCTCCAGGTGCCAATGAGAGGGGTTGACCGACAGTGGAAAAATTAAGTAGGTTTCTATACTCTCCACCGTCCTGCTCTGTCGTACCACGCTGCCAGGTTGCCGTTACGGTATGGTCAGATTTAAGTTGTGGGATAAATGCGCTGATGAAATACCGCTGTTGCATCGCAATCCACCCCGGTCCATCGATATTCTTTTTGACTGCTTTTCGCTCAACGTCAGAAAATGGTAGCTTCACGTACGGCTTGTTGTCTGTGAAATATGCAGGGCCAGTATAGGTTGAAAACGTAAACCAACCGGGTTTTGGCGCGTCTATATCGATGGGAACATTCTTTGCGGCTAAATCCTCAGGGGAGTCGTGACGAAGGATATACCGGGAATAGTGAAGACCCGACCAATCTGCTGTCGATCGATTCTCCACCGTCGATGTAATATCAAAGTGGTAGCTGTCTCGATAAAATCGATAGTTTTTTGTGAATCGTTTTCCAAAGTCATCTTTTGCTTCTAGAACAACATCTACGTAATCATCCCCATCGCCCAAGGTATAGCGCTGCTGCGTCGCACGAAACCTAAGGTCAGCGTCACCAGACATGCCTGATTGTGCAACATAAAGATGACCGGGGTCGTTACTTAGCATTGTAAACGGCGATTTGTCGTTGAGTGATTGAGGAAACTCTTGTAAGTACGCCCCGATGATTGCCCCACCCTGAGTACTAATATTGACGGTGAACTTATCCGTTGATACGAGAACGCTGTTTTCGGGTTTGAAGCTAGCAATCTTACCCAATCCAGTTATTTTCGTTGTTTGCTGCGTCTGGGGCGCGCTGGTTGCAGTCGTGGTATTTGAAAACCAGGCTCGCTGAAGCATGACCAACAGAAAGGCAAGGACGGGAATTAAATAAATATTTTTAGTGGTTTTCATGTTGCTCCTTGGTATGGTTGAGACAGCTTAAATCCAGGCCACCTCGAGTGAAGGGATTACAGCGAAAGAGTCGAGCGGTGATTAAATACAGCGCAGTAATCAGCCGCTTCTCTTTTAGGCATAGTATTGAATACTCGGAGCAAGAGGGCACGAAACGGCAACTTGGCGATAGCCACGGAGATACCATTCGCTTGTAACTCTTAATCAGAGAGATCAAAGCTTGCTTGATTTTTTTCGAAATAATTGCCATGCGTTGGTAACTACCTGTTTTATATTACCCCTATCGACCTGGGAAAGTGCGGGGCGGGCGGAAATAAGCATGTGCAGATTATAAGGCGGGGTCTGGGGCGCCGTTGCAAAAACGCGGTTAATCCGTTTAAAATAATTTCTGTCTACTGCTCGTCGTACAATGCGCTTAGAGCAGCTAATCGCATGTCGGTTTTCTTGCGCCTTGATCCAGGTGAATGAGAGATACTCATCACGACATCGTTGGCCCTTTTGCCTGATTGCCTGTATTTCCTGCTCGGAGCAGAGGGATTGTTTTGCCAAGGCGGTCATATACGCTACACACTGATCGTGTGGCGACCCTTACGTCTACGTCGATTGATTGTATCACGGCCGCTGGACGACTTCATCCGCTTACGAAAGCCATGTGTTGTTTTACGTGATTTGTTGCTGGGCTTTTGAAAGGTTGACATTTCTGTATCCGTATGTTGTTGACACATTATACGCATCTTGATTTGTCTAGTCAAGAGGGCGTACATTCGGAGACGTGAAACAGATTACCTAAATAATAAATAAAATATAGTGGTAGTATGTAGAGCGCTGTATAACTCGATAAACATCATATCTTAATGTTTATATGGTTTTTTATTGGGTGTTCTCTTGTGGGTAAAGGTGTGGACTATGGCGTTTCGTGTTGTGGTTAATTTTAGGCGGTATGCTTGTACAAATGGCTTGTGGGGTGTTATCCACAAGCTTGTCCACTTCGTCTGACACTTGACCGGCGCAATTTATCCTGTGGATAACTCTGTGGATTTTGTTTTTTGCTTTTCGATTAGGGCTACGAAGCCGCCAGTGTGGTATTGATCTGGCAGGCGTGTTTTGTACCCCTGGGGGATCATTGCTGCTGATTTTCCTGTCGCGTTGACGCTCTCGATAAATGGGAGTACCACTTGCTCGTTTTCTGCAGAAAGCACTGAACAGGTGCTGTAGAGGAGTGTGCCCTCATTTTTGAGTAGTGGCCAGAGTGCGTCAAGAATACTACGCTGCTTACTCTGTAATTTCACAATATTCTCTGGGGATTGTATCAATTTTATTTCCGGCTTTTTTTGTATTAGTCCGGTTGCAGAGCATGGTGCGTCTACGATAATTGCATCATATGCTTGTCCATCCCACCACTGAGTTGTCGCAAGGGCATCACCAATAATCACCTTGGCTTGGTCATGGTGTGATAAGTTTTCTTGTAGCCGTTTTGCGCGGCTTGGATTGATCTCCAGTGCATCAATTCGTAGTTTGGGTTGTGCGCACAGGAGTGCTGTTGTCTTACCCCCTGGTGCGGCGCAGGCGTCAAGTACACGGGCGTTTTCTGTAAGTTTGGGGATTAAGCTTGGGCTGTGTTGGTGGATGCAATCTTGGATGTAAACGCTATGGTCTTGTAGTTTAAGTATGTGGTCTAGGTCTTGTTGTTTTGCGTGAAGACCGATTGTGCTCAGCGTGCAGGTGTGCGTGGTTATGCCGTGTTCTTGTAGTGAGTTTTGGGCTTTGGTCCGGCTTGTTTGCGCAGGATCGATGCGCAGACAGAGGCTGCTTGGGGGTGTTTGCCAGTGAGTAAGTATTCGATCGACCACTTCTTTGGGGTGGTCTTGTTGCAGCTTCTCGACTAGCCATGAGGGCGCGTTTACTTTCATGGGGATGTCATGGTTTCGCAGTTTGTTTAGGACTGCGTAAATGATGTGTTTCGCCCAGCCTCGATTGAGATGGGAGGCTGTTTCTGCTGCTTGAAAAATGGTTTCTCTCGACCGTCCATTTTGCATGAATTGGTACTGGAACGCGCCAATCATAATCAATCTTCGTAAGTTCTGGTCCTTGGGTTTGAACTTGGTTTGTCGCACTACCCAGTGCTGTAAGGTTTCATAGTGCCGAATGACCCCTGTTATTACTGCTCGGATTAGTTCGTGTTGTTGACTGAAAGGTTGCTGTTTGATCGCGGTGCTGATGTGGTCCTGGCGTGTCTCCACTGCCTCGAGTGCCGCAACGCAGCCCATGTAGTTTTTGATATATTCGCTGGGTCGTTTCACGGCGATGCTTGTGTTGGTCCTTGTTATATTGTACAATTTACTGACCAATTATTCAATTATGACTCAAAAATGGCGATTTACGAAATTCTGCAACACCCTGACGAGCGCCTCTCTCAGCCTGGCCGTGTGGTTGAGGAGGTCACCCCAGAAATTAAGCGTATCGTCGAAAATATGTTTGAAACGCTCTACGCCGCAACGAATTGTGCTGCGCTTGCAGCTACGCAGCTCGGCATCCCGCTACGGATAACCGTTATTGACTTCTCGGAAAAGAAAGACCAACCATTGTGTTTGATAAACCCTGAGGTGATTTCAGGTGAGGGCGAAACTTTTACCGCTGAGGGGTGTATGTCTGTTGCTAATGTCCACGAGAAGGTGAAGCGCTACGAACGTGTCGTTGTGCGCGCAATGGACTTAGATGGAGAGATCAAAGAGTATGTTGAAGATGGTTTTATGGCAAAATGTATGCAGCATGAGATTGATCATCTGAATGGAGTTTTATTCATTGACCACTTGAGCGCACTCAAGCGGAAGATCGTTAACCTGCGTTTTCGCCGTGGCTAACTCGTCTCGTCCGCTCCGTATTGCCTATGCTGGGACGCCTGAATTTGCGGTTGTCTCGCTAGACTTACTATTACAATCTCGACATGAAGTTTTATTTGTGTTTACGCAGCCAGACCGCCCTGCTGGTCGGGGTCATAAGCTGCAACCGTCGCCGGTAAAGCGATTTGCACAGGCGAATCATATCCCGGTGTATCAGCCGAAACGGCTAGGGTCCGAGGCGGTGGCCATGATGCAGGATGCTGAAATAGATGTGCTTGTCGTTGCTGCATACGGACAGATTGTCTCTCAAGAAATTTTAGATACCCCTCGTTTTGGTTGTATTAACAACCATGCGTCACTTTTGCCACGTTGGCGAGGTGCTGCACCGATTGTGCATGCGATCCTTGCCGGTGACTCACGGACTGGAGTGACCGTCATGCAGATGGACTCCGGTATGGATACTGGTGCAATATTGTATCAGGAGTCTGTGTCGTTGGCATTAGGTACCACACAATCTGATTTGTTAAACCAGCTTGCCTTATTGGGGGCAAAGTCGCTTGTCACAGTGCTAGATCGGCTTCCACACTTTCAGGCGCAGTCATATGCACAGCCAGAAGCAGGTGTAACATATGCAGCAAAGATCACCAAGCAGCAGGCGCTGATTGATTGGACAAAATCTGCTCGTGATGTTGTGCTTCATATTTGTGCTTTTCACGGCCTACCGATGGCGTTTACTTATTTTAACACGATGCGTGTTCGTGTTCTTGAGGCGCGAGTCATCGCTTATTCTGCGACGCATGATCTGCCCCCGGGCTCTGTGATTTCTGTGACGCCAAATGCGATTCAAGTTGCCTGTGGTGAAGGTGGGGTTGAGCTGGTTTGTGTGCAAATGTCTGGTGAAGTTGTGCGTTTGGTCGCTGACCAATATCGCCGATTGAGCACATTATTTACGGGTGGTCGCTTTTCATCTCGGGTTGACTGAGTGCGTATAGCAATTTGCTGACTTGGCGTGCTGTTGGTGGTGGTGTTGTCAGTTTTTGGACTTGCTCGATGCGCGGTAATGCCTGTTGGCTTGGTGTGTTTGTGGCGTATTGCGTGACAATAGCTGCGATCGCAGCAAGTGGTAATAAAGCAAGCGGAAGAAAGCGCTGATACTGTTCCCATGTTTGAGCCTGTGGAGCAGGTGTTTCCTGGACATTAAGGTGCTCTGGTAAGGATCGAGCTGCATCTTGGTTGATACGAAATAAGTTTCCTTGTGTTCTGTGATAGAGTTGGTCGATGTAGTCCTTGGGAATCATTGGACAGCGTTTGCTGTCAGTGGATAGTTGTAACTTGAGGGCGAGGTATTTTTCTGTTTCGAGGCGAGTTAGGTTGTCAAGCTGAACAACTTGTGTTTTTAATTGTGCGTCGCCGGCGATATCTGCATGCATTTTTTTCTTCTCGGCGCAGAG
>DBUY01000009.1:16402-20626 GCA_002308435.1 Proteobacteria bacterium UBA1278 | reverse complement strand
AACATAAAAAAGGTCATTACATGTCAAATTATACATTGCCTGTTGACGCTACTATTCATGTAGCCTCTACTGCAGTAGCACATACATTTCGGTTTTTTGTTCAACCTGGCGTTACTGCATTGGTCGACGGAGTTTCTAGTGGCATATCTGCGGCACAGATGCGTGTGGGGTTCGTAACTTCTGGTGTGAGCGATGCCGTGTCTTCTGTCACTGATCACGTCATTGCGGCTGCTTCCGGTGCTACTGCATATGTTCAGTCTAGCGTACATGCTGCTGCGAGTGCAGCTCTAGATAAATCGGTTGCTGCTATTTCTGGCGCATCGAATTACATTGCTTCGGTCATTGTCCCGGATTTCTCACCGACAGTTCGATATGCGATAGCTGCGCTTAGTGCGCTTTCAGCTGCTACTGTGGTATACCAGATTACCAAACCGGTTACCCCAGAGTTTGATCTAAGCGATGCCAACAGTGAGGTTGCTTCCCAGGATTATCATGATTGCGTTTCTGACACGTCTGAATCTGGTTCTGATGTTGATGCATCGTCAGATAGTCACATCGAGTCTGAATTGGATTCTGATATTACTGATAGCGAGGTCATGTCTCATATTGATATGGATTGTTTCTCTGATACACCTGAATCTGGTTCTGAAATGGGTACTCAGTCTATCAATTATGTCGAGTCTGATGACACGCATGATGAGACAGATAGTCAGTCTTCAGATGATTACTCTGATCGTCTTTCTGTTGCAACGCATGTTGGTGAGGAATGTTCGCAAGACATAGCTGAACCTTGTGTTGAGGTCACCGATGTAACGCCTTCTAACGCGAAAAACAGTTTTGTTGAGTATGCTGGGGCTGCTTTATTTGATGTGTTTATTCGTGTTGCTGAGGCGTTTGATTACATGGTGACAACAATTGCCCATATGTTGTCCTCTATATGGGGTTATGCGATGTCTCTGTTGTCTATGAATTACATGATAGATAGTCAGGCGGGAGCCAATGCTTTTGAGGTGTCTGAAGATTACCTGCAATCGAAAATTAACCGATTTTATGATCGCGTTCTGGAATACCATGCTCAAGGACTAACATTGGAAGAAATACAGAGTATCTTCAAGGAGTCCCCTATGAGAGGAGCTATTACAGATGAGTTCATACAATGTCTTATAGAGAATCATCCTGGTCACGAAGACCAGAATAGAGATCATCCACAAACTGGATGCGCCGATTCTGCTAGCGATCGAAGCCAAATGGCTCACTCGTAAACGCACTGGCTGAGATTTTCTATAGAAGTCAAGAAAATGAAAAAGGCCCCAAACGGGGTCTTTTTTATGTGTCTGTCTAGGTGCTGATGGCGCGTTTAATGATATCGCAGAGTAAGTTGACCGCTGGTGTGGAGGCATTTAGCGCAGGAATATAGTGCAGTTTTTCTCCACCGTTTTCGCGAAAAATCTCTTGATATTCACGTTTAATCTCGTCTATCGTTTCTAGGCAATCCACAGCAAAGCTTGGTGCGATGACGTCAATAGATTTAGTGCCGCTTTGAGCCAGTTTCACAATCGTATCCTCTGTGTAGGGTTGCAGCCACCGGCTCGGCCCAAATCGAGACTGAAAAACGGTTTCATATTGTGTTGGTTCTAGTGCTAGTCTTTCCGCGAGTAACCTGGACGTTTTGAAACAGTAGCATGCGTAGGGATCTCCCTTGATATGATTGATCTCTGGTAACCCATGATAAGTGATTAACAGCTTCTCTGCTCTTGGGTTTTTTTGCCAATGATGGTTTATTGTTGCCGCGAGTGCCTCGATATATGCAGATTCGTTACAATAGTCTCGAATAAACGTTAGACGTGGTAAGAAATTCCATTGTCTCAGTGTTCGCGCGACTTCATCAAAAACACTCGCGCTGGTCGTCGCACTGTACTGTGGGAATAGCGGAATGACAATGAGGTGTTGATGTGGGATGTCTTTAAGCTTATGTAGCGCATTGTATATACTCTTTGATCCGTAGCGCATCGCAAGCTCGACATGCGTATTGGCGTTGCTCTTCGTCACTTGAGCGTCAACTGCTTTAGTCAGTGCTTCGGAGTACTGCAGCAGTGGCATTTTCCCGTCAGGTGCGATGTGGCGGTATTTAAGCATAGCGCTTCTTGATCGAAAAGGTAATATAAATCCATACAAGATAGGGTACCAAATCCATCTGGGTATATTAATAACACGTCGATCTGATAGGAATTCGCGTAGGAAGCGCATGGTTGCAAAATAGGTAGGGCGCTCGGGTGTGCCCAGGTTGACAAGAAGAACTGTGTTTCTCAGTTTGACTTTACTGTGCTGTAATTTGGTTGGTTTACCGCTGCTCATTTGGTCTGTTTACATGCAGGTCTATTAGGATAGTATATCACGATAAATACTACTAATCTCAATACTTTTCAATAGGCTATGCAGTTTCTCATCAGCAATAATATTCTCGACAGCTGAATTATTTTTATCGGTGTACACAACCGCTCTTAGTGAGACTAGGTACCATGATCTGCTCGTTGGGTCGTACTCAAGGATAGGCTTTGTCCAACCAATATCACCTGATGGAATACGTGTAGCAGCCTGTAAAATATGTGTGGGTAATGTGCGAGGTGTCTCGTTAGGCTTTGAAAATTCAACGGCTGTCTCAAACTTTTTTGTCAGCGTATCTATGCCATCACCATTGTGTAGTTGCTTGATTGCGACGGAAAGATCATTTTTTAGTTTGTTTAGCATGTGCTGTTGATGCAATATTTTGGCAATATGATCTCGAACTGTCTCAATCGTTTTTTTCTGGCTTGGGTTATATTCTGTGACTTGGTAAATCATACTATTGCCATCAGGTAGTGTGATTGGGTTGGAGATGCGATCTTTTGGTGCGCTTGGGTCGAAGAGTGCTTCCTCTAACGCCTGACTGCGAAATCGTTTTGCCAGGCTCTCTGGCGTGTGAACAGCTGACTGGTGAAGTGTGTGTTTGGTATTGGCGGCAACCTTTGAGATGTCTTTGGGATGATAAAGTTTCTGTTCTTGCAGGCGGGCAATCTGTTTTTCTTGCGCGTGCTGTTGTTCGTTTTGTATCCATGTTTTTTTAGCATGATCTATGCAAGCAGTACTTGTGCATGGCTGTTGTGAAATCCCTAGATTGCTGACGAGTCGCCATTGACCCTTGTGTTGTGTAAAGGTGGATTGTCCGTTTGCAATTGCTGGGATATCGGTTTTTGCCATCTCTTCCAAGGATAGTTTTTTCTGAAGTGGGGCAGAGAAGTAAAGAACATCTCGGTGTTTGATTGTGCTTGGTATCTCAGCGGCGTCAATTGTTTGGATCAGTTCGTCCATACGCAGTGCATGTTGGGTTTTTTGATGCGATAACTGTCGTATCTGTAGGTTATAGATTTTTTCGGTTGGTTGTGCGATTGTCCCTTTTTCAATGAGGGAATGAATAAATTGAGATGTCACTGTATGCTTTATTGTTTCAGGTCGCAGTAGGATGTACTTAAATTGAACGGTTGGTGTACTTGGGAAATCGTTATTTTCGTAATACTGCTGTATATCCGCTTCGTTGTTGACCTGGTTCTTCTCATCTTTGATTAAATAACTAGCGTTCACCTTGATCCATTGATAGCTGCGCTCTTGCATGAATGCGTTACGTAGGCGCTCAACGTCAGAGTCTTGTATGATAGCTGTTTCCTGAATTGCATCTTGAAAGTGCTCGTGTCTGATTGAATCTTTAATGTCTTTCAACTGCTCGGCCATACTTTCTCGGTTGCCGCTGTCAATGCGGTCAAGGTGCTGCAGCAACGGTTCGAACCGTTTGTCCATCTGTATAGATTTTAAGAGTTGTTTCGTACTGAGTTCGTAGTGATTTCTGACAAAAAACTGTCTGAAGCGTTCTTGGTAATGGGCCATGGAAATGGCTTGCTGCTTGATGCGTCTATTTTCAGCATCAGTCGGCTCGCGTTTATTCTCAGCCTGGTAAAGCGCTTGCAGACGTTTGACTTTGTGCTCTATTTTTCGGTCTTCGTAGCTCGTGATATTGTGGGCGATGCCACTGAATGTGTGCTCAAAGCCTGATGCGATCATGAGCAGAGCGAATAGCCCTGTTGCACACAGGACCACTGATGATTTAGATAATTCTCGTAGTATTTGCATAACAAGTCAAATATGGCGGAGTGGACGGGATTCGAACCCGCGACCCCCGGCGTGACAGGCCGG
>DBUY01000009.1:1477-16112 GCA_002308435.1 Proteobacteria bacterium UBA1278 | reverse complement strand
CCCCCGGCGTGACAGGCCGGTATTCTAACCAACTGAACTACCACTCCAGCGCAATTTGCTTATGGGTACTGAGGGAGTCGAACCCCCGACATTCGCCTTGTAAGGGCGACGCTCTACCAGCTGAGCTAAGTACCCAAGCTAGATTCTATTATACACATCCTTGTGTTGATGTAAAGGAAAACAACGAATTGATCGCGGTTTTACTCATCACCTTGGACAGCGTCCTTAAAATCACTACCAGCACTAAATTTGACTGTCTGCTTTTCAGCGATTTGAATAGGTTCACCGGTCTTAGGGTGTGTCGCCATACGTGCTTTACGCATTTTTCTGTTAAATGTTCCAAATTTTGCAATGCGGCATAGGCCTGAAGTGCTTGTCAACTTGATTACACTGTCAAATGTGAGGTCAACAATTTCCTTAATAGTTGCTTTTGACAGCTTGCTATCGATGTGACCTGACTCAACGATTGCTTCTACAATCTCTTTTTTACCACTACTCATACTTAACTCCTCGCTATGTTGGTTGTTTCAGCCATAACAACATATCTAGCGCTCTATGGATTGTCAAGTTGTAATTCCAGAATAATCCCGATATATACACAGATTTTGAAGATGTTTTGTGTGTATCTGATTGCGCTGGTTGTATTGTATATACTGAGTGCGTGGTTTAAGTAGCTGTATATATATCTTATTAAATATTTCTCTGCGCAGTATGAGTTGTAACCGAGTCGCTTTTTATTAATGGATCTCATTGTAATTATTTCGGATAATTTTCTGATTATCGTGTATATTACTCATGAATTGGACAGGAAGTTTATTCATGTATGTGCTTGTGCTTGAGGCGCTATTATTATTGATCTTTATTACATTGTGTCGTGGCCTTCGTTACTTGTCGCAGTCAAAGAATTTGCAGATCGCTAAATGGGTGAATGCACTATGGGTTCCGCTAATTTCGGTGCTTACAGTTTCATATCTTGGTCTTGCCATTGGCGCGACGCCATGGCACGCACATTTCACACCGCTAATGACTTTATCGACTGCACTTGGGCTCGGGGAGCGTTTTGGTATGTCAAAGGCACTTCTGAATACGCTATCTGGAACGACAGAAACGTTTCTGGCGGTCTTGTATACGATTCTATTCAGTTGGTTGGTACTGTGTTCTGTCAAAAAATTTGAGAGTGATTTCAACACCAGTGAGTTAACCCGGACAGCAGAATATCAGTCAGCAATGGAGGCGTTGTTTCTGTTTGCGCGAGCCTTTGTTTACATTATATCAGCGTTTGTACTAATGCAGATACTTGACTTACGCCATCTTGCTAACAGTTTATTTGCTACCGGTGCCGTTGGTGCACTTTTTGTCAGTTTTGCTGCTCGTGATTCGATTAGTAATATTTTCGGAGGCGCTATGATTTTACTTGACCGGCCTTTCAAAGTAGGGGACTACATCAGTTCGCCTGACCGTGATATTGAAGGCTCTGTCGAGCGAATTGGTTGGCGAGTCACTGTGGTTCGTACGCCAGCCAAGCGAACAAAGTACATACCAAATTCATTATTTTCCACAGTTTCTATTGAGAATTTGACACGGATGAGTAATCGTCGTATCCACTTCCATGTTGGTGTGCGCTATTGTGATCTCAGCAAAATTCATGGTATCTGTCAGGAAATTGAGAAACAGATTGATGAAATAGAGTTTGTCGACAAGCGGTGTAGTAATTTTTGCACATTCAGAAGCCTTGGTGATTTCTCTGTCAATATGTCTGTTAACCTGTACACAAAGCCACAATCATTTCGAGAGTACAATAAATCAATAGAGACAGTTTTGCACCTTGTTGTAAGTATTGTTCGAAAACACGGTGCTGACTTTCCATTTCCAACCACAACACTCGATGCGGATGCCCTGGTGGCATATCTCAAAAAAAATCAATTGCCAAAAAAATAACCATCTTTGTGCAGATTGTATCATTTATGATTCATGCTATGATTTGACTCATGCGCTAATACGGGGTGGTTTATGCGACATCAGTTTGATAAAAGAGTGGAATAATGCATGTTGTGTGCTTTTAACAATGTTCAGTTACGTTGGCCGCATGTAGCACCGTGGATTTATCTTGTCTCTGATCAGTCCTTGCCAAAGGCGTCAGTTCAATTTTCAGTTAAATCAGGAGATCTGGTTTGGCTGCGTGGTGCTAATGGTGTTGGTAAAACGACATGGATGCGGATGGTCGCCGGCTTGCTGCCGATGTCTGGCGATATTTCTTGGTGTGCGCCTACTGCTCGGCGCGAACCTATGCACGGGTTTTTTAGGCCCTTTTTGCCAAGCTTAGACGAGTATGTGCAGTGCGATCTGATGGTCGCCCAAGAATTTCTCCGTCGGATGCAATCACCAATTCAACCAGCATTGTTGGACAAACTATTATGTCGCTTTGGATTACTGGCCGTGCGTTATTATCCAGTACATGCGTTGAGTTCAGGTCAGCGTCTCCGATTATCGCTTGTACCGCTCTGTTACACTCAGTATTCAATTTGGTTATTGGATGAGCCATTTGCACATCTTGATGACGTTGCATGTCAGTTGGTTCGCTCCCTCATGTCTACACATCGGGCGCGTGGCGGTGTTGTATTTCTAGCGAGTCATTTTGTTGAGGAGTTAGTCGATAAGACAATTGAATTAAGTCGTTCACATGTTTAGGGCGACTGGCTATTTGACTAGGCTGCATTTGCAAATGCGTGTGTTAATGATGGCACCAACTCAGAATCTATCCGGTTGTTTCTACTGGGCGATGCAACTTTTTGCTTACATGCTTCTGTTACAACCTCTATCATCGCTGACGACACTGCAATGTATTGGGCTCGTGTGGGGCGTGATGATTTTTTCTCACTGGCTAGCGATCTCACAGATGATTACGCGATCACGGGTTGTACGTTTGTATGAAACCGCGCAGGGCGAATGTTCTGATGAGTGGTTGGTCGATTTGTCAGCATTGTGGGTTTTTTACTCAGTTGCAATGATGCCTGTGTATATCATGGTGTATATTATCACGACGCCTAATATCTTGTTGGTAGGATGGGGTGTTGTTTGGGTGATTGCCTCGCCTGTCTTATTTTTACAACTCTACTTGGCAAGAGTGGTGGCTCTGTTGATGAAGCATGGGCATCTGATGGGGTTTGTATTGGTCATGCCTTGGCTACTCGCTGGTATGTTATTGGTAATGTGGTGTTTTTCTGCCATCACTGGGGGCGGCGACATTGTCTCAAGAGTAACGCTATTACTGGGGTGTAATATGCTGCAAGTTTTGGTTTTTTATCTTGTGATCAGGCGTGCAATCCAAGTCTGTTACTGGCACACGATGCTCGAATATCGTTAGGTTTTTATCATTTGGTCGCGACTGAAAAGAAAGGTCGCGACCTGCATGTCTTGACTTTGCTAACCTTCTGCTGTGAAGCTATTCGGCTCTTGCGTTTGTATATGGCCTTCGATTCTTTGTTTATTTTCGATTGAATCGAGTGCTTCCGTTGAAAGTGTGGCGTTTGGATTTGCCAGTAAACGGGCTAGGCCAATCGGCTCTCCGGTTTCCTCGCAGAATCCGTATTCGTGATTGTGGATTCGATCGAGCGAGGCTTCAATCTGATGCAGTAGCTCTGTATCTCGCTTCACGCCCATGTAGGTAATTTGTTTGATCTCTTCGTGACAGGCGGTGTCGAGTGGGTCTGGCTCTATTTCATTGACGGCGATGACGTCACGAAACGATGCTAGATTTTCCATGACTTGTTGTCGCAGTGTTTCTAGACGATTTTTGAAAAACGCGAGTTGTTTTTCTGACATGTAGTCGCTGCTTCGGGATGCAAGCAATTTCTTTTCTGTTAACATACCACTCTCCTGTGTTTGTGTAGATCCATCTACGTTAACTATTTGTTAAGTCTATACGATTATTCTAGATCTGTCAATATTAATTCAAATTAATTTACATTAATACAGTTATATAATTTTCAACATACTGAATATAAACAATAAATAAATATAGTTGAAATATTGATGTTTTATTTTTTCGAGGCATCCGTGCTTGATTTTCGTGCATCGCGTACTATGATGTGCATATGCTGAGTTTATTACCAACCAACTTTGTGCAGATGCTGCGCACACAGACGTTCTTGAATCTGAATCGCTTACAAATGCTAATTCGATTTGGTCTCCCTTGGATTGCTGAGGAAATGGTTCTGGCTGCACCTCGGCGTGCCCCTAAGCAATCTCTGATTGATACATGGTCGCCTTATTGTCGAATTGCTTATGAGACTGTTGACCTAACCAAGGCTGAGCTAACGCTGTGTACGGTCACGCCATCTCTGTCTAGCGGTCATCGATCCGATGGTATAATATTGTTTTATCAGGGTGCTGGTATTTCTGTCGAAAAAAGTAGCTGTTTGCAGAACTTGATTGATATGTCTCTTCGGTGTCAAATGCCTGTGTTGGCTTTTAACCAGCGTCACGTGGGCTCAAGTGATGGTTACCATTACTCGAGTGCGAGTCTGCGTGCTGACCTCGCCGATCAAAGTCAATATGCATTGAGCCAACTTGACCGGTTGCGGCGCACAGGGCGATTATCAAAGCAGGCAAAACTTTACGTATATGGTCTCTGCCAAGGCGGTGTGTTGGCCCTTTGTTCCGTTGGCGCTATTATCGATCATCCTGACTTTGCTCAGATCATAGTAACGCGCACGCCGCTGTCTTTTTCTGATATGGCTGCGCATGTTCCCAAAGGAGACTATCGCGTATTGATGCCGACACATAAAGTGCGCCGTCAAACAGGTTCTAGTATTTCTGCCTGGCTGCCGTTTATCGGACAGTCAGTTAGGCGCGGCGCTGTTCATCTTATGGCCAACTTGTTGAGTTTGCTGCCTGCGGATGCTCGTAGTGTTTTTTTTCGGAGTATATTTCGATTATCACGTTGGCATATCGACTGCCGTCTTTTGGTTGAACGATTGGCGCATTGTGATAAGATTTTTGCGATCGCCGTTCATGATGATGAGTTTATCTCTGACCGGTCGGACGTTGCCTACTTTCTGAAATCGCGACAGCCTGCTCGAGTTTGTTTTATGGAGGCCAATGTGGATACACCGTTGAGTGAAGATGATAAAAAGCAGCGACAACGATCTAGCTATGCGCCATTCAACACGCATGATGGGTTCAATGCGCACCAGGATCGCCGCCTATCGCCGCACCCGCGTCATCAAGCTTGGTCTCAACATATGGTCATGAAATGCTCAGAGGGGCGCCATCAGTTGGATGAATATCAGGTGGTGAATGGTATTATAGCAGCTTCGTTGTGATGCGTTTGGTGTAGTGTAATTGCATGAGAATGGCACTCGGTGTTTTGTGATTGTAGTTGGTTCATGGGAAATCTTTAAGGAAGTTAGATGTCAGCAAACGAAGTTGTAGGGATTGGTAGCGCTTGGGTCAACCGAGTTGTACATTGTTCTGTAAATCGATTGCAGTCACTGGGTATTGAGCCGGGTGCTGTCATTAAGGTTGATCGGCAACAATATCGAGACTTGTGTGCCCAGATACAAGATGTGTTTCAGTATGCTGGTGGTTCTGTCGCCAACACGCTGGTGGCCTTGTCGCGACTGAAGCGATCTGTTGGTTTTGTTGGTAAATCGAGTCAGGATGGTGATGGGCTGTTCTTTCTCAATGACTTGGTTGCGAATGGCGTGAATATTCTCTTGCAGCCGAGTGAAGTTGATTTGGCGACATCAGGTTGTCTCTATCAATACAGTAATCCCACTATGGTCACAAAAGTTGTTCATTTAGGAGCATCAAAGACGCTTGGTTTGTCTGACATGTCGATGTCGGATGTTGTGTCTGCGCGGTATTTACTGATTGAGGCAGATATTCTTGATATGCCACGATTACATGAGTGGTTGGCTACGGTCGTTGACATGGCCAAGAAGAGTAATACGGACATTGTATTGGTTTTATCCAATAAGTATGTAGTCGCAAGACACCGTGAATTTTTGATGGATTTGATGGGCTGTGTTGATATGGTAGCTGGTAATGAGGTTGAGTTCGAGGCATTGTTAAATACACAATCACAAGCTTCGATTGTTCGCGGTTTGTCACATTTTTCCTTACGTGTGCTGATGACGCAATCGGCAAATGGCGCGATAGTTCTCGATGGTGGCTGTTTGACAACATATGGTGCTTATCCATGTGAATTTGTCGATGCTACGGCTGCTGGGGATTATTATTTAGCTGGGTTTTTACATGCTATGCTGGATGGGCAGGGCGTCGAGCACGCTGCTACAATGGGGTCAATGGTAGCAGCTGAGGTGTGCTCAGTTCGTGGTTCTCGTTGCTCGCAGTCGTTAGATTTTACTGAGCTTGTCTGTTACTGAGTTGTATGGCGGCGATAGCATGTCTTGTGATTATGGCAATGCTTTATCTCCTTGAGAATGTGTCAAGAATTGCTTGCAGTGTAGGTGCTTAGGGACTATAATGCGGTTTTGTTTGACAGGAGTTTCTTATTAACGCAGCCAAAAAGAATTTTGATCTAATTAACCAGGCGATAACGCACCCATCAGTTACGGTCATTGATAAGGATGGCGAGAATTTAGGTGTGATGGCCACGGCAAGCGCTATTGACCTCGCGCAGTCCCAATCACTGGACCTTGTCATTGTTGGGCGCCAGGACGTTAATCCTGTCTGTCGTATCATGGACTACAGTAAAAAGCGTTATGATCAAAAACGTAAGCGTCAACAAAGTAAGCAAACCAAAACACAGCTCAAAGAAATTAAGATGCGTCCAGTGATCGATATTGGCGATTACAATATCAAACTCAAAAAGATGACAGAGTTTCTTGAGGCCGGGCATCGGGTTAAAATCTTAATTCGTTTTCGTGGCCGAGAAGTCATACACCAAGATCTTGGAGATGACCTAGTTGAGCGATTGCTGCGAGACTTATCGGATTATATACAAGTCGAGCAGATGCCGAAGCTCGAGGGAAAGCAGATTATTTTTACTGTGGTGCCCAAGAAGAAGTAGTTATTGTGCGTGCGAAAAAAACACGTTATGCAGTGTGTCAGACTTGACATTCGATCAGTCAGTTAGTATCATTAGCAAAAATTTTCCGAGGATATTTTTATGCCAAACAAAGCGGCAAACAAACAAAAGACAGTAAGCGGTGCAGCTAAACGTTTTAGAGTGTCTGGTGGTTCAGGGAGCTCTGTCAAAAAAATACGACGTCGTGCCGCATTCCGATCCCACAACCTCGGCAAGCAAGAGCGTAAGCGTTTGGATCAGAAAATCGGTGGCAAGGTCGTCAGTGATGTCGATATGCAGCGTGTCAAAAAGATGTTAGCGGAGGGTTAGTCATGGCCAGGGTAAAAAGAGGCGTAGTAGCCAAGGCAAAGCACAAAAAAGTTTTAAAATTAGCACGTGGTTATCAGGGCGCTCGCAGTCGTGTATATCGAGTCGCCAAGCAGGCGGTCATCAAAGCCCAACAATATGCTTACCGTGATAGACGTAAAAAGAAGATCTTCTTCAGATCGCTGTGGATACAGCGTATCAATGCAGCTAGTCGTCTCCACGGATTGTCATATAGTCAGTTTATGCATGGTTTACAGCTATTAAACTCTGCCCTTGATAGAAAGCAACTTGCCTATCTTGCCGCTGAAGACGAGGCTGCGTTTTCAGTGCTTGCGCAGCAGGTAAAGGATGCGCTAACCAATCACACTCAGCAAGCAGTCTGAGGTTGGTATGGCGATTGTTGATGAGTCAATCATCCAGCAATGTCGACAGGATGCTGATGCAGTATCTAGTACTCATGATTTAGATCAGATTAAATCTAAATATCTCGGCAGTAAAAGTGCGATTCGTGAGTCGTTGAAGCATCTGGCGACACTCGACTCTGCTCGTCGTAAAGACGCCAGTATATTAGTAAATTCGATCAAGAAGTCGCTCGGTGAGATTATCTTCTCGCGCCGTGCAGCGTTATTGCAAGAGCAAACTGATCGAGCCCTAGCTGATCAGGGTGTTGATACGACTAAAGATGCCGCACACTGGCACATCGGTGCACTGCATCCGCTGACGCTAACACTCAATGCGCTCAAGCGTTCGCTTCAACATATGGGTTTCACGATTGCGTTTGGCCCTGAAGCTGAAACTTTTTATTATAATTTTACTGCACTCAACACGCCGCGTTATCACCCTGCTGTGACTGCTCAGGATACGTTATACATCGATGATGATCAGTTGCTGCGCTCACATACATCATGTGTCCAGATTCGTATGCTGGAACAGCAACAGCCACCACTTCGAATATTTTCACCGGGTCGTGTTTTTCGTGCGGATACCCCAGATGCAACGCACAGCCCCTGTTTTATGCAGTGCGAAGGACTTGTTATTGATCATCAAGCAAACTTATCTGATTTGGTATCGACCTTGAGATGTCTGCTGGAAAACTTTTTTGGACGATCACTCAAGATGCGATTTAGGCCGTCGTATTTTCCGTTTACTGAGCCGTCGCTAGAATGCGATATTTGGTTCAAAGACAAATGGCTAGAAGTGCTGGGTTGTGGGATGGTGCATCCCAATGTACTAGAAAATTTAGGGATTGATACTCATAAATACCAAGGATATGCATTTGGTCTTGGTATCGATCGTCTGACAATGCTTCGTTATCAGATTGATGATATTCGCGCATTGTATGAGGGCGATCAGGCATTTCTCCAACAAGAGGCGCAAGAATGATCGTATTGAATTCACACTGGCTATCTGAATGGGTAGGCGCGCCAATAGATCACTCTGATGATGTCGCTGCGATGTTATTAACTCAGGGTTTTGAGCTTGATGAGCCAGCTCCTCTTCACTTAGATCAAATTATTGTCGGTGAGATCACGGCGGTTACCCCTCACAAGAATGCTGACAAGCTCAATGTCTGTTCAGTAGCCGTTGGTGAGAATCGGATGCTTCAGATTGTCTGTGGTTGTTCGAGTGTTCGCGTCGGTGTCAAGGTTGCTGTTGCTATGGTCGGAACGGACCTAGGTGGCTTTGTTATTGAGAAAAGGGCGCTTCGCGGTGTCGAGTCGCACGGTATGTTATGTAGTTTGGATGAGCTTGGGTTTAAAACACACTCAGGTGGCATATGGCATTTGCACTCTGAAGCACCTGTCGGTATGCAGCTAAACGAGTGGCTTAATCGATCCAGTCATCGTTTCGGTATTGAAATAACGCCTAACCGTGGCGATTGTCTGTCTGTGCGAGGTATGGCTAGGGAGTTTGCACTTGGCCTCTCAACATCATCGTCGCCACCATGGCAAGATGATTTGTCATGGATGTCACTGCCAGAGGATGGACAAATTACTGTCACGTCAGAAGTCGCTGATTCAGTTCGTGCTTTTCATCTTGTCAAATGTCAGCGTGCCAAGCACGTAAGTACTGTGCCTGATTGGATGACTGTTCGTCTTTTGGAGGCTGGATTTAGTCTACATCATCCCGTAGTGAACATATTGAATTATGCTATGTTGGAGACTGGTCAGCCGTTTCACGCATATTCAGGTGCGTTGTCGAACGACTTTCATCTGTCAGGTGGCGACAATCAATCTTTGCAACTGCTGAATGATGATGAGGTAGTTATTGATGATAAGACGCTTGTGATCAATAATAATGGAAAACCTGCTTGTATCGCAGGGTATATGGGTGGCCTCAGTAGTGCGTCGCAGCCTGATGACGAGTATATTTACGTAGAGGCAGCTTACTTTATTCAAGAACAGGTTGCATACCACTGTCGTCGCTATGTTGACTTCACGCAGTCGGGAAGTCGTTTTGAGCGAGGTATTGATGTCGGATTTGTTACTTCTGCACTGCAACGTGCACTTGATTTATTGGAAAAATATGCTGGCTTCACTGCGGTGAGTCGGTCTTCACTGTCAGTCAATGCGCCACGTCAATATGATATCACAGTGCCTTCGGATCTTCCCCAGCGAGTGCTTGGTTTTGAGTATGCCCAAGCTGATCTTGTCTCAGCGTGGGAGCGATCTGGATGCCAAGTAACTCGTCAAAGAGAGGATTATACGATCGTGCCGCCGAGTTGGCGCAATGACATGCGAATACCACAAGATATGGTTTCAGAGGCACTGCGTTTACTTGGTATGCCGAATCAACTCAGTTCTTCAATACAATTGCCCATACAGGCCGTGCGTTCAGAGCATGAAGAGGTTGATTCTCTGAGTGATGATATCCGACAATTACTGGTTGGAATGGGTTTTTGCGAATCATACACATATACCTTTGATGATGTTGACAGTGTTTCTGTTTTCTCGGAAAGTGCTGATGATATCGTGACTCTCAGGAATCCAATCAGCCCTGCATATAGTGCGCTAAGAACCACAATTTTTCCTGGTTTGTTCAAGCAGGTCAAGCGTAATTTAGCTCAGCAACACCAAGATATTCGACTGTTTGAGTTAGGTCGGTGCTTTGCGAATTCTGGTGATCAGATACACGAGTGTGACCAGCTTGCGGCTGTTATGACAGGTCGCACAGCGCCTGAGAATTGGTCTAATGACCTTTTTTATGATTTTTATTATGCTAAGGATCTCTTGTGTACCTTATTTAGAAAGCAAGGCGTTGATTTCAATTCGTTGCAATGGCGTAGTCATCCGGTAGCTGGATTGCATCCACATCAATCGGGTCAGTATCTTGTTGACGGGCGTGTGGTCGCGACGTGTGGTTTATTACATCCTGCCGTGGCAAAACCCGCAAAAATTCTACAATCGATTTATTTTATCAGTTGTGATTTAACATGGCTATTTCGTGCGCGTCAATCTGTCAATCATTACCGCAGTCCAAGTAAATATCCATTGATGCGTAGGGATTTATCACTACTCGTACCAACTCATGTATGTTATGAGCAGATACAGGCGGAAATTCGCTCTGGGATATTCCAAAATTTAAAAAAAATTGTTATATTTGATCAATATCATGGAAGTCAGATACCGGATGGATTTTACAGTATAAGTATTGGGTTGTTATTTCAACACCCGCAGCGCACGTTGCAGGATGATGAGCTTAATCCAATGTTGGCTGAATTATTATCAAGGCTGGAAGAAAAATTCGAAATTAAACAACGAGGAGGATAGAAACATGGAAACCTTAACCCGAGCAGAATTATCAGATAAAATTGGACGCATCAGCGCTGATGTGCCACGTAGTGACGTTGAGCGTGTCGTCGATGAGTTTTTTAATGTTATTTCTCGATCTCTTGAGCAAGGCGGGGTAGTTCGCTTGTCTGGGTTTGGTAACTTTCTATTGCTTGATAAGAAACAGCGTCCGGGCAGAAATCCAAAAACAGGCGATGTTATTCCTGTAAAAGCGCGGCGTGTTGTCACTTTTCGTCCAGGTAATAAATTGAAAGAAACTGTGGATCGTTCGACTCGCGCTAAATTTAATTCTACGCTACAAACTGAAAGTGCTACACTCGAAGAGGAAGTCGCTTAGATCCGATTGCGGGGCGTAGCGCAGCCTGGTAGCGTACTTGCATGGGGTGCAAGTGGTCGCTGGTTCAAATCCAGCCGTCCCGATTTGTTGGTCATTCCCCTGATCTGTCGCTTCACTTAGACGTTGTATTTCATCGCTAGTTCGATATAATCAGACAGATCAGTATCTGTACATCTCATGGCGAAAACCACTTCTCGTAGACTTGCCTGGACACTCTTCATGCTCTCTGTCTTTGGTGCTGTTGCAGAAATATGTACCTCGTGGAATGTGTTGTCGATATTTCTCGGGCGTCAAATAGCACTATTCTTAAGTTTAGCTGTTTTTCATTTCACCGTTAGCGACAATTTGTGTGTATATCGAACAACATTCAATGAAACCGCTCGATTCTGGGGTTTGATGTCTAGTGCAACAATGGTTGTTAAACCGCTGTGGCTAATTTTGTATGGTGTATCTGTATATGCTTGCTTTCATCTATTTTTTGTTTTCAGTTTCATGCATATACACTATCAAACCTCTTTGTTTCTGTATGTCTACTTTGTCAAATTTCATATGTTCGTTCCCTATATTGTTAACTGGCTGATTATTCCGGCCGTTACGACGGGTACTTTGAATGTTTTTAATAAAATGACCTCCTTACTGTCCGACTTATGTCAGAAATGCGCTTCTCAGGCCATGCGCAATGCTCAAGGGGGTGTTTATGAAACGGTGCAACAGACTCTCAAATGGACGCTGTGCACTCTACTCAGTATTTCATTTACGGAGAGTGTCTATTTGTCGTTGCAGTATGGTGTGGCGCATTATCAAATCATGCACCAGATTACTGCGACGTCTGGTATTATTAATGAGATCTTGTTGATTTCTGCCATCGCGCTGTCAACATTTCATACGATGTCACGTGTTGCCGGTACTATTGTATCATCCTTCTTAGCACCGTTATCTCAAATTCGTGCCATGTGGCATCAGCTCAATGTGCCTTACACAACAATTGTTGTACGGGTGTGGGGCTATTTTACGGTGCTTACGCGAGCGCTTGTGCGTGGTTTACAAACAGCCAGTATTGGTCAAGGTGCCAAGCTGGTTGTTGTGAATTATACTGACAAGGCTGACAGAAATGCGGTTGCTTTTTGGTACGAAAACATTTACTCACCGGCGAATCAAGATGTAGAGCAGCGGTATCAGACGAAGTCTGATGATAAACAGTATTCACTTTATGATACAGTACGACAGATGATTGGATTTAGGGTATGACTGCAATGATTGAGACCTTGCGAGCTGAGGTTGCCAATCAAATTGCCGCAGGTGAGGTGATTGAAAACCCTGCATCTGTGATCAAGGAGTTGGTGGAAAATAGTGTCGATGCTGGTGCTGCACAAGTGTCTGTGTCGGTTGAGCAAGCAGGTAAGTCATATATTGTTGTTGAAGATAATGGTTCAGGTGTTGCGAAAGATCAGCTCAAACAAATGATCGTTCGTCATGCGACGAGCAAGATTCGTTTGATCACCGATCTTGATACGGTCTCAACAATGGGATTTCGCGGTGAAGCACTAGCTAGTATTGCAAGTGTTAGCCGTTTACGCATTCACAGCCATGTTGCTCATCAAGATCATGCCTGGTCCATTCAATGTGAGAGCGAATCAAGCGAGCAGGTTTCTTTGCAGCCTTACACGCAACCAATGCCAACTGGTACACGCATTGAGGTGCGTGATTTATTTTTTAGAGTGCCAGCGAGACAGAAATTTTTATCTAGCGATCACAGCGAGTTGAGGAAAGTCAAAGACGTCATTAAAAAGATGATTCTAGCGCATCCAACTGTTGGGTTTTCATTGTATAGTGAATCAAAATTACTTATTTCGGTCGATCCGGTGTCGGATGTTCTTAATAGTGCCGATCGTTGTACTACTGTCTTTGGTAAAGATTTCATGCAAGATGCAATGCTTATTGATCAACAATTGCCATGGGGCCAGTTGCAGGGGTGGTGTGCGCGGCCTAGTTTTAATCGACGCTATGCTGATATGCAATCATTTCTGGTAAACCATCGGCCTGTAAAAGATAAGCAATTGAGTTTTGCAATCAAGCGAGCTTATGCTGATGTGATGTTGCCGGGTCGTCACGCGGCGTTTTGTCTGTATCTACAGATGAACCCTGAGCTGGTAGATGTCAACGTGCATCCGAATAAGGAGCAAGTGCGTTTTTCTCAAAGTGACGAGATTACACGCAGTCTGAAGTATGCGGTCAGTCAATTGATTGCGACGGCTTTGCATACACCGCAGGATCGCACGTCATTGAATCAGCGTGTTGAGACTGAGTCACGCTGGTCTCCGATAAAATCCCCACTTTTGGTGCAGAACTCGGTCCAGCAGCCAGACGGGCAGTTAACATCTGTCTTTTCACATGCTAACCAGCCAGTTTTGGGATCTGATGACGCGTTACAGCCCCTATCGTCCCCACAGTATGAATCGCTATCTGGATTGTCGGATGGTGATTTCGATCATTTATCTTCCAATGCATCGTCTTCAGGTGCCTCACCGGATCATCATGCTCTGCATAATGAGTCACTATTGCCAACTTCACAGTCGTTGTCTCAGACGAATCCGGTTTATCCGAATCGATCTGATGTGATGCATCAAGAAAACGTAGAGAATAAGCATTCATTGCAACTCGAATCGCCACAGTTTTCTGGTAATCAACAGGAAGAAACGCGCCTTTCTCTTGGATATGCCCTTGGGCAGTTGCATGGGGTATACGTCCTATCGCAGAGTCCGCAGGGTCTCGTGGTTGTCGATATGCACGCAGCACATGAACGTATTTTGTATGAGCGATTAAAGGCGGCCTACGCAGATCAGGGGGTGGCAGTGCAAAAGTTGTTGGTGCCATATCGTTGTACAGTAGAGGAATGCCCAGTCGATGTGGTCGCTGAGTATGGGGTGGTTTTGCAACAGATGGGGATGGAGCTAGTTGTGCGTGAACAAGTGGTATTTCTTGAGTCGATCCCTGCAATACTGTCAAAACAGTCACTGGGGCGTCTGGTTCAAGATGTGGTCGCTGAATTGGTGCGTCATCAACAGAGTGATCATATCCAGTCCGCCTTACATCATATATTTGCGACTATGGCTTGTCATGGTGCCATTCGGGCTAATCGTTCGTTGC
>DBUY01000009.1:0-1184 GCA_002308435.1 Proteobacteria bacterium UBA1278 | reverse complement strand
AATCGTTCGTTGACGGTGCAAGAAATGAATGCGTTGCTGCGTGATATTGAAAAGACGAATAATAGCGACTATTGCAATCATGGGCGGCCAACCTGGTTTGTCTGGTCACTGGATCAGCTAGATGCCGTTTTTCGACGTGGACAGTGAGGTAGGGGACATGGCCAAGACAACTGCGTATGGTCTTATTGGGTGCTTGACGCTGCTATCTGTGGCGACAACGCCCGTTCGGGCTGCAGAGAAACCATCGAATTTTTCTGGGGTGTCTACTGTCGACCCATTTATCCGACTTGTTGCTCAGGGTGATGTTTCTGCCTTATCGTTAGCAATTTCCGACGAGCATTATGCAAATGCACAGTCTCTTTCAGCGCAATCTATGGATCAGGATAGCGTCTATCAAAAACTTGGCTCGTACGAGGTATGTTTGCTCAATAATGATATGATCAATGGGGTTTTGATGCGAGTTGCAGGGAGCTTAGATTCAGATTTTGTTGACCAGACTGATTCCGGCCGTCAATTACGGATGTATAATGCAAAAACACAGTCCAATATTCGTATTATTTTGGTGGTGAAGCCAGCTGGTTGGAGTGCTAGTCAACAAGCATTTGGTGGTGTCTCTGGCGCATCGCGTCCCACACAGGGAGTACCATTTGTTGTTGGATTACCGATAGATGATGGCAAACAGCAGGCACTGTTTCTACAGGAAAAATCAGATAAGATGTTGGGTGCGTCACAATTACTCTCAAATCTTGCATTGGACTCCTACGGTGCTGTGAATCATTTTGGGCTTAATGCTGGTTTACAAGCAAGTCAAGTGGTTGAATCCTGGTCTTCAGATCGTTCAGAGCAGTACTTTGAGGGGTGTCTTGGTGACTATGATCCGTCGTTCTCCAAGAGTATGGCTTCTATGGTAGTCAATATTGCAATCTATATGAATGTATCTGATTTAGCGAGTGCAGTTGCCGGTCGTTATGAGACACAGTATACTATGTACTGGGCAGATAGTAATGATTTGTCGCAGTCGGAAGTGGTGTATCAGACCGCCTAACGTCTAGATGTTTGTGCTGCAGAAAATGCCAAGCATGATGAAATATTACGTTGAGTGACGTAACTGCACTTTATGCGGTGTTTAGTATTGACGCTTTGATATGGCGCTGTAATATTTTCGTTAGATTTCGTTAGATTTC
>DBUY01000020.1 GCA_002308435.1 Proteobacteria bacterium UBA1278 | reverse complement strand
AATCGCTGGATACAAATGCCAGTGCCGACCGCAGAGCGTTTGCTCTGCGATCGGCACCGGAGATTGGCTATAGCGAATCGCTCGTTGACTGATTTGTCAAAAACTCGGCATCACGCCGCTGCTTCTGTGCATCAGTTCAACGTTAGCTGATTCCTAACCTGCCTGGATTTTTGTGAGGCTGCCTGATGGCCTGGTCTGCGTTAAGAACCTGAATGCCACTCGTGACAGCATCTGTCAATTTTGATAAGGCCCTGGAGATCATGACCGAACCACAAACGACTGTGGCTGCCTCAAGTTGAGATGACATCGGCACATAGTGATCTAGCGCTTTGGTCGCTGCATAAGACATTGACGTACTCACCATCCAGCGTTGATAATCTGCAGTTGGCGTTGCTTTCCAGTTGAGGATCCCAGACCGAAAATCTGTCCATCTCTGCTTAGCGAACCCGACTGTCACTGTGTACGGCGATGTTAACAACGCCCACGTGTTGTCTCGTACGCTGACTGCTGTAGAGGCAGCAAAGCTACTGTACCTGGTTGCATTCTGATATGCACGCTGAGTTTCATGTGTCCAGCGCTCCCAAAGTGGTCGCTCTTTCGTCATCTCAGCAAGATAACTCATCAAGATCACTTTTTGTGCTTGTGAATTATCGAACATGTTGAATTGCATCTCTTTAGTTTGTTGGGCACAACTGGCTGTAAAATGGTTGATATGTTCATACATAGTGACACCATGTTGCCATAATTTGGCACATGGTTTACTGATGAAGGTGTGCCAAAGTGCATTCCAATCCTTCGCATCAGCATTATCAAGACTCGCTTTGACAGCGCGCAAATCATCTTCAGTCACACTCCGATTTAACAGGAGAACTTTCCCAATGACAGTTCCAACATGGCTTTTTTGATCAAGAGTTAATGGCATAATATTCTACTAATTTATTTACCTGATATTATTATACACGAATAGTTATATTATATCAATATGATGGTGAAATTTGGTGACTTATTTACGCATAGTGATGTATTGCCCATCCCAGCGCGCGTTTCTTTACTCAGCATGACCCAGCTGAGCAATAATCGCTTCAGTCACAGCATCTATTTTAGCATTGGCATTGATAGTTATGATTTTTTTAATCTGACCAGATCCAGTAGCGATTGCTTGGCGCACCTGCTCAACAATGGGCTGTGTTTTCTCCAAATAGGTGGCTATTCTTTTCTTCACTACTGCTTCGGCATCGTCAGCACGATGTATCAAGGCTTCGCCAGTGATATCATCTATATCCGCTTTTTTCGGAGGTGCAAACTTGGTGTGATAGACGCGACCAGACTCGATGTGCACACGTCGACCGCAAACACGCTCAATGACCGCCTGCTCATCGACATCTAAATAAAACATGTAGTCGTAAGTTTCACGACCACGATTTAGCATTTCGAGTTGATTCAACGAACGCGGAAACCCATCGAGCAAGAGGTGTGGATATGCATTGGCTTCTTTTTTGATGTGTGAATCTATCACCTGCCATACCACTGCGTCTGATACCAGTTGTCCTGCATCCATATTCGCACGAATTTCTTGCCCCAATGCACAATCTTTCTGCATGTAGCTGCGCAACGCATTGCTTGCGGTAATCACATGATAGCCAAACTTTGTCTTAAGTTGTTGCGCCTGTGTTCCCTTCCCTGAGCCAGGTGCTCCAAGCAGAATGATCTTCATATGGTGTTCCTATAATACGCCCGCCTCGAGCATGCTGATACCGAGTAGGATCACACCACACAAGAAGGTCGAGGCAACATAGGACAAGCGAGTTGCCATGGGGTTCTGGCGATAGCGAAAATACTGGAATAAACTTGCCATGATGACCATTGCGCCAAGAACTACGGCGAAGTGCTTAAATAAAAATGTTAAGTTGTGCGTCAACACATGTAATGCAGCGACGGTGTTTGTCTTGAAACTGATGGGCTCTTGACTGGGAATGGCTGCGATCTGTTGCCGGCTCATTAATATATCGGGTGCTGTCATGGTGCTGATTTCACGACCAGCAACCACGACGGGTGTCGTGATCCAAGAAAGCACTGCTGTCAGTGAGATTCCTTGCATGAGGCGTTGTATTGACATCGTTATTCTACCGCTTATTAGGTGGTGATAGTGTATCATAAAACATTCAGTTTTTCAAGCCCATCGCTGATCAGCTGCGAGACATATGCAACTGGCTAGTCGCGCTGATCTGTTCAATTTTTTGATTCAGATCGTGGTGGTGGCGTGATTTTCAGTCGGTGAATTTTGTTGTGCTTGATTTGTAAAATCTCAATCTGATAGCCATCGATTTCAACACAAAGGGGGTACTCAGGAATATGCTCAAGCCAGTTAACAACAAGCCCCCCAATACTGTTGGCGTGATCTTCGGGCAAGCTCCAGTCTAGCGATTTATTGATGTCACGCACCGTGACATTACCATAAAACCAGTACTGACCATCGCGCTGGCGGGTGTGCGGCCCGGAGACACTCTGCAAACCTGCTGTATACTCACCAATGATCTCGTCAATGATATCTTCCCGTTGTACCAAGCCGCACAAATGGCCGTATTCATCGACAACTGCAGCAATTCCGTCGCTATTGTCTCTGAAATGGCGTAGTTGTTGCTCGAGCTTGGTCGTCTGCGGCACATATTGCAACTTCTGCATTTTCTTTAATAGCGTTTCTTTGCTCAATCGATTGTCCAGTAAACATTTCGTGATTGTATCAAAGCTGATATGGCCCAGTATTTTATCAATATTCCCATCGACGATTAAACAATGTGGCGCACTCACATTTCTGAGATAATCGATAATATCTGGCCATCGATGACTGATGTCTATCCCGGTCATCTCTGCTCTGGGTAGCATGACATCTTCTACAGTGATGTCATCCAAGTCTAATATCCCTGCAAGCATCTGTTCAACACCACCCTCTTTACCCTGGTTTTGACGTCTTATCTTAATCAGATTACCCAACTCATCTCGACTGAGATCAAGCTGTTTGCTTGGCTGAAATTGAACACCAAAACAGCGCAAAATACCCATTGTGATGCTGTTGATCACAAATACAATCGGACTTAACACCCACAGCAGGGCTCTCAGGAGCCAGGCCACCCGATAAGCAATTGCATCAGCATTGTGCGCAGCAACTGACTTTGGCAGCACCTCAGCAAAGACCAACACGATCAGTGTCAGCAATATGGTTGACAGTAGAACATACTCCTCGCCGTACCAATGAATGGTGATGGCTGTTGCGAGTGACGACACCATCATGTTGAGAAAAGTGTTTGCAATCAGAATCATGCCAAGTAGCTTCTGCGGTTGTTTCAACATTGTAAACAGTATTTTGGCCACCGCATTTTTTTTGACCTGGGCGAGATAATGCAGTCGATAGCGGTTTACCGCTGTTACCGCCGTTTCACTGCCTGAAAAAAATCCGGAACACAGAACGCAGACTGCGATGATGACGAGTGGAATGAGTTCTTGGCCCATGGTGAGTGATATGCTCCGTAAGTGAAACGACTCATAACGCTCAGCGAAATCTCAGTGGCTGACCCCATCTGGACATCCGAGATGGCGATGTTTGGACAGCGTACTGGACCAGTCGCTATCCATAAGGCAACGACTGAATGGCACTGCAACGTATGATGCTAAGTTTAGTGTAGCCTGCTGCAGGGGCACAATCAATAACTGCGTTGTTGATACCCCTTGAAACAATCGCACAACACTCAACTCAGCCCTTGTTGTGTATCACTGCTGTCCAAACGCCATCCATATAATGCCACTAACGTAGCACTGCATGCTGACAGGTGTCAGCATGTGGTAGCCTTGACCCGTTCGACCGAACTGTCTATAATTAGACCAGTCTAAATCACCCAAATCCACTTATGTTTCAACAGCTCAGTCAACGCATATCAGACGTATTTCGCTCATTTACAGGGACAGACAAAATCACCGATGCCATGTTGCAGCAAGGTGCTGTGAGCTTGCGTAATGCCCTGCGTGATGCAGATGTAGCTGAGTCTGTCACCGATCAATTATTACAACAGTTTAATGAAAAGGCGTTGAATCAAGCTGTGGTTTCAGGCGCGAAAGCAAGCGATGTTTTGGTCAAATTATTCCACGATAATTTAATTGAAGTCCTCGGAAAAGACGATGACTTCTCTCTGAAATTATCGAAAAAACCAGCCATTATTATGCTGGTTGGCCTCCAAGGTGCGGGTAAGACCACTTTTGCGGCCCGATTGGCCAAGCAACTAAAAAAAGACCACTCGAGCAAATGCCTACTGACCTCATTAGATGTTTACCGACCCGCTGCGATGGACCAATTGGCGACTTTGGCGCAGCAAGCTGATGTGGATTGTTTTCCAGCAACGCCAGATCAAACACCAGACTCGATTGCGAAAAACGCGATGGAACGAGCAAAATCAGAATCATACGACGTATTGATTCTGGATACTGCAGGTCGTATGCACGTCAATGATGACATGATGGCTGAATGCCGCCAGCTCCAGCAAGTGTGTAAGCCGTGCGAAATCCTGTTTGTGATTGATAGCATGACGGGTCAAGATGCGGCAAACAATGCCAAAGCCTTCAATGACCAGCTTGCATTAACAGGTGCTGTACTGACGAAAACCGATGGAGATAGTCGTGGTGGCGCTGCCCTATCGGTCAGACAGGTGACGGGCAAGCCGATCAAATATATGACGACTGGTGAGCATCTTGATGACTTGGATAACTTTCAGCCTGAGCGAATTGCCTCACAAATTTTAGGCATGGGCGACATTGTGTCCCTAGTCAAGCAGTTTGAAAACAAGGTTGATCAGGAAAAGACCAAAAAAATGGCCAAAAAATTGCTCAAGTCTGGTGATTTTGATTTCAATGACCTCGCCGCACAACTTGAGCAAATGGCCTCACTGGGTGGCATGAAGGGGATACTGAGTAAATTGCCGAATTTGGGTGGGCAACTCCCGATGGAAATGCTAGAAAAAAAGCTCGATAGCGCCTCATTTGACCATATTGCGGTGATGATACGCTCGATGACGCCACAAGAGCGCGCTTTTCCGACACTGGTCATGAATGTAAAATCACGTCAGAAACGCATTATGTCTGGATCAGGACGTTCGCAGAAGGAGTTCAAAGCCATGCTCAAGCAGTTCCAGCGTATGCAAAAAATGGCTGCAAAATTTAAAGGTAAAAATATGATGAATATGATGGGCAAAATGTCTGATCTGTTTGGCGGTCAACGCTGAGTGTCACTTCTGTGCCCGCACAGTTGACCCACTTGTGGATTAAACATCGGTTTTTTGCATTTTTTCTTTTATTTGGCCAGATATTTTTGTATAATGTCGCTTAAATTATGAGCAAGCAGCTTAATAACGACTGAATATTTGAGGAAATTTCATGATTGTAATTCGATTAGCCCGTGGTGGAAAAAAATCCAAGCCTTTTTACCGAGTAGTGGTTGCCGATCGGCGCTTTCCACGTGATGGCCGCTTCATTGAGCGACTTGGCTTCTACAACCCAGTAGCGAATCGCAGTGGCGACCAGATCATTGAACTCAAGCTTGATCGCATTGAGCACTGGGTCAAGCAAGGCGCACAACTTTCGCAACGTGTTGCGGCTATTGTAAAACGCCAGCAGGCAGCTGCAACGCAAGCGGCGTAGTCACTCCCTGCCTCATTGGCAGATGCTCGCCCACTTACCATCAGTTATTGCCACTTTCCAATATCAAGTCGTCTGTTATACTGTTGATGATGGCTTCCCAAGGAGATTGTTATGGCACGTCGAAAAACACCAGAAAAATCCAACGCGCCAGATGAAAAACAAAATCCGGCGACACCCTCTGCTGACTCTGATCTCAACTCCAGTGAGCACTCACCCAGTGTCGACCCGACTCTAACTGCGGATACTGAGCAGGTTTCGCGCTATTTAGCCGCAAGTGAAGATGTACTGGCCTCGGACAATGGCTATGTTGTAGTCGGCAAGATTGGTCGTAGTTACGGCCTGGACGGCATGGTATTTGTGCAGTCCTTCACCGACCCCAAAGAAAATTTATTTCATTATCCGTCATTATGGCTAGGTAATAAGGACCCTATTTGCTTCTCACGCCATCAAACGCATGCCAAACACTTAGTTGCCCAAGTTGATGGTACCAGCGACTGTGATGGCGCTAAGCGCTTAACCAATAAATTGATTTATCTGCACACGCACCATTTGCCTAAGCTGGCTGAGGGTCAATATTATTGGCATGAGCTCACTGGCCTTGTAGTTGTGAGCACAACCGGGCGTCAGTTTGGCAAAGTTGAGTATATCTACGACGGCGGTCAGTTTCCCATCATGGTCATTAAGCGTACGGATAATACCAGAAAACAAGAAATCCTGATTCCTTATGAGCCGTCTGTTGTTCAGTCGGTTGACCTTGATGCTAAAGAAATTGAAGTTGAGTGGGATGTCGATGTGTAGCCTGATTCGTTATTTTTCAGATTTCTACCCGTTTCCAAGGCGCTCATTACTGCGTCTGTGCTTGTCGTATGAATACCACCGCCCCACTGATATGAACTGCAACCATAGTCAGTTTTTTCGGGCACATCACCTTTTGACCAAGCCTGCCCACCCTTAAACAAGCGTTGACCATGCCATTCACGATCGACATTATCACACTTGCGCCAACTATGTGGGAGTGCATGGACAGTGGTGTCATTGGTCGCGCGAAACGTGCTGGTTTGTGGACACAGAACATCTGGCACCTGAGAGATTTTGCGACGCGCGCTGACAAGCGTGTGGATGACCGCGCTTATGGCGGCGGTCCTGGCATGGTGATCGCTTCACCGCCGCTGCGCCAATGTCTTGATCATGTGATTGCTCAGCACGAAACAAAACCGGTTGTGATCCAGATGGACCCTGCTGGTCAGCCATTGACTGCAGCATTGGCGCAACAGTTGGCGCAACACTCCGCTTTGATTGTATTGTGTGGACGATACGAGGGCATAGATGCCAGAATTACCGAAACATACGTCGATCAATCCGTGAGCATTGGCCCGTATGTACTCAGTGCTGGTGATTTACCGGGTATGTGCTTGGTCGATGCCACGGTGCGCTTATTACCTGATGTACTCGGTAACGCCTTATCCGCAGTGCAAGATTCATTTGCCGATGGCTTGCTTGATACGCCCCATTACACGCGCCCAGAGTCGGATATGACAGGGTCCGTTCCGCCCGTATTAACCGGTGGCAATCATGCAGATATTCAGCGTTGGCGCCGTAAAATGGCGCTAGGACGCACCTGGTCGGAACAACCGCAACTGCTACGCGGTCGCTCGCTGAGCGATGAGGATATTCAGCTGCTCCAAGCTTATATTCAGGAAAATAGTCATCTCTAATATTATGCTGCACAGATAACCAGCAGGTTCGTGCAGGATCGTGACACAAAACTCCTTTTTTTCCGGTTATTTTCAGATAATTATACTATATATAGCATAAATATAACAAGCGCTATTAAACACTGGACATCGCGCTTACACATTACCATGGCGCAGTAGCTGTGTTGTGCGTGATCGAATAGGAGAAGAATAATGCAAGCCACAAATAATACGATAAGTGCAAGCCGGAATACTGCTGCAAATTCTATGACATTTACAGCAGAGGCCAACAAGAAGCAGGATGTGATACTTCGGCGTTATATGGCTGCGTCAAGCATTGCACAAAAACAGATGCTAGATTCTGGAGACTTAGCTAAGGAACTTAAAGCAGCTGGTCCTGCGCCTGCGACGGGCGGAAAAATCGAAGAACTATATAAGCAACAAGATTCAGTTACGAAACAAGAATATGACCTGAGCTCAAAAGAAGACTACGATAAATTTGTCGACGATAAGGTAATCGAAAAATGCAAACAGTATAATGAAGAAGGTTATGATAAAAATAAAAGAGAATGGGCTAGCACAATTGCTGCTGAATCCTATAACAACTTAAAAGAGCAAGGTTTTTACAACAAACAAGGCCTTTTCCGAGGAGGCGAGGCAGAGTGGCGGGGAACACGAGGTGAATCATACTGGCGCGGCGAAGCAGGTCGAGTCAAAGGCTTAAGAAACGCTGGTATGGGTCAAAGATCCAACACCTTCGGCAAAAATTTTACAATTGACCCCGAGACCCGTGCAGTTACAGTCAGACCAACAGGCATTACCAGGAGTCCATTTGGGGGAAAGATCTTTAATTCTAGAAAGCAGGCAAAATCGGCTTTTCAAGGCCTGATTGCTGCAGGCCATATGGGCAAGCCGCTGAAATTCACCCTGGATACGACTGATGAAAAATTGGCCCGTGATCAGATCAGGCAACTGACCGAAGAGGCTGTCGCTCGCGGAGTCCCACTTGATCAAATTACCATCGAAACGCCGGGGCTACCCAATACTGGGCCCATGAAACTCGATAAAATTGTTACGGATGCCGCCAATAATACAAAAAGTCAATATGAACAACAGAATACCCTTCGAACAGGGACGTTAGGAATTAGGGCTGCAGGTTTCAGCGCACTGGGTAAAGAATGGGGAAATAAAATTGTCAAAAAGGGCGGCCTTGACCCGGAACGTACAGAAAAATACCTCAATGGAGGCTCCTACGATAAAGAGGTTGAGTCAGGATACGTACCCGAAGGTGATGCTGAAAACTATTTGCAGCAAAGACAACCATCAAATGATCAGAAAAATGCGCCATCAATAAACAGTAAGAATATAAGTGAGGCAGAAGCAAGTGAGGCAGAAGCGATTAAACATAGCGCTAGTGATTTTGTTGTAGAAGATACAAAGCCGAATCTTGAGCAGACTGCTGCCACGGGCCCAAGTCAACCTCAAGCATCACAGGGTCAGCCAAAAAATGTTACAAGGTACAAGGCAATTGAACTATCTGATGATGATCCCAGTAAAAATCTCAGATATGCTGCGCAGGTTGAAAAGGACAAAGCAGTGCTCAAAACAGACATCAATGAGAAGTACAATGAATATCAAAAAAGTGACCAATTAGTACGCAAACTTGATGCGGAAATTGGAGAGCTGAAATCGTCACAAAAAAGTATCACAGCTGAAAATAAAACGGTAAAGGTTGGCGGTATATTTGGAAAAAAAATGAATGCGGATGAGATCAATGAAAAGATATCTGAAAAAGAGAAAGTAAGAGAGGATGCAATAGAACAAAGAGAACAGCATGCCTCGGATACCCTGGAATCCTACAATCTTTATAAGGTATTAGATGGCGAGCCAGATGAACAGATTGAGGCGACCCCCCAAGAAGCTGTAAAAGTCATGGAACAGACGAAGAGCGAGCGACCGCTTTTTTCAAGAAGCATCGATGACGAAAATATCAAAGGTGCGACTGTCAGAGGAGAAAAGCTCGAGGCGCTTAGCGAAACAGCTGGAGGCAAGGCGGGTGATGCACTGTATCAATCAAAGAATTTCAGACGTCCAAAAAATACTTCTACCCCAACCACCCCCCTTACCCCTAAAGGCTGACAAAAAGACACAGTCGATGCATCATCAGATATCTTGAGCGCTACTTCTGCCCTGAATCAGGGTAAAGCCGCGTGATATTTGTCGACTTTTGTCGTTGACTTTAGTGGCTAAAAAACGTAAAATAGCGTAACAATTTGACCACTGAGACTGACCTATGATCAATACGCACGCAATTATCGCTGAATTTGAACAAGCGCAAATGGCGCAACAGGATAAAATCCCTGCATTTCGCCCTGGTGATACCGTGGTTGTAGCGGTCAAGGTTAAAGAAGGAAATCGCGAGCGTATTCAGAACTTTGAAGGCGTAGTGATTGCGTGCCGCAAGCGCGGATTCAACTCTTCTTTCACCGTGCGTAAAATTTCTTATGGCGAAGGTGTTGAGCGGACATTCCACCTCTACAGTCAACAAATCGATAGCATCAAAGTTGTTCGCTACGGTAAAGTTCGCCGTGCAAAACTTTACTACCTACGTGCCCTAAGCGGTAAGAAAGCGCGTATTAAAGAGCGCATCATTCGTAAGAACAAAGCCCCAAAGACAACGACCAAAGCGACTAAGTCAGCACAAACAGCCGCTACAGCAACTGCTGCTGAGAAAGCCCCTGCAAAAGCAGAGACTGCAAAGCCAGCCGCGGAGAAGAAAGCGCCAGCTGAAAAAAAGCCGACTAAGCCAGCTGCCAAGAAATCTGATTCTGCAGATAGCAAGTAATTTGCTTGACCAAGCACCGATACGCCATCCCGGGTGTACGCTAACCGCCTGTGGCCGACCTGCCCGCTGTTACTTTTTTAATTCTTGCTTAATTCACTAGCTTGATGAATCGTGCTTGCACTGTCATCCTCATGCCGTGCAACGTTTATTTGACTCACGCGACTTTGCCTCCGTCTAACCGATCAGTATCAACGCCATTCAATCGTCCTCACGTGACTGGGTAATTGCTGCAAATTCCTGGCGACATCCCCTGTGTTGTTGCAAGCCCCCCTAATCCATTATGCATCTACGCAATTCAGATTCAGCCATGTTGGGCATACGGCGCAATGACTGATCTATTTTTGATAGGCGACTGTTCACCTCAAGACCTTGCGTTTTACTTCATAATATGTTAATATAAGCGCATAATTACAATAACTTGGAGAACAAATATGCGTATGTATCCATTTGATTTTTTGCATAAGGCAACCAAGCCAATCCCAAGAAATGAATTCTCTTTGTCGGCAATGCAGCCAGAATATATGTCATGGGATCATGATAGACCTGACCTGAAAGATCCAGCGACAGGCTATGTTTATCCCTATCAGTCTAATGGTCTCGTCTGGAGCAAGCACCTGTTTATGCTGATCCCAAGTATGGTATTTCATACGCTAGCCATGCCGCTTCTCATCTTATCTGATTTGTGGTCATCCAGTTGTTATAGCCTCTCTGCCCTGGTCTGGTTTGCCGACGGCTGTGCGGCGATGGGTTATCATCAGCTAAAAAGCGCAATCACGCTCTTCTTCTCCAGCTTTTTGAAACCATTTGCCCTGGTAGGCATCCTAGCAAGCCATCTGATCGGCTTGGTTGCACCGCAAATCGGGCGCAAGCTCTATGCATCGCTCGAGCGCCAGCTCTACTGGTCGGGGAAATTGATACCGTCATTTCAGCCATATTGCAACGAAATTTCCCACAATGGTATCCGCATTATGGAGCCGTATTCATTTGGTGGTTCGTCAGCGCAGTCTTCCCTGACAATCGAGGAAGATGACGACTTCTCCTATTACTCATGCTGTTGTGATTCTCCGATATCATCATACGATTTTGACGACAAACGTGATCTGACACCATCTGCTCAGTACCGCTTTTGCCCGCCTGAATCATGCGAGGTTGAAAGAAACTCTTCTATGGTGGTATGTTAATGGAACTTATTATTTTATTCATCATAGCCTGCTGGCTTGCAACGCGCTTTGGCATGGTTATGACGTCTTTACATGACTGAGGGATACGTTAATAGCCTGGCTGAAAACCCCTATTTTCCTGCCCAGATGACAACCATACCGGGAAACCTTTAATGAGTCTTTACCAATATCTACAAAAAAAAGCCGCCTGGATTGAGCCACATCAGTATCGCCTATGGCAGACATTTACGCCCGTATCCTATCAAAAAACTGAGTATTATCATGAGCCGTCGACATCTGTTAACAAAGCACCTCAAAACCGACGCTATCGGCATAATCGCAGCGCCTCCCAATCAAGTGGTTCTGCACAATTCGATGCGCGCGAGCGGCACGATACCACATCACAAATCACCGATAAATCCTATGAAATAAGAAAATCTGAGTACGAGAAACTTCGTGACGCTGCGCAAGCCGGTGATGAAAATTCAAAGGAATTGTTTTCAGTCACATTGCCACCCGAGCCATATCCGCAGTTATTAAGAAGGTGCACTACCACATACCGATTACGCGACAACTTCACTGGCTATGAGTATATTCACGATCAGCCCGCTATCCTGCGCATGAAACACTTTGCGCTACTATTTGCCAGCACGCTGCTGCACCCCTTTGCGGTTGCAGGCATGATGTTGGTCGATAGCTTAGCCATGAGCTACTGCTTTGCATGTGCCCTTGTCACTGCGCTATTGGACCCAATGTCGTCACTGGATTATTGCCGTATGGGCGCTAAGATAGGCATTGCCATGCTATCAAAGCCAATTGGCTGGCTTGGCTTGGTGGCCAGTAACACCATCGGACTGTTGCTCCCGAATACGGGTCGTAAGCTGTATGCCAACCTTGAGCGCGATCTCTATTGGAACTTTGTGTTTGCTCCGTGCTTCCAACCAGCAAGCAGTGCTTACATGGCTGGCGCCTTTCGATGCGCCAAACCCATTGACCGTCGCAAGAGTGTCAAAGATGGTGATATCGTGCATTTACTGGGCGGCTCAGCAAACGAACTCAATGCTTGGTAACAGTAAGCAACTTCGGATTTGCACAATTCATGACTAGCGAACGCTTATGCAGCTCACCTACTTATCTGTGTACGCGGCGCATGTTGTGTCTTCTATCGCGGCCATCGCCTACGCGAGCCCCGCCTCCTTTGTGGCACTGAACGCTTGACCTCTTCGCGAAATGAACACTTGACCTCTTGGCGAGCGGGTTACCTTGTCAACCCAGACAATCTCTTATGGGTCGCCTATCTCGTGATTTGGATGTTCGGTTATCACCCTTTACAGTCATTTCTTTATGCTGTATAATCAGCACTATAATTATTAATATAACCGATCCTTCTTATGCCACTTCGTTTTACTTCACCGACATCCCCAGACCAACTCATAGAGGCACTCAACCAGCTTGAGATCACTTATCGAAAGGTGGGGACACAGCCTGTGCAAATCACAATTGACAGCGGACACGTGAACTCAAGCAATGCCACTAAGGCACCATTGTTATCGAGACATGCTCTCTATCTTCTGAATTGCTTAGTACCTGATACGGTTGTTGAAGTACATGAAGATGCCTCATCTTCGCTTGCTTTTACCGTTATGGGTGATCTACCCGCTACGGCCATATTGGATATTGGTCCTAGCCTTCAAAGGCCGCGGAAGTTAAGCTATCAGAAAATAAAACCCCACTGTATCTGGCTAGATGAGTTACCGGAGAGATCTCGTGTGCTACTGAGAAAAGACCTGATCAAGCAGTCTAATCATAAAGAAACCAGCATATTCGACTTTACAAAACGCTTTCATAAACGCTCCATTGGCGTTGTTATCGATAACGATTTTAAACTCGCGAATATCGAATCAATCAACCTCAGTCCAGATTGTAGCATTATCTTAAATGATCATAGGCCAAGCCCTGACGATGCTACGTATGCCGCGTTAGGAGAGAACAAAAGCATCCGCTACTTTGACGTTACCGAATTATCAGCTGGTCACTGTCAGCGGCTTCGAGCAATCATTGAACAACGCAATATTCAGAGTGAAAATGACGTTGTTCAGGTGAAGTGCGGGACAAAAGAACAGTGGAACCTATTTGATGATCTACCTGGTGTTACACTCGTGATGACATGGAAGATGAAACATAACCCACCTCGTAATATTGGTGACGACGCTCATAACCCACCTCGTAATATTGGTGACGACGCTCACCTCTTATTGCATTTATTCAGACCGCGCACGCAAAGTCCTAATCACGTTTCTGAGCCTGCAATCGAGAATGAATTATCCGAGCCCGCTAAGCATGAACAACAGAATCCTATCGTAGACCCCACAGAGGATGAAGCCCCCTCCGAGCATGCCAAGTCAAAACGACGCAGGTATAATATGGTTAGCCCATTTTGTGATACTGACTCTTGATGATGACAGCAGACAGAATCCTAGGCGTCCAAGCTGATCGGCTTAACCGATGGCATCTAGATCTGAACCAGTGGTGGCAGGCCTACTCGCTTCAATTGGCCAATGAATAGCACACTACAATTGCAGCAGCATCACGATCATGAAATGAAACCCGCAATTTTGGGTGCTGTTTTTGATTTTCAGGAGAACCCTGCCAAACCTTGTATTGCTGACGCCTTATGATGACCTATTGTCTTTCTTTGCAATCGACACACTCAATCATTTCCGATTTACATGGTATACCTAGTGGTACATTAATCTAGCCAGCGCGCCATCATCCATCTCATTCATAGGAGTACTCATGATGGATACAGATCATTGAACCTGCTATGCAGATGTATTTTTGTTAGCACTTGTTGCTAGAGCGATGGCCCTGTCGTAACACTTGCATCATCAGCCGCCTCGACAGGCACGTCACGACGAGTCTCTGTTGTCAGCATCTTGCGTACGCGCAGCATATCCTCTGAGCAATCCTGAGGACTG
>DBUY01000073.1 GCA_002308435.1 Proteobacteria bacterium UBA1278 | reverse complement strand
TGACAGCAAAGTGTTATGGTGGTGACATTACCCGTACAAAGAAGCTGTTGGAAAAGCAGAAAGCTGGTAAAAAACGAATGAAACAGATTGGTAAAGTGGCTTTGCCACAAGATGCTTTCTTGGCAATTCTCAAAGTGGACTCAAGCAAGACGGATTCTTGATGTTGTCGGCGTGACTTTAATTTTGGTGCGTTACTGTGTTTTGAGTTGAGCTTGTGATGCTGCCGCTAATATGGTACAATTGCTACGTTCTTATGTCTAATTTTTTGGAATAATTTAATGACTTACGAGTTAATTTTCTTTTGTGTATTTTTGGTTGGGCTTGCTATGCAACATCAGTCAGTTGTGCACCTTCTGGGTACAGATGGGATTGGGCTGATTCAGAAAGACGTCTCAAAGAGCGGGCGAACCTGTTGTTTTGTCGGTGGTCTAGGAATGAGTGTGCTTTTATTGGGTGTTGAGCTTTTTCTAGTTATCTTTACTATCGGTTGCTGCTTGATTTCATATACTTATCGTTTGCTCTACCCGAAGCGATCAACAAAAATCGAGGCGACTGGCAGTTTCTTGGGAGATATTGTTGGGTTTTGTCATGAATATGCCACCTTTTTGTTGATCATCTTTGTCATTAGAAATTTTGCCTTTCAGCATTATCGTGTGCCTACTGGATCACTCGAGCCGACAGTTCGGCCTGGAGATTTTTTATTAGTTAACCAGTTTTCTTACGGGTGGCATTTGCCAATAATTAATACGAAAGTGGCCAACTATGGTGAACCCGAGCGTGGAGATATTGCCTTGTTTCGTTATCCCAATGATCCTTATCGTGTGATTTATGTTAAGCGAGTTATTGGCTTGCCGGGAGACCGCATTGAGTACCGTAACAAGCAATTGAAGATCAATGGACAATCGGTATCCCAGGAATATATCGGGCTTTCACAAGAACTGGGTTCAGGACGTTACGAATGGCTGTCAAAACGAAAAGAATACTTACCTGGTAAAACACACGATATTCTTGTGCGAAGTGGATTGACCTTTGACGAATTTGAGGTCGACTTAGTCGTCCCTGAAGGATCATATTACATGATGGGTGATAATCGGGACCACAGTCTTGATAGTCGTGTGTTCGGTCCTGTGGATAAAAAATACTTGCTTGGTAAGGTGATGTTTGTTCTATTCAGCTGGGATGGATGGTCTGTCGATTGGAGCCGAATCGGGGAAAAGGTTTAGTTTGGCTGCGAAGATAGAGACTTTACAAAAAGATATTGGCTACCATTTTAGTGATACGCAATTGTTAGAGCGTGCGCTGACGCATGCTAGTCTGTCTAAAACGCACAACCAGCGGTTAGAGTATCTTGGTGATGCTTTGCTCGGATTGGTGATTAGTGATTGTCTATATTCCCACCATGTGAACCTGAGCGAGGGTATACTCACTCGGCAGCGGGCATTTTTGGTCAGTAAAGCGACTTTACTCAATCTGGCAAATCGCCTGAAATTACATTTATACGTTCGTGTTGGTGGCTCAATCGGTGGTGCGATACCCGATAGTATCCTAGCAGACACCATAGAGGCCGTGTTTGCTGCGATTTATCTGGATGCGGGATTGACGCGCGCTAAGCAGGCCGTGGTGCATTGCTATGAGACATATGTTGGTCGAGATTTTCTCGACGTGGTTGCAAAAGACAGTAAGACTTTACTTCAAGAATTTTGCCAGAAACACGGTTATGCGTTGCCATTTTATGAATACGTACAAAGCCCTGTGCCGCCATCAAAACAATTTACTGTGCGACTGACCATATCGGATCTTACACTGGCTGTTGAATCGCAGGCTACGTCAAAGCGCCAGGCGGAGAAAATGGCTGCTGCACAATTGCTAAAACAACTAGAAGAAACAGGAACAGGAGATTATGGTAGCGATCAATCAAGACGCAGTTAATCGATATGGTTATTGTGCGATTATTGGCCGACCTAATGTCGGTAAATCAACAACTTTTAATGCGTTGCTGGGACACTCAATTAGTATTGTGACACGCAAGGCACAGACGACACAGACCGAGATTATGGGTGTAGTGACTGATTTGCCTTACCAGTATGTCATGCTGGATACGCCAGGTGTTCAATGTCGCTTAAAACGTCGTACAAAGTTGAATCGAGTGGCAGCAAAGACAGTTGTTGAAGCAGATTTGGCCATATTTATGGTCTCGGGATCACAGTGGACGGATGACGATACCGCCGCACTCAATATCCTCAAGGATTTTGATGGGCCTGTGATCGGGTGTGTCAATAAAATGGATAAGTTACGTCAACGACCTGAGCAGCTTGAACAAGCTATCGATCGCTTGAGGGATGCGTATTCTTTTCATAATATTGTGACGTTGTCAGCTCGGCAATCACAACATGTGGATATCTTGCACCAAGAGATTTGTGCGTTGTTGCCTACTGGTGAGCCTGGCTATCCTGTAGAGACAGTAACTTCCCACAGTGACCATTTTATCATTCAAGAAATGGTGCGTGCCAAGGTCTTAGAACTTCTGCATGAGGAAATCCCTTATGAGATAGCGGTTACAGTTGACCTGACTAAAGAAGTTGAGGGTAAACAGCACATTTATGTGACTCTGTGGGTGAGGTCTTCTACTCAGAAAGGGGTTGTCATCGGAAAAGGCGGGCAGAAATTAAAACAAATTGGCATGCAGGCACGTGCGATGATCGAGCAACATTTTGATGCGCCGGTAGTGCTTAAAACTTGGGTGAAGGTTGGTGTGCCTGATGAGAATTACTAAGTTTTGATCTTTAAAAAATCAAAGAACGACGGTGCTGAAGATTGGAGATGCTGTGTGATTTCAGCGATGTCCTCTTTTCTAGGCAGATAGACAGCAAGCACATCATCTGTCTTAATCTTCAATGTCGGCTGCTGGGGAATAACCTGATTATCGCGAAATAGGTAGAATACTTTGGCGTTAACCGGAAGATTTAGACTGTTCAGCGGGATCATATGTTGATGTGCTAGCATACGGATGCAGAGAATTTCTCCCATCTGATCACGTAATGTGTGGCGCTCGGTAATCAGGTCATTGTGTATGGTTTGAAAAATGAAGTTGGTGAGCATTTGTTGGGGTTCAATACTGAGAATGTCCTGTTCGTTAATAATTGGTGCAATTTCCTCTCGGTGTACCTGTGATGCAATCCAGGGTACGTGATGGCGTTTGGCTTGAAGTGCGGCTACTAGATTGTCTTCATCATCCTTGCTCAGCGTTAAGAAAGCGTCGGTATTGTCGATTTTTTCTGTGATGAGTAAATCTGTGTCATTGATATCCCCATGTAATACAGTGATGTTGTCGATATTTTTTGCAAATGACGTTGCTTTCTCTAGATCATCTTCGATGATTTTGATTTGTATGTGCGCTGGTAGTTTCTCGACGAGACATTGGCTGGTTTCAGAGATGCCTGCCATGATGATGCTTTCTACTTTTCGCGGCTTGTTTAGGGTGTCAATGATTGAGTTTGCATCAGATTGGTGACAGGCGACGATTACATGATCTTTGATCATCAGTATTGAGTTATGCGAGAGATCAAGTGCTTTTCCTTTTCGAATTACTGCAATCAGAGTAGCTGTGTCGGGTAGTTGCTCACGAAGACCAGCAATTCGTTGCTCGGGTAATGCTTCAAGATCTGTGATCTGGTAGCGGACAACACGATAGTCTTTATGAATTGTTGTGACATCTTTACAATTTGGGTGTGACAGCAGATCGATGATAGAAGTGGCAGTGAGTTGAGCTGGGTTGATCCATAGGTGGCGTGTTGCGCCATCCAGATCAGGTAATAAGTGTTGGCGATGTTCGTAGAGCGCTGCTTGTAGGATTGAGATAGTCAGAGGGATTTGGTAGAAATTTGATGCGAGTAGAGAAATAAGGATATCAATTTCCGGAACTTCTGTTGCGGCGATAAGGATGTCTGCGTGGTCACACTCTGCCACCTCTAGCGTATCGATGGCAGTATATGCGCCAAGCACGGTTTGTATGTCTATCGATTCTTCAATTGTTTTCAAACGATCTTGATTATTACCAATCAAGGTGATGTCATGTTGCTCTTGCGCCAGTGCGCTAGCAATGGAGTAAGCGGTTAGGTTATCGCCGGCGATGATGATCTTCATGGGTTAATTGATCAAACAATAAACAAGTTTTATTTATAGATGCAATTACGCTATGTTGCATGATTTTTATCGTTGAGTATGCGCAACAGCAATATGCGTTGAAAAGGGTGCTGTGTGAGTGTCTGGCCCTCTATAAATCAATCATTTGTTGAATGAGATCAGATTCTAACTCCAGATAATCGCGTCCCACAGATTTATTGCCATTGATAATGATTGTAAACGCTTTAGGGTGTTTGCCATAGGGATCAATAAATCCGGCTAAACTCATGACGCCTTTGAGATTGCCGGTCTTGGCATAAACGGGTGTTTTGATGTTTGCAAGGCGTTTTGAGAGTGTGCTATCGATGATGTTTTGATGCGGGAAGGTATCGATCAGATTATAGAGTTTTTTTGTCTTGAAAATAGTAATCAAACTGTTTTGTAATTGCTTAGCTTGTATGCGATTGTTACGCGAAAGACCTGCGCCATCGACAATGCTCGCATCATCATCTGCCAGCTGGTAGCGACTGAGCATTTGTTGTCCATGTTGTTGTGCATCTTCCCAGCTGGTGCGTTGCTTATAGCGTTGATAAGCCGACTCTCTGAATAAGTGAGCAGCGATATGATTGTCTGATTTTTTGATCATTTTTCCGATAAGTTGGTATAATGAAGGACTGTTTTCTGTGAGCTGCCATGCTTTTTTCGTGTGGATTTGTGGTCGGTTTTCGCGTGTGTGAATATTTCCAGATAGTGTTATTTTATGTTTTTCTAACATATTATTTATTGCAATTGATAATGCTTGCTCTGGCTGGTGGACGCTGCGTTTGAGTTGTATATAGTTGAGCTGTTTACTCCAGCAGCCGCGTAGAGTCTCTGGTTTTAGAAAGGGGTTTTGCTTGAGGTGAATGCCATATCCATATGCGGGGAAATGTGTATTGGATATGGTTTCATCATGGCAGTCATCTGCCAATTGAATTGCCAGCTGAATGGGCTGACTTTTTTGTGGCCAGTTCATTCGGATTTTACCCCCAATATTTTGCAGGGTGGCGATAAAGCAGTTTTTATTAAAAGAGACATCAGATATTTTTGTGGCGTAACACTCGTCCAGCTCATCCCATACCAGTCCTGGAATATGTTCAATGTTATCAAAATGGGTTTTAAGCAGGATGATATTGCCTTTGATGTGGTCAATCTTTTTCAGCTTTAGCGCGGTGAATAGTCGGTCGAGCGCATCGTTGTCAAAGCTGGGATTTGCCCCGACTTCTAGCTGTATGTCACCAGTGAAAAGACTATGGTCTTGTTTTCCAAAGCCGGTAAGTTGGGTTTTGAATGGTATGCTATGGTCTAAGCTTTCGGTGGCGATGATACTGGTGAATATTTTCATCGTGCTGGCTGGTTGTAGATAGATCGAGTCGTTTAAAGATAAGAGTGGGGTTGTTGGGTTTTTTAGGTCGGTGACGACTAATGCAACTGTAGCGGTTTTTTGGAGCGGTGCGATGGTATCTAGCACATTTTTAGTTTGTGCGGGTGCCGATGTGATGAGTGACAATGTGACAATCAAGGCGAGCATGCGTTGTTTCAAACAGTAGGGTGTCACGATGCGTCGTATCCGTTAGATTGCGCTTATCATATCTGAGATCTACTATAATTGGCAAGGAAGACTCGCGAGTATCACACTGTGTGTAATGTCTTTTAGAAAGAGCGATAGTATCTCGTATTATGGGGTCATGTCGTCTGTTTTTCGCACTATATTGATCTTGAGTGGGACACATCCTTCGATCAACTCTCGTCGATTGGTTGCTTGCCAGTCAGCGTGTTTTAAATAGGTTATGATTTTATGGGCATCATTATCGTCAATTGTGATCGGATCGGCTATCCGTTTTTGGTAGGGGACAATGCCTATGTCCCGTGATTTTTCTGTAGACTTTTTGATAGTAACATATTCATATTGCCTAAGATAGCGTAGTTGTGCTTTTTTGGCCAGCGCTAATCAAAGGTTCATAGTCTGAGTTTACATTTTACTTATCTTTTGACAGATTCATATTCTCCAGACGAGACAATGTTCCGGTAGCTGTTGACTGGGGTGCAAATACTTCTGGTGGTTGCACATCGTTTTATCTTGATGATACCCCTATGTTTTCTGTTGGATAGCCGGACGCTGGTGTTCCGTGGCTATTCATGCGATCCCAGTTATTCTGTGGATTTTGTGCCAGATCAGAGGAATCTGCCGCGGGAGAAGTGACGGTCTGCGCAAGGTGGGGCCTGTTTCGAATCCTAGTATTTGAGGGTTGTTTACTTGCTAGGTTGAGGGCACGTGTTATTCGTTTGGGTCCAATGCAGATTAGGGCGAGTGCCGTTGTAGGTAACAACAAATACAATACTGCCTCTTTACAGCGTTGTATGATGGGTTCTTTGTAGTGCCAAAGACCATAAGCTGACAGTGCGATCAACACGGGCTTACGAAAGTTTGGCGGCCAATTTTCGAAAGTGACAGTACATGTTATGCAGGCCCCGATGGTGTAAGAAATATTTATCGGGTTGCCTAACAGGTAATTATAGAGTGTTTCTTGCTGAAAGAAGAAATAGATCATTCGGACTGGTAAGAATACGTAGGCAGCCAGTGTAACTATCATGGAGTGTTTTATTCCTACTTTTGTTGTCGAGGTAACGATTGCCATATTTTTTGCCGAGTAATTAGTTATGATATAAAATAACACCTCTGCCTTGAGCTGTCAACATGAGGATTGTTGCGATTCATTATGGGACGGGCTGATTGTTATGATTCTGTTCAGTCTTGAATAGCTAGTTGACTGCAGGGTAAGCGGTGATTCCTTCTGGAAATCCGGTCGTTAGTCCTGGGATGTCAATTTTATTGTAGTCCCAGTTTTTGGCAGCAAGCTCGCCGGCCATCCAATAGGCAGTTGCGTTGGATAGCATTTCAGTCGCATCTGATAGGGAGTGTTTCAGGCGGATGACAAAATCATCAATATCATCTTTTTTGGAGAAGTTATAATCACCTGGGATGGCTGCGCGAGCTGGAATATACATGCTTGGAATGCTTGAGAATACGTTGCGTGCAACAGATGTTCGCTGTTTTACTGTGCGCCATAGATAGTTGGTATAATAATCTTGGTCTGCAGCTGTTAACTGGTCTTTCCCTAAGCTTGGTTTGATTTCAGCATAGGGAATGACGAAGATATTACTTCTTGGAATTTGTCCTTGAGAGGCAGACTTAAGGTAGTATCCAATCCAATTTGTTTCGAGAGTCAGTCCCGAGGTGAAATTAGTGCCTGCAACGAATCGGAGAATGACTTGGGTGTTTTTCCAATCAAGATTTAGTGGTTTGATTTTCATGTATAAATCATACATTTCTGTTAATGTGGTTAACATAAAGGTGCCAATCATGACGTTATTAAAAGGAATAGGGTATTTGTTGTTTCCTGAGAAGTACTGGTCATTAACGGTTTCTGCATTAAACTCGATTTTACCTGATAAAATGTCATCTAGAAAAGCATTGGTCATTGCTAAACCATAGGTGTTCATGGCTTGTATTTTACTGAGGTAGGGTTGCCATGAGACAGCGTTGACGGACTTTAGCCAAGGGTCTTTTTTGTCATTGTTGACTGTTTGTACTGCCTGGATGTTTTTCTGCAGTTGTTGCATGAGTGGCTTCCAGTCACCGCCATTGTTCTTGATGGCAAGTAAATAGGAAACCGCAGGTCCAAGATGCGAGATAGCCGTTAACTCAAAAAAACCAGTATCGGGATCTGCTCGGATGGCTTGCTGCAGTAATTTTTTCCCATTCTCGTCGTAGATGTAAAGATCAGAATTTATCGCGAGAATAAGTGCCGTGCTACCACTTTGAGTCGCTGCCTTTTTGACTAGTGTATCAGACAGTGCTTGGCCAATACCTGGATTGTTAGCATCTTTGGAGTAGCCCACAAAGTTATTGTACAATGTCATGAACTCTGGTTTAGGAAGCTTTCCTGTAGGTTTATCGGATGGGATTATCGATGAAAAACCAAGACAGGCGTTGGTGACTGCAAGCAGATAAATAAGAAAGATAGCCGTGGTGGTTTGTGATTGATGCATTATCTAACAATATTATAATAATCATTGCTATGCAATGTCATTAGCTCTGTCTTTGCCGTTGACTGCATGGTTGTGTGTTCCCGTTGAGGTATCCTGAACTTCTTGTATGCCCAATACGATTTTGCTATGTTATATAAGCCCTCACGATGGAGTACATATGTCCGGTAATCCGCCAGAAAATTTGGCGCCTGTTGATGAAGTGAAGCGATCATTACTCAAGAAGACATCTGTCTTTTTGGGGGCGTTAGGATTAGCGGGCATTGGTGTGCCATTGTTGAGTTATCTCAGCCCAAATCGCTCTACACGCGAGGCCGGTAAGCCAATATCAGTCGATGTGAGCGGTATGAAAGTAGGGGAACAAAAGACCGTTTTGTGGCGAAGTAAGCCCGTCTGGATCATTAGGCGTTCGGAAGCTATGCTTGCGAGTCTCGGGCTTGTCGATGGTAGCCTCAAAGATCCTGATTCAGAGATACCACAGCAACCTGGATATGCGCGAAATGAGATGCGTTCAATCAGGCCTGACTTTTTGGTACTGCTGGGTATCTGTACGCATTTAGGTTGCTCGCCAACTTATAGGCCTGACCCAAAAAGTGTTGATGATACTTGGGTGGGTGGTTTTTATTGCTCTTGTCATGGATCAAAGTTTGATCTTGCCGGTCGGGTGTTTAAGAATATGCCCGCACCAAGCAATCTAGAAGTGCCTCCCTATCATTTTTCAGATGAAAATACACTGATAATCGGTGATGGCGGGATTTAGTTGACGTGTTCTTGTTTCTTTTAGCTTCCGCGTTTTTCTTGTTTGTGATATTGAGCGTGTTGCCATATTTTCGTGGTGTTGGTGTATGGATTGATCGGCGCTTGCCGATTTTTTCTTTTCTACTGGAGCATCTTACCTATTATCCGGCTCCAAAAAACCTGAATATGTGGTATGCGTTCGGTGCACTGGCCATGGTGGCTTGTGTTATTCAATTTATCTCTGGTATTTGGTTGGTCATGTATTATACGCCGACAGCGGATCAGGCATTTTCATCAGTACAATTAATTATGCGTGAGGTGCCTTATGGATGGTTGGTACGCTATGTACATTCCACGGGGGTCTCAATGTGGTTTATTGTGGTTTATTTTCATATTTTTCGTGGGCTTCTATATGGATCTTATAAAACTCCACGGGAGCTGTTGTGGATGAGTGGTGTTGTTCTTCTATTCCTGTTAATGGCAGAGGCATACACGGGATATGTATTACCCTGGGGGCAGATGTCTTTTTGGGCATCTAAGGTAATCATATCGTTATTTTCCTCTATTCCTGTAGTGGGTAACGATATTGTGGTTTGGTTACAAGGCGACTATGAAGTTTCTGGTGTGACACTTCATCGATTTTTTGCTTTCCATGTGGTTGGTTTTTCATTTCTCATACTAGCAATGATTTTCCTTCATATTATCATGCTGCATAGCGTGGGCTCTAATAACCCTGATGGCATTGATATTATGAAACACAAAGACCGTAATGGCTGGCCATTAGATGCTGTGCCATACTATCCTTACTTTGTGATGAAATACATTCCGATTATTTTATTTTACCTGCTAGTATTCTTTATCATTGTCTTCTACGCCCCAACTTTTTATGGGCTATTCCTTGAGGCTGAGAACTTTGAGCGCGCTAATCCGCTTGTGACGCCACTGCATATCAAGCCATCATGGTATTTATCACCCTATTATGCGATTTTACGCTCTATTCCCGATAAAAGCCTGGGTGCCTTGATGATGTTACTTTCGATTTTACTGTGGTTATTCCTACCCTGGTTGGATCTTTCACCAGTGCGCTCGATGCGTTATCGAGGTTGGATGAGTCGTGTTGCGTTGGCAACAGTGGTTGGCTCATTTGTCTTATTAGGTTATTTGGGTTTACAACCTGCGGTTGGCTGGTACTTGGTCATGAGTCGTGTTGCGACAGTTCTCTATTTTTCATTTTTCGTACTCATTCCTATTGTTTCCTATTATGATCATGATCATGTTGTCCCAGAGCGAATTCCGGAGCGTTAATTTGTTGTTGTTTTTAATGATCGCTTGCTTGCCAGTATTTTCGTTTGCTGTCGGAGACGCATTGGTCGAACTCGACTCGGTTAAAGTTGACTTATCAGATAAGCAGAGAATTCTACGTGGGGGTCAGCATTTTCAGCAATCTTGTTTGTCTTGTCATAGTCTTGGCGATTTTGTGAATGATCCAGTTGCCAAAGAGCTTGGGCTGACAAAACAACAAATGCCGGTTTGGCCAGAGGATTCTTGGAATGGGCATCCGCCACCTGATTTGAGTCTAATTGCTTTATCGATGTCCCCTGATTGGCTGTATACTTACCTACGAACTTATTATGTCGACCGATCGCGTCCGACAGGCTTTAACAATCTTGTCTATCCAAACACCAATATGCCCAATCCGTTCGTGGATATGCAAGGTCGTCAGGTCCTCATTAACCCGAACTATTTTGATCGGCATGCTGGCCATCATGAGCAGTTCTGGTATAGGATTATTAAGTTGAAAGAAACAGGCCGTTTATCACCTGCAGACTTTGATGAATATGTGGATGACATTGTTTTGTTTTTGACCTATGTCAGTGATCCAAGTATTCATATCAGGCGTCAGATTGGGCCTTGGGTTCTCGGTTATTTACTCTTGTTTATCAGTGTCACTTATGCTTATTTTAAGTTGATGGGGCGCTTTTATTTCAAACCACCTCCACCACATAGGTAGTAACTTGTCTCAAATGAAAGTATTAGGACAGCAAATTCAGGATAGTGGCTTACGCTACCGTCGTGCGATTGCTCATTTATCGACCGATGCGTTGCTGTCAAATCTCTCTGTGATTCAGTCTATGGCGCGAGGCGCCCAAATTATCGCGATGGTTAAGGCAAATGCATACGGTCATGGCATTCGCTCTGTGTCTCAGCGATTGAGCCAGCACGTCTTTGCTTTGGGGGTTGCGTCTATCGATGAGGCGATCGCGTTGCGTGCACACGGTATTCATACCAAGATTATTCTCATGGAGGGTGTGATTTGTCCTGAGGATTTGCGGCTAGTTTCTGCATTAGCCCTAGATCTTGTGATACATGAAGCCAGTCATTTGAAATGGCTCGCTGCGCATCAATTACCACTCAATGATGTTTGGGTTAAAGTCGATATTGGGATGGGGCGTTTGGGCTTTTTTCCCAGCGAATTGTCTTCTGTGTTGGCGCATTGTCGCCAGTTGCCTCAGATCAAGGGCAAGTTGAGACTGATGGGGCATTTATCGCATGCCGATAGTCCAAAACATGATCACAACTCGCATCAACGAGCGGTTTTTGATCAATTGGTACAACAGTTTGATATGCCATCCAGTCTGTGTAACTCTGCAGCAATCAGTGCGTTTCCAGAGTCTCATTATGACTTTGTTCGTCCAGGAATCTCTCTGTATGGTGCAGCGCCATCAGATGCATCTTGGTCAGAATCTTCTACTGCCCTAAAGCCGGTGATGACTGTGAAAAGTCGTCTTATATCTATTAAGAATTATCAGCCAGGCCAAGGGATTGGATATGGTCATGATTTTGTTTGTCCAACCGCTATGCGCGTCGGGACCATATCATTTGGTTATGGTGATGGTTATCCGCGATCTGTTCGTAGCGGGGCGCCAGTTTTAGTGAATGAAACCTTGTGTCCACTGGTAGGACGCATTAGTATGGACATGATGACGATAGATTTAACGCATTGCCCGTCAGCCACTGTCGGCTTAGAAGTGGTGTTATGGGGTGATGGATTGCCGATAACTTCTGTAGAGCGTTTTTCTGGTATTAGTCGTTACGAGTTGTTCACCAATGTACAAAATCGAGTCAAGTTTATCTGGGATGGTGTATGAGCCAGTTATTGAGTAGAAATGGTGCAATCGCTTTATATGATAGTGGGCGTGGTGTTGAATCCGTACTGAAAGCTTGCCAGTCATTGATGCCGCGAGAAAAGTGGCTCATTATGCAAGATGCACAACACCAGTCATATGGTAATAAGACAAATGAAGAAATCATACAGGCGGGACATCACTGTTTTCGTTCAATGACTAAAGGCAATGTGAAAGCGATCGTGGTTGCCTGTCATACCAGTTCGGCGATCGCATTGCCGTGGTTGAGTCAGCGCTACACCTTGCCCATGGTCGGTATGCTGCGGCCAACTGCTCGGTTGCTCGCGGAGCTTTATCGAGATGAGACAATTATTTGGTTGGCTACGCCAGCAAGTGTCCTTGCTGATCGTGTTGAGCCATTGGCCCGCCAGCTGGGCTTCCGAGGACGATTTCACGCGGTTGCATGCCATGAATGGGTTGACTGTATTGAACAAAATCGTGTTGAAAAATTACATCAATTAGTGGCATCATTTGTTGATCAGCATCAGAGCGTTTTACAATCGACAAGTTGTAAGATTCTCTATGGATGCACGCATTATCCATTACTTGACGGGATTATTCGAAAATTTATCACTAATTCATGCGTTCGTATTGACCCGGCGATTGCAGTCGCAGAGGCATTGCAGCTGATGTTGACGCAACGTAATATTTTAAGAAAATCGCCACAATCGAGTGTTCGATGTTTCAATGGTTTGGATTTTCGACCATCTGCAGTCCTTGCCTAGGGTCTGAGTTGTTATCGTGGTTTAGAGATTTGCTGAGATGACACAACAAATTCAACGCTGTCATTGCCTATTTTACGCATTTTTTGTAAAATTGAGATCGAATTAGCCCGCTTTGAGGTGTTTTTTGAAATATACAGTCGCTACCCGTCGCAGTGCTCTGGCGCGATGTCAGACCGATTTGTTCATCTCGACTTTTACTGACCAGCATCCCGACGTCGCATTTACAGTTCAGAATATGACAACTGCTGGCGATCAAACAATGGGATCAATTGCGAATCTCAAAGATGCGTTTGTTGGCGAACTTGAGTCGGCATTGTTACGGGGTGAGGTCCGTTGTGCTGTGCATTCACTCAAAGACATGTCAGTTTCACACCAAGAATCGCTCACTATCGGTGCAGTTTTACCTCGTCATGATCCAAGAGACGTTTTTTTGAGTGTGAATTACGCATGCTTGTCTGACTTGCCAAATGGGGCTATCGTTGGTACGAGCAGCGCTAGGCGTTGTGCTCAGATAAAGGCGCATCATCCTTTGCTTGAAGTCAAACGATGTCGAGGGAATGTGCCGACACGGATTAACCAGCTGAAGACAGGTGACTTCGATGCCATTGTCTTAGCTGTGGCTGGAATAGAGCGACTGGGTATGATCGGTGAACTTAAAATTGACCGTTTAGCGATTGATCGTTACACGCCAGCATGTGGTCAAGGTGCTATTGCAATACAATGCCGTGATGATGATACAGTCTTGTGTCAGCAGCTACGTTCAATAAACCATCGATCAAGCTATGATCTTGTCATGCTAGAGCGTGAAATTGTTCGACAGTTTGGTGCGCACTGCGGAATGCCTTTGGGTGTTCATATCGCTAAGCGGCCAGATGATCAGTTAGCTGTCTATGTATTTGTGGGGTCATTAGATGGACAGAAAGTCATACAACGACAAGCGCTTTGGTCCAATAATTTGAGCGTTGATTCCGGTATAATTAAACAATTTGTCGAGTCTGTCCTGTCTGCAGGTGCGCGAGATATTTTTGCTGGTTGCCAAGGAGATTTGTAAGGTGTTGTTTGTATCAATTTGTCGGTTTATTGCTGCGGTCGCGGCTTTGACGCTTAATTTGACGATATTGAGTTCATTTGTCTTTTTGTTATTTTTTTGCAGATTTCCGTTTACCTATCTAGGTAAGATTTTTTCGCTGCGTCGCTTGGTAACGAATTTTGATGTCGCTATTGATGGGTTGATTCACCTACATTCACGAAATTTACGATTTATTTTAGTGCGGATTTGTGGTGTCGATTTGAGTTGTCATTTGCCTGAATCTTTATCTTCTGCGCGCTCGTATGTGATGGTGATTAATCATCGATCACAGGCTGATATTTTAGTTATCCTAGCCACGTTTTATGACAAGATTCCTGATGTTAAGTTTTTTCTGAAGAGCTCACTTTTTTGGGTGCCGTTCTTGGGCCAGTTTTGTTACTTGATGAATTATGTGTTTGTCAAGCGTATTTCTGCACGTCAAGTACGGCGTAATCCATTAGTTATTCAGAACCAGCGAGAGTTGATTCGCCAACAATGCCGGCAATTAATAAAAAATCCTGTTACATTAGCTGTTTTTGCAGAGGGAACTCGTTTTTCTGTCTCTGATCACAAAACTCATCTTTCGGGAAGAAATCTGGCTCATCTGCTTTCGCCACAGCCTGCAGGGGTTGCGCTTGCTCTTGAGGCTAGCTCACCTGATATCGAGGATTTTATTGATGTGACATTGGCCTACGATGTTGGATTTGTTTCGGTGTGGTTACTGCTATCCGGTCAAGTGAAGACGATTGAGATTCATGCGGAGTTGCACAATGTGTCTACAGCGAAATTGGTTGGTGATTATGTCAATGATCGCCAATACCGAAAGCGGTTCACCGGATGGGTGAGGCGCTTATGGGCTAAAAAAGATGAGCATTTGTCGCGAATTTATCAACGGTTTTCATCAAAAAATTACTTGTGACATTGTCTTCGGTTTTTTGTGTGATTCTCGGGATGGAAATATGAGGGTACGATCGCTTTTTTGTTTTTTGTTATCAGTTGGATTGACCGTTACTAACTTTGTCGTGTTGTCGTCACTCCTTTTTGTTGCAAGGGCATGATTTTT
>DBUY01000048.1:5266-17806 GCA_002308435.1 Proteobacteria bacterium UBA1278 | reverse complement strand
CCAAACCGCAGCCAGATAGATGTTGATAAAGCCTGTAAACACCTTCACCATCAAATCATATTGCCCAGCGTGCTCACATTACTGTTAGATCAGGGCATCTTATATCGTGGTGCAGGCACCGATGATATAAATATAGATGCGGTTTATCCAACATTAGAGAGCCTATCTCAAGAGACTCTGGCTGACCATCACACAACTGCGCATCCCACGAAACGATCCTGGTTTGGTTTTGTGCGTGATTGGGCTGCCTCATTGGTATCAGGCTTGCGTATGACCCCGTATGTTCTTTATGTGCTTACCTCTATTATCATAAAACAGACCCTGATCACCTCAAAAGGCCTGGCTGTTGGCGCTATTCATTTCGCGCTCTCGCTGCCTGTAACGCTGTTTTATAGTATCCCGGTTGGTATTTACCAATATGGCTATGTCGGACAAATTGCATCTGCCATGCTTTATGCTGCTAAACAAGCAATCTATCGTTTGGTTGTTCGACCGGTATACTATGCTGCTTACGCGATGCTCACGTTGTGTGATTGGTGTGTGCTAAAGCCAATACGATTTGTTGCTCACGCAATTAACGTACTAGTTGACTGGCTGTTTATTGCGCCAGCTCGGGCGCTGTTCAATAGACTGTTCTCATTAGTCGTACCTGGAGAGAAACCTCAACCATCGACGTCTGAGTCGCTGGGTGGCAGACCAAATACGACTCGTGATGCCACGGACAAGCAAGCCAATAACGCCACATCACTATTCAGCAAGTTTTTCAGGGCGCTCACTGATCCCTTTAATCTTACTTCTGAGGACAGCGCTTCTCTCGGGTCATATTGAGCAGGTGATTCATCAGAGCCTTATATGTGGCCTTGATGTCTCCCTGATGCCCCCCTGCTATCTGGGCGCTGTATAACTCGTGTATCTTGATTACCCGAATATGTCTACGTCATGATCATTTGCCCTACTCTAATGATATGCGATTCGAGATAGCAAACTAAGCACGACAAAAACACGGCACCAGCGCATGTGGCGGCCCTGATATTTTGACATAATTGTACTGTCAATATTCGAGCAGGCACATTTTCCAGCAGTGTTTCTTCAGAGTAGAGTGCTTAAAAACGGGTGACGTAGGTCGCTGTTTTGGGCTACAGAGCTCAGAAATATTTTGACCCGTTGAGCCCAACTATTTTCCAACACTCATGCTGTGCTTCATAGCGGCACTGTTCTTACATTGAAAAAATTCAATGATGAAGCGTGCGACGTGATCAAAAATGTCAAAGATACGTTTGATACAGTCGTGGCACGGGCCTACCATACATTTAAAAAAGTTGAGATCAACCGTTAAAATGTATCGTATCAATTTTACAGATAGGTGTGATCAGTCGTTTCTCGAGGTCTAGTTACATCCAGCGATCGTCCGGTGAAGCTGCTTAGCCTAGGATAGAGAGAATACCGCCCACAAGATCACAAGCTGCATTTGCGCCTTGCGCGATACCCTCACCACATGTATACAATATTGGTGGTATCTCGCATTTCTCTGCACACACAAGGTCACAGCTTGGCACACCGTTTTTGCAACCTGCATCATACCCACAGGTCAGACCACAACATGTTAAGCTTTCCGCAGCGCCCTCTTCCACGCCACCAGCTCCTACGTCACTGGTTTTGGTTTGCTCATAGGCGCAGCAGCCAAAGCAGCAGCCAAATAAGCTCAACTCTTGACGCTCTGATTGCTCAACACCGTGACCACCTATCGACTGTGATTTCTCACTACTTGAACTGAATAAACCACAGCAATCAAGCCATGAAGATGAGTTTGATTCAACCGCATTATCGGTGAACGAAACCCCAATATTCGCACCAGCTTGGCTTCCAGTTGCGCTTTCTTCAATTTGGGCTATTGCATTGAAATTTTGATCTGGCATGACAGTATTTCTATTTTTATCGTGAGTTTACGCTACACCATTTGGCACAAAACTTCAATAATATAGTCACTTATTTCTGTCATTCTAGATACTCATTAGCCAATGATTGCAAAAAACCAGAGGTAATACTGACCCTACAACCAGGATTTTTGAAAATGCGTGTTTTTTTTAGAAAACTGATGGACGCGCTGTCACTGGTGCTTGTATCAGTTCTTCAGTTTTGATCTCAGCCTGCTTCGGGACTCATGCTGTCTACGAGAGCGGATACCGCATCTTTAATTTCATATAGGCTCGTGAAATGATGCCGTAAATAATCATGCCGAACACGACTCCAATATTCCTCTTCGGAAAAATAGCCATTATTGATCTCAGGGATTTCTCGCTTTCTGTTCAGATACTGCGATTGTACAGGGTCAGTCCTATTGATCACCCCGTATTTCATCATGATATAGGGCATGAGTAATAGCGTCAACGTAGACGGGCTCGGTATCTTTGAATGTTCACAATTCATATCGTCTTCTGCTTGAAAGTACTTGACAGCTGCCAGCACGAGATAGCTGAATATGTAACATCCGATTAGCGGTTGTATCAAATTTTTGAGCTTCACTGACCAGTTATATTGGCTCCAATCAATCCATTTGTCAGGATAACCTGTCAGTGTCTCTAAATTTTCCTTCAGTGATTCAAGCGCTTTGACGTGCTGACGCAAATTAGGTTCGGAAGATAGATTGGGTGATTCATTGTTATCAGGCGAGATTTCATCGCTTATTTTGGCCACTGCATTATCAACTGCGTCTCGTTCTCTTTCTGAAAGCCCTAATTGCTTTGACAAGGTATTATGCAGTAGAGTGAACGTGACGATTAGTCCAGCCAACTTGATTTGTCTGTAGTTAGGAACTTTCTCCTCTTTTTCGGTATCAGAAATTTCTGTATGACCATGGGTGATACGCTTTGATAACACATACATCTTTGAGATAGCCGGAAGTGCTTTAGATATTAATGCATTTAAGAAGGTATCCTGGTCGTCAAAATAGCAGATGTTTTGACAGAGTGCGATTACTCGTGGATCGTGGAAAATTTGCACCGCATCATTTACAGCGTTATTGAGAAATCTCAATGTGATATTCATATTTCTTTCATTACTGTTAATGCCCTCATGCTTAACGATTCTTATAATCTCAAAAGCCAGTTGTAACTGAGATTCTGGGATGAGGTCATCGAAATACTGATCGCCGAGAATATGCTGTAGGCCATCCTCGATTTCACTGTAATAACTGTGTACGATTGACTCGATAATACGAGGACTTTCAGATTCGAATACTTGCCCAATGGTGTTTTTTACGTCAGTTGCTTTCACGCTTGCTACTTTCCTTTATGATAATGATTATATACATATTGATTTTACCGATGAGAAGGGCCTAAGTCAATATGCGCTGCTTTGACGTCAATATGTTACTGAATGATCTGCACTCAAAGCATGTCTCGATCATTCAATTAAACGAGTTATTACAAAACATCATCATTCATGCGTAACAGAACACTCGATTAGTTAACGATTGTTTTACACACTCCAGACTAGCTGACTAGGCAGAGAACCCTTACTGGTCGGTAACGCCTGATGGGACTTGAACGTCAATCTTGACAAACCGCCCTTATCCCCGTACTATTTTAGGTCCCAACAGACAAGGATTTGCTATGTTTGGCTTAACTTCCCAGGAAAGAAGCGGCGCCTCTATCGTTGCTGGCACCGCGATTGGCGCGAGTATGCTCTCATTACCCTTTATCAGCGGCGTTGCTGGATTTGGCCCTGCCGTGCTCATGCTTGTCTGCTGCTATCTATTTGCAATCGCCACCTTGTTACTGGTCTTGGAGATGGCGCTTTACAGCAAGGACAGTGATGCCAATATCATCTCGATGGCACATATGCATCTTGGAAAAATTGGTGAGTACACCACATGGTTTTGCTTTCTATTTTTGCTGTATATTATCTCAACCTCTTACATCTCGGGTGGCGGCGAATTACTACAAAGCTTATTGGAACCAGCAATCGCTCTGGATACGTACTCGTGCATGGTGATTTTTACAGTAGTTTTTGGGTTAGTCGCCTTTCGAGGTGTCAGCTTACTGGATCAGATGAATCAAATACTACTACTAGCGATGATGGCGAGCTATTTTGGCTTGATTGGGACGATGGGGCCATACACCAAGTTTGAATATCTGATTGGTGGTAAGCCAATTTTTCTGATCAGTAGTATACCTATCTCGATTGCCGCATTTGCCTCCCATTTTGTCGTACCAAGTCTTCGAAAAAACTTCAGTACAGACACGAAGAGTTTACAGAAAATGTTGTGGATAGGTTCTACCATTCCGTTGGTCATCTACCTTATATATCAATATTTAATTGTGGCTTTGTTACCGTTTGAAGGCGCAAATGGGTTGTTTGCGGTTGCAAAAAGTGGCTCTCCGCTTTCTGCACTGCAGAAAACGCTCCAACAAGATGGTGCCTCAATGATTCCATTATTGATGAATATCTTCGCTAACTGTGCAATATTAACTTCTTTTCTGGGTGTAGTCCTGGCTTTGTCAGACTTCTTGGAAGATGGTCTTGATATGCAGCGGTACGCTTACCCCAAACTCGTCTCTGCAGGACTGACGCTTGGCCCACCCCTCTTGATTTCGCTGGTTGTGCCCAAAGAGTCATCGGGATTCTTGCTTGCTTTAGACCTATCTGGCTTACTGGTCACATTCTTATTTGGTATCTTACCAGTGATTATGGTCTGGCGTGCCCGTTACGTTGAAGCGTTGACAACAAGCTATCGTTTGCCTGGTGGTAAAGTTGCCCTGGTTGTAATTTTTATTCTCAGCACGATTGCTATTGCTGCAGTGTTAGGTAACACATTTGGTATGCTACCAAGTCCAAGAATTTAGTGTAGGTCAGCGATCCATGTCAAATGTTAAACCAGCTGTCTTTACGCCAGAGTATCGGATTCAATTTGACAATAGTAGCCTAATTCAGGCGATAGCAGGCAAGTCTTTGGCGCATCCTCCTGTTTGGCTGATGCGTCAAGCTGGCCGATATCTGCCCGAGTACCAAGAAATACGCAGTCACTTCCCAGACTTTATGAGCTTATGCCGCAGTCCAGACGCGACAACTGAGCTCGCCTTACAGCCACTTCGCCGCTTTGAATTCGATGCTGCAATCGTTTTTTCTGATATTCTTACCATTGCGGATAGTTTAGAGATGGGACTACGCTTTGTTCCTGGCGAGGGACCGGTATTACGTAACCCTATTACGACCCCAAAGCAAATCGAAAGATTGCCCTTCGATACGTGCATTGAAAGACTTGATTATGTATTTACTGCAGTGCGTCATCTGCGTGCGGCACTTGGGCAGCGATTACCCATCATTGGCTTTTCTGGTAGCCCATGGACACAGGCGTGTTATATGTTGTCTGGCTATGGGGAGAAAAACTTTACCACAGCAAAAAAGTTTGCATATACGCATCCTGTTGCGATGACCTCGCTGCTTGAGCGATTAGCTGCACTTACTGCTAGCTATCTCTACCAACAATATCTTGCAGGTGCAGATGTGTTATTTGTGATTGATACTTGGGGTGGCCTATTGGCAGATACTCATTTTTCACTCTACAGCGGCGCGATGCTGCAACGCATCTGTGATCACCTGCTGGAAATGCAATGTCCAGCTCCCATCATGTTTTTTAGTAAGGGCTTGACGGTCTCTCGCCTATCGCCATTAGCTAAGATCCCAAATCTCTGTATCGTCGGATTAGACTGGTGTGCCGACCTCCCCGCGATGCATCAACACTTCCCTAGTTTAACATTTCAGGGTAACTTAGACCCTGCTATCCTGCATGCTGGGCCCGTAACAACGCAACAACACACACGTGATCTATTGGAGAGCTTGGTTGATCACAAGCGCTATATTAGCGGACTGGGTCATGGCATTTTACCAGAGACGCCTGCTGACTCGGTACATGCACTTGTTGACACGGTTCGCAGTCAATCTTCCACACGCCGTTAATGGCATTCTCGTTTTCATCCCTACTGGATTTAGGTTTTTCTTAGCCTACTCGACTTTCAATCGACTCGACTCGGTGATCCAGCTGCGCTACGAGATTATCCAGCTGTTTTGGAGACCCGACATTTTCATAAAGACCGCTAACCCAGTACCCAGTACAGCGAGACTTTTCAATACTTTGTTGAATAACTTGGCCAACACCAAATACGCGCGCTTTGATCGTTCGAAAGTATGATGGGCAAAATATGCCAACGCCTGAGAACGTTGCATTGTTTTCGCCGCTATTTTTTTGAATTTTTCCATTCTCTGTCAACGTTAAATCACCCTGCGTATGATATTCAGGATTTTTGATCATCCAAAGTGAGACTGATTCATAGACTGCGGCCTTAACCACGGATTGAATTGACATTGTCCACCATATGTCAGCACTGACCAAAACAAATGGCGCTTCCCCGAGTAAAGGTAATGCCTGCTTTACGCCACCACCTGAGCCTAATAAGTTATCGGCTGACTCTTCGCTGTATTCGATCGTTACGCCGTAACGATGACCGTTACCCAGATGCGATTTGATCATATCCCCAAGATAGCCCAGGTTAATCACAATTTCAGTAATCCCATTGAGTTTGAGTTGGCGTATATTGTGCTCAATTAGGGTGGTTCCTGCGATTGGAATCAACGGCTTCGGTAAATGGTCCGTCAATGGCCGCATTCGTGTGCCTAATCCTGCAGAGAGTAACATTGCTCGCGTCATGACGATGCCTTGAGGATATACTGGGTACCGCAATAGTAGCACTTCGCTGATCGTGTCTTTGGATCAACCGCTAGGTACACGCGTGGGTGAGCATTCCACATACGACTATTTCGCGGCGGGCAACAAATCTGCTCCCCTTCAAACACCTCGACTACGGTATGTGTGCATGCTGGTTGTTGCTTTGGCTTTGCCATGGTACCTCGTGGGGCTTAAGACATTGTCACTTGCTCGCCGGACCGAACAGAGCGATTCTTGGCGATGAGTAACGTGTCAACAGGACCTAACTGATCTGTCTCAATCAGCACCTGTTCTTGCTTCTGCATGGCGGATTGGATCACTTCAACAGGCACCTGAACGACCCGATTATCAGCATTGAGCTTGTAAACGTATCTCTGATTAACGACTGCTTTCTGAGGCACTTCATAGCGCTGCTTGTCAGTTGGAACCAGCATGGTGAATTGCGCCTTTGTCCCAAGCATGGCGTCATTACTTTGATGCGTCAACACCATCATATCGACCCCAGTGACCTGATCACGAGATTCGGGCAGGATAGAGAGTACACGGGCGGAAAATTCTTGATCCGCTAGTACAATTTTCACTGTTGATAATTCATTGCGCTTCAGCATCTGTTTGAGCTGAGTAACTTCACTGTGTGACAAGACGGCACGAATGAGCATGTTTTTGCTATCCGACAACTCCAGTATCGGATCATTTCTATTGATTTCCTGGCCAAGCTTTACGAACGATTTGCGCACTTTTCCAGAGAACGGCGCCTTTAATGTCGATTTCTTTATCCACTGCTCAGCCATTTCTTGCGTTGTCTTGAGCACCTCGATGTGTGCCTGTGCTAGAGCAATCTGGTCAATATTGAGTGCGACTTTGTACTCTGTTTGCAGCAGCAATGCTTTTTTTTCATCCATTCGGTAGGTTGCCTCATCCAGTTGAAGAGATCCTATTATTTTCTGTTGGTGCAGCGATTTTTGTTTATCGTGATTTTTCTTTGCTAGATACAGCGCATGCTTGTCCTTGAGGTGCTGCATGTCTAACTTTTTTTGGAGAACTCTCAGTTTATCGAGATCTTTCTCTGAGGCTTTAACTTGAAGTTGCGCATCTTGGATTGACGCTTTTTTGGCCTCAGTGGACAAGCTCACAAGTGGTTCGTCCTTGACTACGGTTTGCCCATCAATCACGTGCACCTTGTTGATGGTGCCTGTGATTGGAAAGTGTAAATTACTTTCTTTAGCACTATGGATTTGACCATATAATTCAATTTTCATTGGGGCATCGGCGCCTTGTACCTGAATCATTTCGACATCACGTGCATTGAGTGGCGCCTTAGCCTGTGGTGCTAGCGGAACTAAGATCATCGTGACAATCCCGATTATTGCCGATATTGTGTGCATAAGCCGCTCCTGATTGACTTTTTTCAGTCTATCTGAATCCCCTTGCAAACTCAAGCGAGCACTCACTGGACCTGTCGTAGCAATTGTCCGTTATCCCTCTCCCTAAATCCACCAAATGACCCACTCGCAAACCAGGCACCCTCAAGTTCGGACTTGCCTGCCCCCTTGTCAAGACGTTCTATCAATCGCATAAAACACGAGCCAATGGCCATGCGCATTTGGCGTGCCAATTTCTAATAGTCAGTCAATATAGTCGTCTACTCCCCACTATGTGCCTCTCTGTGACCCAGCGTATGAATGGATTCAAAATAACCTTTCAAAACGCGCGGCTGGGGACTCATGGTAAGCGCACTGAATAACTGGCGCATATTACTGGATGTCTAAAAATGGGATTGACATGGAATTAAAAAACACACCCTCATCCTACTGGTTCTGATTATGATGATACGGCCTGGTATGATTCATATTGATTCTGTGTATCTTTGGTCATAAACTGTATTTTGCAAGCTTAATTCGCATGTCATCATGGCAATTATAAAAGTTTATCCAGAAAGTCTATCCTCTGAGGCTTTTTTAGATTTACCAACTACACGACCCGATCAACCTGATAACGACGATATGGTGCTACCCCGCCCTATATCGCCAACATCCGAAGACAGCTTTTATGTCGGTAGTTTTCATGAAAATCACCAGGATCAACAACAACCTGATAGTGTCTATTCTTTTGCGTTTAGTGCATGTAGCACCCGACATCAGCAGGTGGCTTTATGCCTGGCACAACTGGCTATTGCTGCAGTATTTATCACTGTCGTGGCAGTTATAGCGCCGCAGTAGATACTCATCGTGGTTTTATCAGTGCTATTTTGTCGGGGTATGCGGTTTTTTTGTGGTGCCCCAAGCCGTCATGATTTGTAACTACACGCTGATTATGGCCCTTTATTTCCAAATATGTTACTGTAAATATACATAATAATACACGACACGGCCTTTTGTCGTCTTTGTGTTATTTGTATCGAATCGGCAAATGTGGTAACATAATGAAGTGTTATAGGCACTACCTACATACACACACCGATACGTACACTGTTTCTGATTTGCAAATTAAACGCATGACACCTTGAACACCCTGTGACATGTACGCGAACCTAAAGGAGAAGGCAATGACCAACCAATCCCTCAAGCGCACAGACGGAGTTGGCTCTTGGATGGCCATATTAGTTGTCTCTCTGGCGTCTAGCTTTTATTTCTACGAATTCTTCCTGCGCGTGATGCCAACAGTGATTACTGGCGAGCTCATGGCTGCATTTTCAGTAGGTACTGGACAATTGGGGCAGCTTCTTGGGTGCTTTTTCTATGCTTATGCAACTATGCAACTGCCTGCCGGACTGTTGTGCGATCGTTTCGGCGCAAAAACTTGTCTGACTGTAGCTGTTTGTGTTTGTGCTGTTGCCACGTTGTGCTTTCAAGTGACTAATAGCATTGTACTCGCATCTATCAGCCGTTTAGCGATTGGGGCAGCGTCTGCATTCGCCTTTGTAGGCCCGCTGGCTCTAGCAGCGCGCTGGTTTGCACCAAGCCAACAGGCCTTGATCACCGGACTCGTTCAGATCATGGGGTGTGTTGGTGCGGTATTGGCCGGTAATCCTATCCGGCAAATGGTGCAGAGTATTGGTTGGCGTCCGGCGTTATATTATGCCGGTATTGTCGGACTATTTATGACACTTTTATTTGCCCTCATCCTGAAAAACCAACCGGATGCCTGTGAATACGAGGAACAATCAGACAAATCAGAGAATGCGTCTGTAAACATCATCGATACCCTACGCCAGGTTGCAACCCGAAGAATCAATTGGTATGTCGGCGCAGGTGGTTTTGGTTCATGGGCCGCGGTGGCAATATTTGCCGAATCTTGGGGGGTTCCATATTTGAACTTAATTCAGAATCAAGGTGACGATGCCTCAGCACTTCAGCTAATGTGGGTTTGGGTAGCGATGGCGATTGCAAGCCCGCTTGCAGGCTGGGTTTCAGACTATATGAAGGAACGTATTCGACCAACCATGGTATTGCTTGGTGCAGGATTGGTCGCCAGCCTGATTTTGATTATTGCCAAACCAAGTCACTATTGGGTCGTTAGCCTACTGCTGTTTACGATTGGTGCTTCCTCTGGCGCACAGCCAATTACTTTTGGCCTAGTGAACGACCTGAATGACAAGGACAGCATGGCTACTGCGATCTCGCTCAATAACATGATTTTGGTTTGTTCAACTGGCTTGCTCACGCCAATTAGTGGCTACCTACTTGAACTGTATGCACCGGTTACTGGGGTGATGCCATCTACAATCGCGCCATACCAAGCAGCATTCATGGTCGTGCCAGTGTCTATTACCATCTGTATGGCGATTTTCTACTGGCATGTGCCTGAGACAGGATGTCAGCCTCTCGAAAATGCACAGCCCGATGATGATGTTGATGTCTTTGATCAACCTGCAGCATCTGCGTAATCATTTCACAGTATCTGCGTCGCCCACTCTATTCTCACAGCCCAGAATATACTGAGACTTTTTACTGAGACTGGACCTAATCACCATCGTAGGGTATCGGAATGTTTAAGCTTTTACGCTGCACGAAAACTCTATGCGAATGGCAGCAGTCTGTTATGACGACGAGCGGCTAGATATCAGGTGCCAACTGCTTTTGATTTATTGGAAGTGCCTGAACATGATGGGTACGTGTAGATGACTGTTTATGAACTTTAGTTTTTCTTCAAAACTCACAGAAAACCATTTCAAACTTCAATGACAGCTATTGAAGCAGAGCACCTGATTTAGTTGAGAAGATCACTTTGAATAGCGTGACCCTTTATCAGATTGCATTAGCATAATGTGTTTGCTCGCACTGTGAGTTGATAGGTCAAGCGCATTGAGTGAACAATATACCGGCACTGGGCTCTAAAGCACCCAAGGTCTCGACCCGAGAAACTGCTTTTGCGAATTACTTGCAGGTCGAATACCTGGATTCGAATGCAGCCTGCTAATCAAACGCCTGGTGTTGCGTCTTCGAAAGGACGCACGAGTTCATCTGCTGCCATGGTGCTCGGCGCCTCTGGCTCACCTATACCGCCAAGACTATCGGCAAGCTGTTCGGTAATTTCACGGTAAAGCGGCCCTAATAGAGCGAGCTCGGTCTGAAACTGTGCAATTGCCCCTTCTGCTTCATCAGTTTCTTTGTCTAAGTCGAGATACTTGATCTGACTGAGTGCAAAATTTGGGTTAATCATAAAGCGTAGTCGTTCTTGCCACTGTAGCTGAACCTGCTTGACCCACATACCATCTTTGAGATGCTGCTGCACAGACTGACTTTGGAGCTCATTACCGGTGAAGCGAATTGAGCAGAAACGATCTTTAGGATCTGCTAACTGACAAGCATCACCAAATGTAAAGGCACTTGGTAGTTGATCGTCTTGTTTGAGCCAGCGCGTCATTTGTTTCTCAATGTTCTGCTCCGGCTTACATAACTTGACAGACCAACCTGGAATACAAAATGCCAATGAGGCACTTAGGTGGTCAAGTAGTGCTTGCTGCGTTTGACTCACATATAGTCGTTGCTTATCCCAGTCCCAAATAACAAAGCAAGACTTTCTCTGGATGAATGCTTTTGGCAACAGTTCAAAATGCGTTTCTTCAGTCAGACGCTTGATCTCACGCTTACTGACTGGCATGCCTTGCTGTGCTTCGAGCTGGCTCACGCGGTCGGCCACAGTCTGACGAATGACATCTAAAGGCAGTAATCGTTTGGCGACGGTGAATTTCGCGCAATGGAAGCGACCGACAGAAACGAGAAGCGTGCTGTCATGGGCATTGATTGGATTTTCCCATCCGTAACTCAGGGTGGACGTGCTTGGGCAGTCACTAATGACTTGTTTTGCAAGCGCTGCTTCGAGATCCTCTTGCGTTTTATCCGCTGGTGGCGTGCACCAGAAAGCTTGCAGCTGCTTGAACCACACCATGTTGTCTCCTGTTTCAATTGTGCCTCTATTGAAACATAGAATGCATCAGAGATCAAAAGCAAAACCATGCATTTGTTACTGTCATTTTTCGCGTGCTTGTCATGGTGGTAGAAAGTTGCTTTTACTGAAGAATACTGCTGATATTACGCTTAGTTCTCTAATCTGAGTTGACATTTTGACTACGATCGCCTATCATCTGCCCATCGCTGGTGTAGCTCAGGGGTAGAGCAGCTGATTTGTAATCAGCCGGTCGGGGGTTCAAATCCCTTCACCAGCTTTCTTGATATCTCAGAATCTTCAAAATCCAATCATGCTTCCTTTTTCAGGCCAGATCTGTTTTCTGTGTGAAGAGCCCTGTGTCTACTCACATCTACGAGCAGCCAACCATATCCCGCCCAATTGTTACTGCCCTGATCGTTACTGCC
>DBUY01000048.1:0-4957 GCA_002308435.1 Proteobacteria bacterium UBA1278 | reverse complement strand
CGTTACTGCCCTGATCGTTACTGCACCGATCGTTATCGTCTCTAGCCCACCCGATCTCTACAGTGATTATTGCTCTGATACCGGTGTATTGCCTCTATTATGTGGACGAAATTGACAGCATGTGCTATGATTTTACCAGTTTAATTGCAGGCTTATCATGACCGTACGTACTCGTTTTGCCCCGTCACCGACGGGATCTCTACACATTGGTGGGGCGCGCACAGCGCTGTACAATTATTTGTTGGCCAAAAAACTCGGCGGTCAGTTTATTCTACGTATTGAAGATACTGACACTGAGCGTAATTCACGTGAGTCTCTTGACCATTTGTTACGCGAGCTGTCTTGGCTTGGGCTGCATTGGGACGAGGGTGTTAAAGAGAAAACGCTCGACTCGTTCGGCTCGCATGGCCCATACCAACAAAGTCAACGTAATGATCTTTACATGCGCTACGCAAATCAATTGATTGAGTCAGGTATGGCATATTATTGTTTTGCAGATGAAGCGACGGTCGATGCCCATCGCGAACTACATAAGGATGCACCACAGATACATTTTTCTAGCCCCGACCGCGAGCAAAGCCTTGAAGCAGCGAAAGCGCGTTTACAAGCTGGCGAGCAAGCTGTGGTTCGCTTTAAAAATACACATGCCGATTCTGCGTTTGTGCTACAGGATCTGGTTCGCGGAGAAATCACTTTTCCAGGCCATATGATTGGGGATTTTGTGCTGATGCGGGCAGATGGTCGACCGGTCTACAACTTTTGTTGCGCAATCGATGACTGTGAGATGGCTATCACGCATGTACTGCGGGGCGAAGAGCACTTACCAAATACGCTTCGCCAATTGATGATCATTGATGCGCTCGAATTAAAGCGCCCGGAGTATGGTCACTTATCATTGATCCTTGGAGAAGGTAATAAAAAGCTTTCCAAGCGAGATGGTGCTGCAAGTGTCTCAGATTTTATCGAGAAAGGCTTTATTCCTGAAGGCCTTGTGAATTACCTCGCACTACTTGGTTGGTCTGACCCAGAGAGTCGTGAGATACTCAGCTTGAAAGCACTTGAACACGCTTTTGGGACCGATAGACTCCATGCCGCAGCCCCACACTTTGATATGCAAAAGCTGCGCTGGGTCAACCATCAACAAATTCAACAGTATGCGCCACAGCAACTAGCTCAGGCCTGCATGCCTTTTCTTCAGCGCGCTAACCTCGTTCCAAAACAGGGGGAAGCGTGGACATCGGATGTTCTGCCAAAGTTCCAGTTAGATCTACATACGCTAGATGATATCTGTGGGATCTTTGCTAAATTATGTGACCACAGCGCAGTCTTGACAGACTCTGCAAAAGATGTGCTCAAATGGCCGAAAGTACCCAAGCTTCTTGAGGACTGGACGGAATCGCTGCTCAATACACTCAGTGATGTGGATGTCACACTAACTCAACCAGAAGCGGCTAGTGCTTATCTAAAGCACTTTGACCAGGAGACGACGACCTATATTGACTTGATACGTTATCTTGAGCAAGTGGTCCCTACTGACCCACACGCTCAGAAAATGCTACCAGCAACGCTGTACCAACTTTTGGATAAAATCACTCAAACTGCTGATGAATCGTTACAAGTGCAACTTGAACAGTATCTTGATCCAGATACTTATCTTGGTATCGCAAAATTGCTACAACAAACACATGGCGTAAAGGGTAAAGATTTGTTTATGCCACTGCGTGTTGCGATTTTGGGCAATCATGAGGGCATGGACTTAAAAATGGCTTGTCAGTTGATTCCCATCGGTAGTCTGATCAAGCGTGCGCTGTACGCATTGATTACGATGCGTTTGCAGCAAGCGGCCTCATGATTGTCAGAGCTTATCCGCAGACGCGGATGCGTCGGCTAAGAAAGCATCCATGGCTGCGCCGTTTGACCCAAGAACATCAAGTACAGACAAGCGATCTTATCTTGCCAATTTTTGTACATGATGAGGCGCAGTCGCAGTCTATTGCAAGCCTGCCTGGTGTCTCGCGCCACAGTATTGATAATTGTGTGCGTTTGTGTGAGCAAGCGTGTGCGCTCGGCATTACTGCTGTGGCACTATTTCCCGCTGTCGCATCAGACAAGAAAGATGCGCTTGGCAGCGAGGCTCTGCGCGACGATAATCTGATTGCGCGTACCATCGTCGCTATTCGCGAGCGCCGGTTGGACCTTGGCATCATTTGTGATTGTGCGTTGGATCCTTATACGGATCATAGTCATGATGGTGTCCTTCAGACTGACGGAGACGTCGACAATGACGCGACAATTATACAACTGACAAAGCAAGCCCTGGCATTAGCCAATGCTGGCGCCGATGTAATCGCGCCTTCGGATATGATGGATGGCCGCATTGGGGCTATCCGACAAGCATTAGACTCTGCCGGACATCAATCTGTTTCAATTTTATCCTACACTGCAAAATACGCTTCACGCTTTTATGGTCCGTTTCGTGATGCTGTTGGCGCTGATGGATTGACTCAAGCACGATATCCTCATCAAAAATCCAACAAAAAAACCTATCAAATGCATCCCGCTAATCGCCTGGAAGCGCGTCATATCGCCCTGCAGCACTTACACGAAGGTGCGGACTGCTTGATGGTCAAGCCAGCGATGAATTATTTAGATGTGGTTTTAGATCTTGTGCAAGAGACTCAGGCCCCAGTTTTTGCTTATCAAGTCAGTGGTGAGTATGCCATGTTGGTGCATTATGCCGAGCGCATGCAGCTGTCTACAGCTGAGGTACTACAGGAAAGCTTGTTAGCCTGCAAACGTGCTGGTGCGCGCGCAGTGTTAACGTATGGCGCTCTGGATGTTGCCCATGCATTAGCAAACCCCACGATTGATTGCTGAACCAATGATCGCTTAAGAACAACTAGCTAACTGACGGCCTATGCTTTTTGTGGCCACGATTATTGCTAACGACAAACCCGTTTTGACTGATGCTGCGCATCGTCCGATAGAAAGGCATCTGCACAAGACCTCTTACGGGTAATCAGCGTCTCTGAAACGCGTGACCGAGACGTGGTACGACGGCGTCGACCCACTGGCGTATTGAGCGGTGATGTGCCGATGCTGTCTGATCCGCTCGACCCGATCGATTCTGGGGAAATCATGCCAGATCGTCGAATCAGCCCCCGTTCAGTGGGCGGAGGCGTATGCGTAATTGGCTCTCTCATGGCGGACCACGCGCTACGAGGACTGATTGCTTGACTAGAAGACCCTTCATCTGTTCGCTGAGTTTGGGGCATGACTAACTCGGTGCTTCCTAGGCTGGGTGATCTCTCAGTGCTCACGACGGATATCGCACTGTCACGCTCGCTTCTTGTTCTACGGCGGCTGTTGGATGTTTCGAGTATATTCGGCATATTGTTCTCTTAATTGTGAGATGGCAAGGATAAACTGGTGCGTTGTTCGGGTCAAGCACAATAGCCAATTTGATTTGGTTTTATGTCGCTCAAACGTGGATCCACAGACGGTATTACGTGACCTTTACCCCGCCATACAGCTTCTTTTCAGTTGTGATTTGCCGATCGGATGCACACCCAACACAAAACACTTGTCCTGGAGTGTTGCTTTAAGGTCTTCTCTGTGTTGAGTGTCTATTAATTCTCACTACTCCTTGTATGCTAAAACATCCTCCCACCACCGAGCATTACGTGCATCGAATAGGACTTTTTTGGGCCTTGTGGCTTTATGTATGCCACTTGTTGTCGACCCGCCTGTGGGGCTGTCTATAACTGGTTGGCGTCTGGTTGGAATCGCCATGCTGATGGCCATTTGGTGGGTAACTGCGGCAATTGATATCGCGGCCACTGCCTTGGTTCCCCTGGTTGCTTTTCCGCTTATGAATATCTGTTCCGTCCGGGGTGCAGCGACACTGTTTGGACACCCTATACTTTTTTTGCTCTTGGGTGGGTTTCTGATTGCGTGTGCATTGCAACGATGGAGTCTTCACAAACGCATTGCACTGACGATCGCTTTGCATTCAGGTGAACGATAACACCATATCATACTTGGCATCATGCTTGCGGTTGCCTTTCTTAGTATGTGGTTGAGTAACACCGCGACCACACTGATGACGATCACGATTGCCCAATCGTTGATCGATCACACTGGCAAAGAGCACTAGATCAAGCCTGAAGACAAGCATTGGTACTACCATGATGCTGGGCTGCCTGCGCTGCCTCATTTGGGGGCATGGCCACGCTCGTGGGAACAGTGCCAAATGCTTATTTGGCAGCGTTTTTAGCTGATCGTGCTTATGGCCTGGATATTACGTTTGTAAGCTGGATGATGCTCGCATTACCTGTTGTGCTGATTATGATGTGAAAATCAGCAGTAAATTTTCAAATTATTTCGTTATTTTTCAATAATATGGCCTATATATACAAGTACGATAATAATATAACGGCGTTTGGTATGTTAATCATGGTCATTTTGTACCTAATTTTACTGTAGCCATGATTGGTTGATTGAATTATAAGGTTGTTGAAACCGTTTTAACCAAAGTTAAAACTGTGCAATCGACATAATCAATCTAATACTTACCGTTTACTAAGGAGTATATATATGCTTACATTAACACACTTATTCGTTCTCACGCTTGTGTCGGTTGCCAATACCGCGCTAGTCAGTGATTTCGTTGCAAAAGAGGCGGATACAGCTACAATTTCGCCTGCCGTTGTGAGTACAGCAGTGCCAGCGGCTGATGCTACGACGACAAGCACAGGAAATGGCACAGGTGATGTTGCTACACCAGTAACAACATCTGTCGATGATGATAAAGCATCGGTTGCTGATAGCAGCGCGCCAGATTCAGCTGTCATGCCAGCGGTGACAAGCGGCGATCAAGCATCTGATGTGTCTACAGATCAGGATGACGATGACAAAGACGATGACAAAGACCATGACAAGGATGATGACAAAGACG
>DBUY01000037.1:798-18696 GCA_002308435.1 Proteobacteria bacterium UBA1278 | reverse complement strand
GCACGAAATGGCCCGACACAAGTTGGTTCGGTGCGCCTAGATATCATCAGTATCACCGGCACTACCCTCACCTATCGGATCTTCGCAAAACTTTGATCACACAAAACGTAGACAGGTAAATCATCACCTGTCCAAGCAAGTATCAGCTCTGGTTTCACACTGATGATGGCTATCTAAGCAGTGGCACAGCAGGCAGCATGATGACAACGAACGTCGCCCATACCTGTTTTTATTTTCATGATGGTATCGGCCCTCGAGGCATCCATTATTGAATCAAAAAAGCTGACCAACACAAAACCAAACCGCATGCAATTTCAATCACCGGGAGGATTTAACCCCTGATAAATCTGTCAATGCTTGAAGCTTTTCCATCTGGAAGGCACCAATAGCACCGAGATCATTGCCGGTGTACTGATAGCATTTTCTAAATAACGAAAATGTATGGTCACTCATCGTAAACTGATCACATATCCTCCATAAATAGGCATTAACATCAGCGATTTTTCCAGGATAAGCAGTTTTGTAAGTAAATAGTTCCTGTAACTGACTTTCTGGTGGCAAGCGAGTAAAGCCAGTGCTCAACGAAAGGCCACTTGACCGCAAACCCATATCATTAGCTTGGCCCAACGCTGCACGAAACATATGCAATTGACCATTCTTAACAAGATGTCGACCAATACGCCACAAGTAGTCATTAATTCGAGAAGTGTATTTCGGATACGATTGTTTGTGAATGATACACTGTCCGAGTGTCAACATCACATTATACTCATTCACATTAGACGGATGCGTAATGGTAAGCCCGGGCACTAATTCATAACTTTGCGATGCATGCACATCAAAAACAGATGCGAGTGCAGGACTTAGGTATGGCGTAGTTTTATAAATATTGGACATTTTTACCTATTTTTTTGTGATATTATAACGGTTGCGCCGATGATAAGCAAGCACTTGACAGAAACAGAAGCAGCATTAGCTTACAAAACCTATGGTATCCATCACCTAATTACCATTCGTCACCCAATAGGTATCGATTGCCGTGATCATCGAATCATATTTTGCTTTTACACCGATCAATACACGATTTCACTTGCCAATGCTTAACATACTGTTAGACTGGTATGAAGATAAGTTGACAATCACCTCATGCAACAACACAAAAAATGTATTGTCATCGGCGGCGGATTTGGCGGAATGGCAGCAGCACTCAGAGCACGCCGCAAAGGCTATGCCGTCACCTTAATTGATCGCGGACAACGACTTGGTGGTAAAGCACAAGTCTATCAATGTGGACCATTTCGTCATGATGCTGGACCAACAGTGATTACTGCACCACAACTTTTCGATGAATTGTTTGATCTATTTGGCAAGCGAAGACAAGACTATATCGAATTTATTCCCCTAGATTTGTGGTATCGCTTTCGCTTTCACGACGGTACTCACTTCAATTATGGCGGCACACTCGAAGACACCCTTACCGAGATTGAAGCCATCTCCCCTGAAGATATGGAGGGCTATAAAAAACTCCTCGAGCGTTCAAAAGCAATCTATCAAATCGGATTTGAGCAACTGGCCGATCAACCTTTTCATCGACTAAGCAGCCTCATTCGATGTATCCCCAGCATGCTGCGGTTACGAAGTGACCGATCAGTGTGGCAATTGGTTTGTCGATACCTGAAATCAGATAAGTTACGGCAAGCATTTTCAATGCAACCTCTCCTGGTTGGTGGTAATCCATTCGATACCACGAGCATCTACAATCTCATTCACTATCTTGAGCGAAAGGACGGTATATTTTTCCCAAAAGGGGGTACTGGCGCCCTCGTTGATGCACTGACACAACTGATGCTGGACGTCGGGATTGACATTCGATTACAAGAAACCGTCTCGGCCATCCGCGTCAATAAAAATCAACGTGTAACCGGGGTATCAACAGACAGTAAGCAACATTTTGGCTGTGATATCATTATTGCCAACACTGACCCCAGTCACTTGTATCAACACATGCTACCCCAGCATAGCGTGAAGAAAAGCGCGCATCGAAAACGACAACAGTGTGAAAAGTCGATGGGTTTATTTGTGTTGTTTTTTGGCACGAAAAAACAGTTTCCAAAAGTGGCCCATCACACCATCTCTCTAGGACCACGCTACCAAGCTCTACTCGAAGATATCTTTCAACACAAGACGTTGGCCGATGACTTTTCACTTTATCTGCATCGACCTACTGCTACAGACCCGAGCTTTGCGCCCGAGGGCTGTGACAGTTTCTATGCCCTAGTCCCTGTGCCAAATCTGCAAGGTGGGCAGGACTGGACAACCATTGGGCCAATATTACAAAAGAAAGTACTTGAGAATCTTGATGACACCTTATTGCCAGGCTGTATTGAACAATTAGATCACGTTTTCTATAAAACCCCGCTCGATTTCAAAAATGAACACCTCTGTCCCGATGGAGAAGGCTTCTCAATTGCACCAACATTCAAACAGTCCGCCTGGTTCCGGTACCACAATCACGCTGAAGGACCAAAAAACCTCTACCTCGTTGGTGCTGGCACACACCCTGGTGCCGGGCTACCAGGCGTGCTTTGTTCAGCAAAAGTCGTTGATCGTCTCCTCACTACAGTGCCACAACATGACGACTCTTTGAGTAATACCGTTATTGAGCAAGCCTCATGACAAAAGATATACAATCTGATTCCAATAGGCTATTGGCACATCTCAAACAAACATTTCCTGGAAATTATCAACTTAAAAAGCATGGGAAAAGCTTCCATTTTGCACAACGATTCATTCCAAAATCGACCACTAGCGCGATCCAATCCCTCTATGAAGTCTGCCGACTCATCGACAATATCGCAGATTGCGAACACACTGACCATACGCACACACTCAAAAAACTCGACCAGGTAAAAGACTGTATTCGCGCACATGATCATAACGGATTGACAGCCATCACGGATAACCATCAAGTAAAAACGACCAGCTTATATCTATTATTGACTGGCGCCCGTCGCGATGTCAGCATGACCCAAATCGCAACCATGGATCAACTCGTTGAATACTGTTATCAAGTGGCCGGAACAGTCGGGCTCATGATGTGCGATTTAATGGGGATCCAGTCCACCCAAGCTCGACTACATGCGATCGATCTCGGCATTGCCATGCAACTGACTAATATTGCGCGCGATGTCTGGCAAGACAGTTTATTGGAGCGTATCTATCTGCCAGCTGAACACATTGGTATCTGTCAAGCAATGGAGTTACGAACTGCAGAAAAGGGCCAAAATGCGCGGATTGAAAAATCAATCCTCGAGTTGCTGCACCAAGCGAATATATTTTACAAGAGTGGTTTCAATGGCCTAGAGTTCATTCCATCTCAACATCGTTTTGCAATCTACGTCGCAGGAAAGCTCTATCAACGCATTGGTCATCAAATCAAGCAGCGCAAGCCCCACTGTCACCCCCAAAAAGCCTATGTCTCTTTTGCACACAAATGTGTTCTTGCAACACAGTGCGCGGCCCGCTACTGGGGTGCGCCAAGCCAACCAGAAGCGGTCACACAACCACATGATAGTGATTTATTCCGAAATCTTGGTTTTTTCGAGGGCGCATTATGACCCATCACATCTGTGATTTAGTGATTATTGGCGGAGGTTGTGCGGGACTATCCCTTGCAAACCAACTGGCTCAACAGTCCAGTGCATTATCAGTACATATTCTCGAGGCTCGATCACATTATACCAATGATAAAACCTGGTGCTTTTGGTCAAACATTGAGAATGAGTGGACAGCGCTTGCCAAACAACGTTGGAATCAGTGGTCATTCCAATACGGTGATCACGACACCCCAATTATTCATCATGGTGGCGACTGGTATTACTATTGCCTCGACGCAAAATCTGTTTATCAGACCATACAACAAAACCTACTGCATGCCTATCAAATCAAATTACAGATGAATCAAACAGTGGCCACAGTGGTGCATGCCGACCCCACAGATAATTACCAGCAAGCAGCGCAATCAGCAACTGTAACCACAACATCTGGTGACATCTATACAGCAAAGCTCGTGATCGATACTCGGCCACCAAAAAAAATGCAGAGCACATTATATCAATCTTTCTTTGGCATCGAATGTAAAACGCAGGTGGCACACGAAAATACTGCTGCACTCATGCACAATTTGCAAGCGGACGAGTATGGAACGCGTTTCAACTATATACTCCCAATCTCCCCAAATCGTGTCCTTTTCGAACACACTCGATTTAGCACATTAGCCATTGATAAAGCAAGTATGGAGGCTGCTTGCCAACACGAAATGGAGCGCGTTGGGTTGGAATACAGTGCCATATTTCGCAAAGAGTATGGCTGCTTGCCGATGGGACAAGAAAAAAATGATGATCCCTTCGCTGCAGGCATTGCAGGCGGCGCACTGCGCAATGCATCGGGGTATGGCTTTCTGCGTATACAACAATGGGCACAACAAATAGCCAGGCAACTTGCACAACCCCAGGCAACAATGACGATTACAGATGTACTTGCCTCATGCCCGGACGAACATCCGTGGTTGACCTGGATGGATAAACTCTTTCTTAATACGATTAAAGCAAACCCAGAACAATCAGCATACTATTTTCATCGACTTACCAAACATCTAAATAGCGGGCAATTTCTGCGTTTGATGACAGACAAACCCTGTAATACCGATCTTATCGCCATCATGTACGCACTACCAAAATGGCCATTTCTCAAACAACTCCTGTCGTCCTCTCGAAATCGTCAACCCCAAGATGCACTCGTCTAATCGACAACAATCAGTAACAGAAATGGTCGCAAAGTTGCCAGATAACTTGCTGTTTTGGCTATGGGGCATTGGACTAATCATCGCAACCCAAACTATCCCAAACCATTTGCCAGGAATCGAGGCCTGCTTTATCATTAATCTCATCGTGGGATTACCGCATGGTGCTAGTGATTTTCTATGGATTCAAAAAAACACCCCTAACGACATCATGTGTCTTTTTGGTTGCCTCAGTTATTTAGGAATAGTCCTTTTATGTATCGTTACCTGGATCAATTTCCCAAGCATCACGCTCACTATTTTTTTAGCGATATCTGCCTTCCACTTCGGACAAGACTGGGAACAAAGTCATTTCCTCAACAAAGTCATTGTGGGCCTTGGGGTGATCAGTGTCCCCTATTACATGTGGCCAACTGCAACACAATTTCTGTTTGAGCTAATCAGCTTTAATCAGCCGACGCCTGCTTTAATCGCAACTGGCTTATCCTATGGCTACTGGACTGGGTTTGTCTGGACCATCGCACAACTCCTACAACAACGCTGGCAATACACAGAAGTATTAATGCTCTATCTCATCGGCACCATCGCACAACCCCTTACCTATTTCACGCTCTATTTCTGTGGTTTACACAGCATACGCCATTATCGACAGATCGCCGAGCAACAGACCATCAAACAATCGCAAATGTACCTCATGCTCACTATTGCAGCTTTCAGCATAGGATTTGTAGCGCTCATAACTCATTATCAATTGATCATAACAACCAATATCAGTCTTTCTAAATTTGGGGGTTTATTTATTCTGTTATTTGCACTGACTGTCCCACATTGCCTGATTCATCGACTAAGACCTAGCAGTCGGTAAAACCGATATTTGAGACACACCCACAACGACATATATTTAACAAGTGGCCATCATCGTCGATAACAATGCATGAAACCAGTATCTAATCAGCAGAAGATGGTGCTGATATTAGACAACAACGGTATGATGTCAGCTTACACTGCCTTAAATTTATCCAGAGACGACGCACGATGCACAAAATGCAACCACTCTGACAGATCTTGACCGTTTTTCTGGATGAAAGCTTGAACATCGCCCACAGATATGGATTAGTCACGCAACAAGTTGACGAATTGGTTAGTTATACTCAGGTTAGAGAATATAATTATCTTTCTTATCAATCCTGAATAGGTTTTGTACTACAAACTGTATTGAGGCACCAGAATCACAAAAAAAAAAATAAATAGAATATAATCATACACTTTATACTATAAATTATAAAAATACTTCTGGAATATTAAAATGGCAAACCCATCAGAACAAAAAGCAGACATATTCGAAAAAGCACAACTGCTAAATGACTTCAATAACCCAAGTTATCAACAAGATTTTACCAGCTACCACCCATCTACAGCACCCCAGTATATCAAAGATGGTCTCAAAGAATTAGACTACGATCCAGAGCAACAATTACCTGAGAACTGCTTAGATGATGAATTATCCAAGGTTTTAGGTCCATTACCAAAAAATCTCACCGATCAAGAGATCGCAGATTTGACATCTCAGATAATCGATGATCCGGAAAACAGTTACAACAAACTCAATAACCTGATCGATGAACTTGAAGCGACACAATATGAAAAAAACAACCCCACATCGATTACCATTCCAGAGACAGCATCTGACATTCGGCATAGAATGAGAGAAATGGAACTAGATCCTGATTATCTCACGGAGGAGGCACTTGACGATCTGGACGAAGTACAGCAAAAAGAACTCAATCAAATGCTCACTGAGAATGTGGAGAATACTTGGCACGATAACCTGGAGGAGCACAAAGCAGTATTCAATTCAACACCAGATATTGAAGATGACGAAATCACATACCTCATGAATGGAGACAGAGATCCATTTCGCAAAGGCGGTGGACCAAAGAACATGCCAACAAAGCTCATCACGATTAATGTCGGAGAGAAAGGGAGAATTTACATTGAAAAAATGGTCAATGGTTTTATGAACCAAATTGATAAATTTAAGCCTGACCTGAGTGATCAGAAGAAATTTGATAAAGCGGTCGATGCGCATCAATGGAATCTACTGCGCAATCTCAGCCCAAAGACAACCCATGAATATTTCGAAAGCCAGACGACAGAAAAGAGCTTTCTAGAGCGAAAAAAAGCACTCTCTGAAAAATATGATGCGTATGCCTCCCACTTCAAGGAGAGTGCGATCGGTGACGACTTTGCATTTAGAGACGCATTGAAAAGTTATGCAGAGCAAGAAGGCGTTAAGCAGCCTGGTGGCTGGATGAGTAAGTTTTTTGGGACAAATGTAGACAAAAGCAAAGCGGATACATTTAACGCCCGAGCAGAACTATCCGAATCGATCGCAAGAGAAACGTCAGGCAAACTGAACAGTTTGGAAAATGGCTCTAACAAAGATCTACGACAGATTGATGAGCAAGCACGCATCATGATTGAAATGGCTAATGATCCAAACACATTATCACCAAAGGAGATATCCAATTTCAAAAACAAATGGAGTATGAGTGGATGGTTAAACCGCGCAAAGAAATTCTTGCAATCAAAAGCAGAAGCCGTCAGCACAAATCCCAAGCAGGCTCAATCTTGGTTAAGCCGAATGGGAAATCGCTGCAGATTATCAAAATTATGGAATCGAGGTGTCTGTCGTAGTGTAACGAAGAAAGAGAATCATACACTGAGCTTACCCCACACCGCTAACAAGGGAGCTGACCTACTGACAGGCTTATCAAAAACAAATACCACACATACAGACAATGCAGCTACACGATCAAACGCCGTATCCAAACAGAGCAAAAATCAACAACAACAGGATGAAAAACGAGCAAGCCCATGAGTAAAACATCATCACTTGGACAACAAAAATAATGCACATCTCAAATAATCAGAAACAAACAATGACGCTATGGCTGATTGAGTAGGATTATCAAACAAGGAGACCACATCATGATACATGCCTATGCCACCCATGAACCTGGACAACCACTACAGCCCTATCGCTATGACCCAGGCTTATTAGATCGAGACGAAGTAGAAATTAGCGTAGATTACTGCGGTATTTGTCATAGTGATTTGAGTATGATCGATAACGCATGGGGCATGACGCAATATCCATTAGTGCCTGGCCATGAGGTGATTGGTCAAATCGCTGCAGTAGGTCAAGATGTGAAGTCATTGGCCATTGGCGATACAGTTGGACTGGGATGGCACGCCGGCTATTGCGCCACCTGCGATAGCTGCCTATCCGGCCACCATAACCTCTGTCAAAACGCAACCGGTAGTATTGTTGGCCATCATGGCGGGTTTGCCGACCGTGTTCGCGCCAAAGCAAATAGTGTATTTGTACTACCCGATCGCCTCGACCAACAGTCTGCCGGACCACTATTTTGTGGCGGTATCACCGTATTTAATCCGCTGATCGCATTTGATGTTAAACCAACTGATCGGGTGGCCGTGGTTGGTGTTGGCGGACTGGGACATCTCGCCTGTCAGTTTCTGAATGCTTGGGGCTGCGAAGTCACCGCATTTACCAGCACACCCAACAAAAAAAGCATGCTCAAAAAACTGGGTGTACATCGTATTATTGATTCCACAAATTCAGAGGCAATTGAACAAGTCGCCGGTCAATTTGACTTTATTCTTTCCACAGTCAACGTGAAATTAGACTGGAATCGTTACTTAGGCGCCCTCAAACCCACCGGTCGTCTACACATTGTGGGCGGCGTATTAGAACCACTAGACTTAAATGCATTTGCCTTGATTATGGGGCAGCGTCAAGTATCTGGATCGCCCGTTGGGCCACCCACCAATATTCGGATGATGTTAGATTTCTGTGCACTGCACAAAATACAGCCCGTCATCGAGACCTTTGCAATGCAAGAAGTCAATTCTGCACTCGATCATCTGCGGGCAGGAAAGGCACGCTACCGCATTGTACTAACCAATAAATAGTTTCATGATTATTTTGCGGTAGGAACAAGCTTTGCCAGATCCAGCTGGTAGACCACTGAGTTTGTCTTGAGATTAAAGTTTGTACTTGCTTCATTCGCAACCCCTGCATAAACCATGCCATTGTCATCTGACCAAACCGTCGTCGATGGGGATACACTACTTGGATAATCCGTAACCCAAACAAACTGTCCATCTTGCCATTGATCTACTGATATCTTTTTACAGTTAGATGGACCATTGTCAATACACTCACTTATACTACACAACAGATCTCGTGGTGAGATAGAAGTCAAAACGGAATCCTGTTGAAAAGATAGTGCTTACTATGCTAATCATATCAACAACGGTGTATACAATCTCTGTTAATAACTTTTATCTACATCTTATCAACAGATAATTTTATGAAAACATTACGATCTTACTTTTCCTATTTAACCCTAGTTATTTCTGGTCTGTGGATGCTTAGTCATGCAGAGTCCATGGATCATCAGATAATCTCAGGATCATCAACCGCAGCAGCAGAGCAGCCTGTTCTGCCATCGAGTTTTTCACTGACTCAATCGCTTGATACCTCATCTGCCAGATGTTTACATTATTTTACAATCTCGAGTAATGAGTACGTTGCTGTTGCACAGTTATCTGTAAATATTCCAGGACTCGAAGTAAAAAACCTCAACTCAGGCGATCGTGATCAAGCTGGCACCAAGATTTACAAAAAAATGCCAGAAGGCTACGAGCTTATCCAAACTCTAGATACCCGAGGCAGTGAAGATGTCGTTTTTTACGATTACCACGGACAAAAGTTTCTCGCCGTGGCGTCTATTGGCCAAGGAAAATACCCTAATTTCAATAGCAAGACGAAATCGTCGATTTACCGATGGCGTGGTGATCAATTTGAACTTTTTCAGACTTTTGATCTTGAAGGAGCTAAGCATGTCGCCATGCAAGTGATCAATAATCGTTTGTATGCATTTTTCTCAACCGGTGTGACTATTAACGATGGAAGCGCCGCACCAAGCCAACAATCACCAATCTATGTGCTTGATCCGGACACTAATCAATTTACGTTAGTCCAAAGCATACCCACATATTTTGCGTATGTATTAGATCCATTTGTACTCGATGGCGCAACATATCTATCGCTTGTTGATGCTCAACAAGGCACAACGATCTACCGGATGAATGGTAAGCTTTTTGAACCTTATCAAGTTATAAATCAAGAAAAAAACGACCGTCACTCTGCTGTTTTTCAGACGGATGGCAAGACTTACTTAATTAAAACAAATTTATATTCTGGAACAACATTATATCGATGGCAAGATGGACGATTTCATCTAACTCAAACCATCGATACCGAGATCACCGGCGCAAATGGTATAACAATTTATCAAAAAAATGGCACAACTCTGGCTTTCATTGCCCACTATATCGGTGGAACTCGCAATCTGCCTGAAGTCAAGACAAAGTCGAGTATCTACAGATGGGATGGTGATCAGTTCAACTTCGTTACGTACTATCCAAGTCTAGCCTCATCAAGTACAGAAGCCTGGAGTGGGCTTGATCAACAGTCCTATATCGGCGTAGCTAATCAATCAACGGTCAATTTTGATTATCGTACACCGTCAAAAATTTATCGCGTTAATATTGAATCGCTCTCAAAGAACGACTAAACGTATACTCTCAAGACTTAATGTTTTGTAGGTGCACTCAGCATAAGCACTTCAAATAATTTGTTTCAGATTGTCTTATCACGCGCGCTATGATAGCTTGCGGCTTAACATCACTAATCGCCTCAAACACCCATGTCATCTTTTATCCAATTCAACCTCGCGACTCTACTGTATCCTAGCGCTGTTGGGCTGAGTATTTTCGGGCTACAATCTATTTATAACTGCGCAGTAAGGCACATAGCGAAACCATTCCTGTCAAGCTATTCAGATTGCATGACCGAAAGCTTCCAAAAAAATCTATCCCAGAGGGTCGAAGACACCTTCCTGAAAATGATGACCTACGGTATCGCTATCTGCACGATGATGGAAGGTCGAACACTGATTCCAGTACTGGTAACGACACCTATCGATTATCGACAAGCCTTCATGGGTCTGATCATGTGCCTCGCAATAAAAAACCAATACAACAGAATCATTCGAGCACTTCACTGCAAGCTGACAGTATATCAGCAGCAAATAGGTAGAGTGACATCACATCGTGATAAACCCAATTTCAGTCATAGTTGGAGTCAACAAGTACATAAAAAGAAAACCCAACAACACAACAATAACAAGCACGACAATCGCCGATCGAACCAAGGTCAATACCTCACTCAATCTCAGCATCCAGTAGACTCAGCTTGTCCTGTTATACGATATTATGCAAATACCTTATGGTTATTAGATTTTGACGACATCACTCAACCCGATCGACAGAATAGCCAAGCATACACACGCTAATCACTAGACGCATAGATATACATAATTCATGACCCACATCAAGATACGTGGTAAAAATAAGCAACATTGCACTCAAGACCGCATTAATTTACTATTAGAATTAAACAAGCAACCTTTAAGCTTAAAATATGGCGATATTCAAACAGTCTACATTCGCAGCAGATGGCTATGCGATTACACTCGGACTCGGTTTTTTTGCACTCAGCAGCTTCTTCAGTTATATCATGAAATGGCTTGTGCGACCCTTAATCACGATGCGCTCAGAGCCTGAAAACCCTGAAGCTCACAACAAAACGATGGATCAATATGATTTCGTGATGACGGCATCAGTTTATTTACTCACGATCGCAGGTCTACTCCATGCACATCACTTGCTTCCATACCTTGTGACAACCCCTATCAGTCTTTACCCACTATGCGTCGGTGGATTGATGTGTTTATTGATCAAATACATATACAACCAACTCATGATCGGTCTTTATTGTGAGCTCAAAGACTATGAAAGCGAACTACTCAATGTACCAATCATCAAAAATCACGACCTCGGGCAAAACTGCCATATCAGCCCTATTGAATCAAAAAGTATGGAAATTATAATCGCAGATATCAATCATCAAATCGACTACCACCAAATGAAACCACAAAATTCTGCGATCAAGTTCGTCAGATATCTTGCTTTTGCATTGTGGATAATTGATATGGACAGCGCCATCGATAAATACCGTGAGAGCAGTCTGGCGTCACTATCAGAAAATCGACGTTTCTACGAATCATACCAACTAACAATCTCACCAAATGCTGGGCAATCACCCGCACCAATCAGATAAGCCCAGTTCACCCAGTCTATGACCAGCTCTTTCAATCCAAAGAAACAAGACGACTCGTTAAAAAAAGTAGACATCGTCTCAGTAATTTGTCAGTACCGATTGCCATTACGAAAATGACGTTCATTTGATTAAATTATCGAGGCATGCGAGAAGCATCAGATTTCAAGGCACCTGAGTTCGGCTGCCGCTGAGCCAGTGGACCACCTTGCGATTGAGAGACAAATAACGACTGACTCATCAGCGCTGTGTTCCTTGAGGAGTTTCCTGTCGTAGATACAAGCGCATCACGATAACTCATAGGCTTAGGCGCAGTGACAGTTGTTTCTTTTGTTTCTTTCAACTCCTGCTGCTGTGCGTCATTACTCAGCAAAATGTAGGGAACCGGCTGATTTTCCTTTTGCTCAGGACGTTTATAAGCAATCAAATCAGCAATACGTGGATCAATTTCCTCGCGCATTTCTAAGTCAGCAGTGCCTTCGTCAAGTGACTGTTGAGCAATTCTAAGCTTTTCAAATGCACCTGCAGGGTCAACTGCTGGGTGCATGGTATCATGCGAATCAAAAAACTGTGTCGGATCTCCGGTAGCACAAGTCAAATAATCTTGAACACCATCAAATAGATCATTGAATACACCCTCTAGAATCTCATCATGACAATCAAAAAGCACTATCCTGGAAAGCCGCTCCACATCACTTCGATGCATTGGCATAGCACAATCCTTCATATGCAACCAATCGACCAGAATACAAAATGATTTGATATGACCCGTAAGCTCTCGTTGTTGATTGATGTCGTGCTGATCGGGATCAGCATTCGAGCCATACATCTCTGTATATGAATGCTTTGCCGCCATTGAGCCCCAGCCACCAGTCCGCATTGCTGCATCTGAGTGCTTGATACGTCTGATATTGTCTGGCTCATGGGTGCCATTATTGGCCCCACCAACATTAAAAAATGAACGACGTTTTGAACCAGATATCCGCATCATCGGTAATTGCTGACTATGATCCCCGGCATCAATCGCCGCTTTCACGTCACGCGCATGATCCACATCACGTTGAGTCGGCATGCCAACCATACTGAGTAAAATTTCATGCGGAAGACCAGTAATTGGATCGTGACCCCGCTCAGAGCCTGAGAGAACTGGGTTACACAAGCTATCGACTAGGGTGTATTTTTCACCGAAGCTATCGTAACGTTCATGCCGTATCAAATCGAGTAATAACAATGTCGGCAAAAATGCTGACGGGCTTCGGCTTGGCTCTGCAATCAACAGTACAGCCAGCATTAACGGGATCAAAGGACAGTCATCCGTATTCTCACGACCCTCAGTAAACACCTCTATCATCTGTTCCACGATAGCAACATCAGATATCGACACGTGCTCGCTATTCAAAAATTTAGCCATATCTGGATAAGTAGCACCCCCCAGGCGAAATTTCCCATTGTATTCACTTGTCAATAACTCGTCTCTCAGATATCGGTTAGACTTATGCCCACCGGTAATCAGTCGATCTGCAATTTCAAATACCCATAAAGTGCGATCATCAACGGTTTCATCGAACGACTGACTCGCCAGCTCAAAATCCTTCAGCGATTTGATCACGTGGTAATCCTGCTTCATGAGCCTCTGATGCGGATTAACACGCAGTTTTTTCTCGGAAAATTCAACAAATCGCTTCATGAAATGGCGTCGAGAAAAATAGTAGTGCTTACCACTAACTGTAATACGCACAGCGAGTCGATAGTCAAGAGCAGTCGGTGTATACATAAAATCATCAGCTAAATAGACCGGAAAATAATAGCAAAAACAACAAGACAAGTCTAGACATCTTCGGATATTAGGGCCTTACTTAACGTGACTAGAGTAAAGAAACCAAATCAGATAATGCAGCTATTGTCTGAGTGGAACGAACCGCATTCACGATCGAACTTGGGTACTGATTGCGTTTAGCATAATATTTGATCAGACCCTGAGCTTGGGCTAATGCCAAGTCTTCACGCCCTAATAATTGTGACAACCCATTAATATGGGCACAAAACATCGCCCAAGTCTCTGGCATACTCACCGAATCCGCTGCGCATATTAGCCCCATTCGAGCCTGAATATTACCGATTAGCCGCGGTGCACCAACAGACGCACGCGCAATCATAGCACCAGCACAACCAAGCGCCAACATCGCTTCGACGCTTGATTGGTCATGCACATCGCCATTTCCAATCACTGGCATATGGGCGCGCTGAGCAAAAAAGGCAATTTGATCATGATGACAAGTTGTGTCATACCCTTCTTGGTAATTTCGACCATGCACAGTCAAAAAATCAGGCCCCGCCCGATTAATCGCATCCAGAACATCCTCATTAAAACGATCGTTCGTTGAGCCATCCACCCGAATTTTAACACTGATTGGATGCAAACTATGCGCTCTCAGCGCGCGAACGATAGTATACAAACGATCTGGCTGCGATAGCAGATACGACCCTTGTTGACGCTGACGAATCTTCTTAACAGGACATCCCACATTAAGATCAATCATGGCAATATCAAGCGCATTAAGCACTGCACACGCTTTCGCACAATCCTCAGGATTATCAGTCGCAATCTGCATGCACAATGGCCCCTCTTGCGCACTAATCTGCAAATAACGCTGTTTTATTGAAGGGCTACCTGAGATAATAGTGCGACAGGAAATCATTTCACTGCACACCCAGGCCGGTTGACTATAGCGCCACACCAACTCACGAAACGGCACACTACTCACGCCCGCCAAAGGCCCCTGAACAATACGATGGGACTGCAATCGTTGGTGTAATTGATCTACTGTATATCGCGCCATCATCCAGAAAAATAAGAATTATATCATATGCTTATAATAATAGAAACGCACAGAAAGCAGTTCAGACAACTACCCATATCTTCATTACTGTAAATAAACTGAGTTAATGCTTGCGGAGACGCCGAGCAAATCGAACGAGACAAACAAAAATAATTGCGTAAAGAACAAACTTCAAGTGACCACTCTTTACACGAGAAGTCAACTGTATTTCAGATACTGAATTTTTGACTATAGATCGATGCTTATAATCCAGCCGCATATAAGCAGGCCCGTAAAAACCTCGGCCAGAGTAAACACACTGGTGATTGTTACGCATTTTACAAAAAGGCATATTTGTTACTAAACGGCTGATCCCATGATTTTTAAAATGCATGAATAGTAACTTCTCATAACTTTCTGCATACACTGGCTGATTGACTGAAGACTGCAAAATACCCAAGGCAGATGCAACCGACGGTGGCGAACCCATATAAAATGCGTTCGTTATACCACCACAATCCTGTTGCACTGAGGTCGCCACTGTATTTGGTAGATTTGCCGCGACATTCAGGTCGTCACTACTAATCGGTAGTAGCGGATATAGATCTGAATTTAGTATAACAACAGCCTGGTAATAATTTTTATGACTCATAACATAGTCTGCTATTTTCTGTTCCTGATAGAGCTGACGAATCCCGTTTAGCTTCATCTGACGATGCCCCTTGTGGCCACCTGGATGCCGAGGATCACCTGGCTCATAAAATCCAGGAAAGTACGTATCAGATTTCTTGAAAATCAAAGAAAGCACATTATCGATCTCACTCTGAAAAAACTCTACATAGTCTACTTTATGATGTGTCTGTGCAAGAAAACGACCACTTGATTGTATTGCCTCACCATCCATACGATCAATGTTGTCAACCTGATTGTTCTGAATATAAATATCAACGTCATAATCCATCTCGAGTGGTTGTATTATCATACGAACAATTTGAGGCCAAGTATAACGAAATGACCGAGAACAAACTCCAAAAATACCGACCAGCACCTTTTTTTTAGACAATGAATCATTACGGAACATTAGTGTGCTACCAGTGTCAATTCGAGCTAGTGTTGCCGAAGAGAAAGGTGTATGACTTCTGTCAGCAAAGGTATTCAGGGTGATCACAAGTACCAAAACAGCGAAGAGTGTCGACCTAGATGTTACCATAAAAAATCAAATACCAAATATTCCACACCTTACTCCAAATAGAAATGTTAAAGCTATACTTGAAAACAAAAATCTCAACAAATATTAAAAAAAAGCTCAGGCTATTGACTTATCTTTGACTACAATGCGATTATGAAGTAACAGCAATCACTTCACGATATGATACCACTACTCCTAACATTGATATCCATAACAACAATCGCAGCAGAAACACCCAACAAAGGTTTAATAAATTGTGCTGAATACAATCTCCCCAGCGCGAGCTGCCGTAAGCTGGAAAACATCATAAAAGATACGCCACACGGCAATGGTCTAAGCCACCGGCTCGATGAGCTACCCGAGCAAATTATGACGGCACACTATCTCAAGAAAGACGTTAATGTACTAGAAATTGGCAGTAACACCGGCAGAAATACGCTGACGATCGCAAAAATACTCGATAAATCCAGCATATTCTACACATCTGAAAGTAATAAGCATGATCAATTGACAACAAAAGAAAATCTCGAAGCAAACAAACTTGCACACGAGAACGTTCATGTCATACCCTCAATATCGAACAGCCCACTCGAACAGAAAGGATGGATAACTCGGCCAAGAACACTATTTGGTTGGCTAAACAAATGGAAACCAGTTGAAAGCACTCAACTACCGCCAGTAAAATTTGATACTATAATTGCTGATTGTGAGGGCTGCTTATTGAAAATGACCGACGAGCACCCTGACCTACTCAAAAATGCAACCACAATCATCTTAGAAAATGACTGGACAAAAACAGAAGATGACGATAGGATGCATCAAATCTTTTATAGTCATGGATTCAAGACAGTCTACAATCACCATGGCCCTGCCGAGATCATATACAAGAAACATCAATCCGGCGATCCAAAAGCAATGCCTGATAAACAATTTCAACACTTTTACGAAGTGCTCGTCAAAGATCAGCTACAATAAGTTAAACACGTGTCATTATACTTTATGAGTAACTTGATTATCGCGATGGCGTTTACCATCCACAGATAGATCTGATACCTCACTATCCACGTAAATCGGTGCTAATACCTCAAGACAGTTACAAACATGAACCGATGACGTGTCAATTTTCTGCTGTGACAATACTTTTTTAACGACATCAACCACTGCTAACGTACTCGCTTGAGTCGGCCGATAATGCCCTGAGCCATTGTTGATAATATATAGCGACCATTGACCATCAATTTTTTTAAAATACAACTCACCAGCAGCCGTCACGTTCATTGCATTACTCAGCTCAGAATGCGTGATCCGTTTATTCTTGGTATGTGACATGGCTTCAGGCATAATACGCAACTCACCATCAACCTCGGCATAAATGAGTTTGACGACATCATGTTGCGTTAAACGCACGTCGTACAAAAGTAAGGCTGTGAGGTCATCACGCAAACGATTATAAACTGAGCACATATCTTTTGGGGTTTGCTCAATGGAAACCCGTGTGGGCGTTACATGACTGAGAAAATCATATAGACAATACTCACCCTCATTAAATAACTGTAAGCAATACAGCTGGTCGATAATACCCTCATGAGGCAATAGCGGAGGACCCACAAGATGCTGAGATCGATCAACTTGACCCTGGTCATTTGCCAAATAATCCTCGGCACATGACTGCATCAGTCGGATAATATCTTTCAACCGCTCCCCATCGAAGTGCTGCTGTTGATTTGCGTGAAATACATCATCACATTTTAATACCTCTCGACAATACACCTCTATATTTTCGATAGGTGAAGAAGATTTCCCGGCATCAGAAGCAACA
>DBUY01000037.1:0-438 GCA_002308435.1 Proteobacteria bacterium UBA1278 | reverse complement strand
GGACCCAGAGAGCTCCTGATTTGACGAGTCTCTAGTTGACTGCGAGGCACTACACGTAGACAACGACAGCAACACATCACTAAAAGTCCGCATAATATGGGCTAACTGCGGTTTTTGCCCACATAGATTCAGCAATTGCCGCCGTAACGCATCTAATTCATATTGATGAACAAATTTTAGCTGCGCATAAAATAACGCCATATTCATGAGCGCCACAACAGCTTGCTGCTGAAATGCGGCATCATGCTGTTCTGGAGTGACAATATGCCGCGCTGGCACAGCAGCTGCACTCACAGATAGTATGCTAAAGTCCTGACCATTATTGAAAAAACTGTACCGCTTTGGCTGAAAACGAATACTCGTCTGGCCGAGTGATAACACATGGCAGCTATTGTAATCATCCAAATTCTTAATCGTTAAATCAGCTAATCGAGGCAG
>DBUY01000059.1 GCA_002308435.1 Proteobacteria bacterium UBA1278 | reverse complement strand
CTATGAAGCAAAATACATACCCGAATCACTCTTAGAGACACTCTCGGGGCTCGCCGAGGCTTGAGGTGAAGACTGGCGTGGTGTGCCAACTGAATTGGTGTCATCAAAATGTTGCGCTAATCCAATTACCGGATCAAACCCTGCCAAGTCGACATTGCGGGCGGTTTGCTCACGAACAACAGCTGGTAGCGCACTTGCACGTACTGGTTGCTCGGGTGTTTTGTAAATGAAGGTTTGTCTTGTCATGGTATAATCCCCTGTGAGTTATAGGGTCACTATGACATAATCTTCAGCATGTATTTCTTAGCACCATATTAATTGTCAGCATATTAGTCAGACAGTGCTTGCTTATCAGACAGCTTCTTATGAGTGAACGAATTATTATATCGCATATCAAACACCTGCTCCTCCACTGCACGGTCTAAAGACCAGTGGTCAGCAACTTTTAAAAATAACAATAAACGCTCAGATAATTTTTTAGTCCCCAATCGGACGGTTACCTTATTGTCAAATAGAAGCTCCCAACCTGAGAACCCATCATGCGATATCACCAAGAGCCGCGATTGCCAGATACCCAGTTGCACCCACAGTCGATGTGCCTGACGCAGCACACTGGGCTCACCGCTGAACACCGGCAGCCGCAGCAAGTCATCGGATACATGGGTGGCCAGTGAATGCCCCCGACTATCGATCAAATAACGACCTGTTATCGCACGCATAATTGGACGCTTGTAATTTAAACGCACACGCAAACTTCCATCGAATGATTTGTATACCGAAACCCGGTCAACCCAGGGGTTTTTCTGCAGAGCCACTGCGATACGATCGGTTCGAGTCAAAAAATGAAGACGTGGCCATGTCTCCATTTGGTGCTTGAGACTCGTTTGCGCGGCCTGTTCGCCATCACCATGTAAGTAGATCGACGCAAATGGCAACCACAACCCTGCCAGCCAATAAACAGCCATGGCCAAGCCAACAAATCCAAGATGGCGCACAGCGCGCATCGACATATACATTCTCCCGTTAAATCAGTCGCCACAGCAACAGGCCAATAAGTTGACGCAAACGACGCTGAATAGTGTAGCATACAGGGTAGAATGCTGTAAATCAGAGCGATTTACAGACAGAAAATCACCGCTCAACAGACCAGATAGACCAACCTCGAACAGTCTAACCAAGGCGACTGATGCTAGGACTTACGGTAAATTTGTGGTATAATAACACAGGTGAAAGTATGAACAGTGCATGCAAAAAGTTAATCAACTCATTGAAAATCTAAACGAAGCACAATACAAAGCAACAACCGCTGACCCAGGGCATCAATTGATCATTGCTGGGGCAGGTAGTGGAAAAACACTTGCTCTGGTTTGTCGTATTGCCTGGCTGCACAGCGCGTTCAACACCCCATTCTCGAGAATCCTCGCAGTCACATTCACCAATAAAGCGGCTAATACCATAAAACAACGCATCCAGTCTGCACTCGACACACCGATTCAATCGGCATGGATTGGCACATTCCACAGCATTTGCCACCGCCTGCTGCGACAATATCATTATGATTTTAAAATCAGCCAGCACTTTCAGATCATCGATCAGGAAGACCAGCTACGCATTATCAAGAAAATCATGCAAACTGCACAGATAGACGACAAAGTCTTTCCACCCAAGAAAGTCCAGTACGCAATCAACCAACAAAAAGAGCACGGCAGACGAGCGCAACACTGTTCTGCAGAAGATTTTGCCCATCAAAACCAGCTTTGCGAAATCTATCAACGCTATGAAACCTACTGTCAGCAATCAGATTTAGTCGATTTCAACGAGCTGATTCTAAAAGTTGTCGAAACCATGACGCATAATCCCAGTGTTGCCGCCCAATTTCAAAACCAATTTCAATACATTCTCATTGACGAGTTTCAAGACACCAACCAATTGCAGTATCAACTCATCAAGTGCATCGCAGGCCAAAGCAACTTTATCAGCGTCGTCGGCGATGATGATCAATCGATTTACAGCTGGCGCGGGGCACGTGTTGACCACATTCTTTCATTTGCAAAAGATTTCCCAGAGGTAACCACAATAAGACTTGAACAAAATTATCGCTCTACGGGCCATATCCTCGCTGCGGCAAATACGGTGATCGCCAACAACAGCAATCGTCTCGGCAAAACACTATGGACTAAAGCTGAAGCGGGAGAAAGAATCACTATTTTTAATGGCCTCAACGAACAAGAAGAAGCACGCTACTGCATTGACCACATCATCAGCAACCAACGTCACGGCGCTCAATATCAAGATCATGCCATTTTATACCGATCTAATGCACAGTCCCGAGTTCTAGAAGAACATCTGACACGTGCAGGCATCAATTATCGAATTTATGGTGGACTTCGATTCTTTGAACGCGCCGAGATCAAGGACAGCCTCGCTTATTTAAGGCTGATTGTGAACCCACATGACGACCAAGCCTTTGAGCGCATTGTCAACGTCCCAGCGCGCTCAATTGGGCAAACCAGTATCGAAAAGCTCAGACAACTTGCAGCTGAACACGGCGTTTCACTCTGGCAAGCAATCGCAATGAGTGGACAATATCCACAACGAATTCCACCAAGAACAACCAAAGCGCTGACCGCCTTCGCAGACCTAATCAACGCACTTGCTGAAAAGAGCCAACAGCTCAGCGCTAGTGAATTAGCAGAGCACTGCATGCAGACCACTGGCCTCATACAATTACAAGAGAAGCAACACCCCGAGAATGCGAAAACAAAGCTCGAAAATATGCAAGAACTCATCAATGCCATTAGCCAATATGAGCAAAGCCACAGTGAATTGAATACCGCGATGACCATCGCACAATTTATTAGCGACACAACCCTGGATACACACCGCGAAGACAAAGAAGAGCAAGACAGCGTGCAACTCATGACCTTACACAGCGCAAAAGGGCTTGAATTTCACACCGTGTTTTTAACCGGAATGGAAGAAGGCTTATTCCCGCACAAACTCTCGCTCACTGACGAGCGTGAGCTCGAAGAGGAACGACGACTATGTTACGTCGGCCTAACCCGCGCAAGAAATAAGCTACACATTACGCATGCTGAATATCGCCGTATGTACAACCAAGAAAGCTATCAACGTCCATCACGCTTTTTGACAGAAATACCCATCGAAAATTGCGACCGCATCAACAGTAATTTTGGGCAACAAACCGTACAAAATATTCGCCTTGCACAAGAAAATAGCAATCCAGAATCAACATCAACCTGGCGCTTGGGCAGCCACGTAAAACACGCAAAATTTGGCTATGGCGTTGTCATGAATGCTGAAGGCAGCGGCAGCACAGGTCGGATTCAAGTAAACTTCGCTGAGCATGGTTGCAAATGGCTACTAACCGACTACGCTAAGCTGGAGTCAGCCAGTTAAGCCAAATGCAATAATAATGCGCAACATAGCGAACACAGGCAAAGTCAGCCATCTTGCATCATTCGCTGCATGACACCCAATAATTCATCATCCACAAAGTCATCTTTGTTATGCCCTGCTCCTACGCGTTGATAGTAGTCTATCCACTGATTCTGACTCACCATTTCTTGACTATGCTCTACTGGGATCACGATATCCTGGTCACCGTGAAATATAGCCAGTGGCACATTTGGCAACCGTTGATGAAACTCTGACAAACGCTCTGCAGTTGGGTAGCGATCCCACAAAAATGGCCATATTGTCCACGCCATCCATCGCCCCAAAACAGTCATGGTCATCTGATGCACCGATGCGAATGGACTCAATAAAACGACACCACTGATGTCGGGCAACGACCGAGCAACATCAACTGCCACACCAGTCCCCATTGAGTGGGCTAACAAAAACACCCGACAAGGCGTTTCAGCAGATAGACCGTGTCGTTGGCGCCATGAGCGATATGCTGAGATCACAGAATCACGATTCAAGCGCTCTGTCGGCGATCCATCGTTGGCACCAAATCCGGGATAATCAACTAACAATACCGAGGCATCATGGGCCACAGTCTGCAGAAAGTCACGCCAGCCCGCGTGCCCAACAAACCCATCCAACGCCATCGCATCACGACCAGACATAATAATCCACAGATTACGAACATCTGTCTCATTTTGCACCCGCTGCGGACGGTCACGAAAAAGCGTAGACGGGTATTCGTAAGCATGCTGGTCACCGACCTCCAAGGTGTAATCGAGTTGCTGAACTTGCTCCAACAACGCCAAATGCGCTTGCGTGTAACGCTCAGGCCGATAGAGAATCTTGCGCTGGTTAACAATCACATAAATACTCGTTGAAATCCAGACACAGAACAGAATGACCAATAGAAACCCAAACAGGAATCTAAACCAAGCATACCAACGCGCCTGGCGTATGCGTAGTACAATAGATCGACTACCAAAATGGGAGGCAGCCAAGTAGACCACCACCGAAAATACCACCGCTGATGAACCATAAATCATCAACGACCAAAATGGAAAGCTCAATCCAAGAAAGCCACTCTTAACCTGGTCACACGGCACAAATGCATATCGAGAATGAAAAAAGTCAGCCCAAAAGTCAGGCATAAATGTCATTTCAGAGACAATTTGACAAGCATTCACATCACCTGGAAGCACCTGCTGCATCATGTGTAAATGGGCTACTGAGAATGCCAGACCAAGCCCCACTAAAAAACCAATCACCACCATGAAAAGAATAGCAATACGCATGGAGTACAACGAGGCAAGCCCACCAATCAAAGAGCTAATAACAACCAGAGACATGATAAACCGCTGCAGTAAACAAATCTCGCACATTGGATAAGCAAACCAATAGTCGAGTAGAAAACTGAAAGCAACAATAAAAAGAAAGCCCAAGCCAAACGCTAGAAAAAATAGCTGGATAAGCCCCTCGACCGTCAAGCAGTATGCAGAAGTCTGCGCCACTGAGTTTTGTCGTTGATGGGTCATTGAGCAATTTTTGAGGTTTGATGGTCATTAAAATACACGTCAACTCAACACATTGCAAACTCATTGAGGTAAAAACCCCTCAGTAAACCGCAGACCCAAGAAACACGCTTATCAACAGCGTAAACCTGCAATCTCACCAATATAGTGTGGATTTATTGAGAAATATTCGATACAATGCGGTCACTAAATGCTTGCACGCAACTGCGTCGAACCAGGAGCCCCAACAGATGACCGACAAGAAAGCACCAACAACTTATCAAACCATGACTGAAGATCAACAAAAAAAACAGACTCAGCACGATATAAATCAATCAAGCGTGAGCGCTGAAGCACTCGAACCGAATCAGCAGACCGAGAGCAAAAGCAAAGCGACCGAACAAATTAATAACGTTGAACAACAATTACAACAAACCATCGTCGATTTAGAACAAAAAATCGCTGACCAACAAAAAGAACTTCAAGACAGTAAAATCCGAAATCTAGCTGATATCAAAAATATTCAAGAACGCTACAGTCGTGAAGCAGCGACTACCAAAGCATATGCACACCAGTACTTTGCCAAGGATATTTTAGACATCGTTGACGCACTTGATCAAGCTGAGCAAAGCCTCGATGGCAAACAGAAAGAAGGCATCCAACTCATCACCGAGATGCTTCAAAAAGCATTTCAAAAACACCACATTGAAACAATTGATCCAACGGGTGAAAACTACGATCACCATTTTCACGAAGCTATGGCCATGCAGCCCAGCGAAACGGTTGCTGATAATCATGTTATACAGGTTGTACAAAAAGGGTACAGGATTAAAGATCGCTTACTGCGTGCCGCGCGAGTCATCGTTGCAAAAAACCCGAAATAACGACATTACTGAATAAAAGCATGTTTTTTACATGCAACTGCTTGAAAAACAACAACGCACCCCCATGTCAATAAGGAAGCCACATTGTGTGTGCCGCCTGCGATGCAGGCATACATTATTAGGAGAAAGAACATATGTCTACTGAAAACACGATTACAATCGGAATTGACCTTGGAACAACGAACTCTTGTGTAACTGTCATGGAAAAAGGCGGTAAAGTTAAAGTTATCGAGAATCTAGAAGGCGCACGTACCACACCATCATATGTTGGTATCGTTGATAAAGAAATCATTTGTGGCCAGAGCGCCAAGCGACAAGCGGTAACAAACCCAAAGGGCACCTTGTACGCAACTAAGCGTTACATGGGCCACAAGGCTTCCGATAAAGTTGTCAAAGCAGCTAAGGTTGCCTATGACATCAAAGCAGCATCCAACGGTGATGTTCGTTTTGCCGTTGAAGTGGATGGAAAAAATGAACTATGGTCCCCTGAGAAAGTCGGATCAATCATCCTGCAGAAAATGAAAACTGTCGCAGAAAACTATCTCGGCCAAACTGTTTCGAGTGCTGTAATCACTGTGCCCGCCTACTTTAACGACGCACAACGACAAGCAACCAAAGATGCTGGTAAAATCGCTGGACTCGATGTCAAACGAATCATCAATGAGCCAACGGCTGCTGCACTTGCCTATGGACTTGACAAGCAAAAAGGAGAACGAACAGTTGCTGTATACGATCTTGGAGGTGGTACATTTGATATCTCCATTATTGAAATTGCTGAAATTGATGGCGAACATCAATTTGAAGTACTCGCCACGAATGGTGATACTTTCCTTGGAGGTGAAGATTTCGACCAGGCTTTGATTGACTACCTCGTTGAGGCATTCAAAAAAGACCAAAACGTCGACATCAGTAAAGATACTCTCGCCATACAGCGACTCAAGGAAGCCGCTGAAAAAGCAAAAATCGAGCTTTCTTCGAATCAACAGACCGACATCAACCTCCCCTACATCACTGCTGATGCGAGCGGACCAAAGCACATGAACCTGAAAATCACCCGTGCTAAATTCGAGTCTCTTGTTGAAGATCTCGTCAAGCGCAGTATTGAGCCATGTAAAACAGCCATGAAAGATGCCAAATTAAGCACCAAAGATATCCACGAAGTAATCTTAGTCGGTGGACAAACACGAATGCCTCTTGTACAAGAAACTGTGAAGAAGTTCTTTGGCAAAGAAGCACGCAGAGATGTCAATCCAGATGAAGCAGTATCTATCGGTGCAGCAATCCAGGCTGGCGTACTTTCAGGTGAGGTCAAGGATATTCTTCTACTTGATGTAACACCACTCTCACTAGGTATCGAAACCATGGGTGGCGTGATGACGACATTGATCAAAAAGAACACCACCATCCCAACCAAAGCAAATCAAGTTTTTTCAACGGCTGCAGACAACCAAACCGCTGTAACTGTGCATGTACTGCAAGGTGAGCGTAGTGTAGCAGGTCAAAACAAATCCCTGGGCGAGTTCAACCTAGCCGACATTCCACCAGCACCACGCGGTATGCCACAAATCGAAGTCACATTCGATATTGACGCAAATGGTATCTTACACGTATTTGCCAAAGATAAAGCAACTGGCAAAGAGCAATCGATCGTCATTAAAGCAAAAGGCGGACTCAGCGATGATGAAGTCGAAAAAATGATTCAAGATGCTGAAAAAAATGCAGAGGCAGATAAAGCGTTTCAAGAACTGGTTACCCTCTGTAATGAGGCAGAGCATCTCGTACACAGTAGCCGCAAAGCCATTAAAGATGCTGGTGACAAACTAACCAGTGAAGAAAGCACTGGCCTTGAAGAAAAATGCAAAACGCTAGAAGAAGCCGTCAAAGAGAAGTCCCAAGAGAAAATCAAGGATGCCAAAGAGCAACTTGAGCAAGCAACGGCTCAATTAGCACAAAAACTCTACGCGAACCCTAGTGAAGAAGCCGCTAAAAGCGCACCTGAGGCTGAAACTGCTGGTAATGCTGATGAAAATGTCGTCGACGCAGACTTCAAAGAAGTCGATGAAGACAAATAACTAACTTAGAGAAGCCATCAGCAAATGAGTAAGGAAGATTACTATAAAACCCTAGGAGTGGATCGATCAAGTTCGGACGGCGAAATCAAAAAATCATTTCGTCGTCTGGCAATGAAGTACCATCCAGACCGAAATCCCAACGACAAAGCAGCTGAGAAAAAGTTCAAGGCAATCAACGAAGCCTACAGTATTCTCAGCGACCCTGAAAAAAAAGCGGCCTACGACCAATTTGGTCATGCCGGTGTTGAGGGCGCTGCTGGTGGTGGTCCAGGCGCCGGTGGTTTTGGTGGCTTTGACTTCTCAGGAGATATATTCGGTAAAATATTTGAAGAATTTGTCGGCGGCGGCGGAGGCAGCCCTTTCCAGGAGCAACGTGGGCATGATCTCAGTTATCATCTAAAAATCACTCTGGAAGAAGCCATCCAAGGCTGCAGTAAAGAAATTCAGTTTCGCGCACTAACAACATGCCCCACCTGTGATGGAAAAGGCGCAGAGAACCCGCATGATGTCACTGTCTGCCAACACTGTAACGGCCAGGGGCAAGTGAGGATTCAACAAGGATTCCTCAGCATTCAACAAACCTGTCCTGTTTGTAAGGGCCAGGGCACCATCATTAAGAACCCATGTGGCACCTGTCATGGACGCAAGCGTATAGAAAAACTGCGCAAGTTGATGGTAAATATCCCAGCAGGGATTGATGACGGTAACCGCATTCGTCTCAGTGGCGAAGGGGAAGCAGGCGCTAGTGGTCCTGCCGGTGATTTGTACGTTGAAGTCCAAATTCAACCACACGCTATTTTTAAGAGAAATGGCAATGACCTCTACTGCGAGTCCCCTATCCAGTTTACTGAAGCCGCTCTGGGCTCTGAAATAACCATACCCACAATTAACGGGAAGGTAAAAATCACAATACCTGAAGAGACGCAAACAGGTGCGACGTTTCGCATACGCGGCAAAGGTATAAAGGGACTGCGCAGTCACCAAGCGGGCGACCTGATCTGTAAAGTATTTGTTGAGACACCTGTGAAACTAGATGACAGCCAAAAAGAGCTCTTAAAGAAATTTTCTAAGTCAGTCAGTAAAGATCCTGAAAAGCACCGGCCTAAATCAGCAACCTGGTTTGAAAAAGTAAAACAGTTCTTTCAAAAGCTTGGTACTTAGGCGCTTAATCATACACTCAGCGCAGCGACACTGCCTGTCACAACATCACGATTTCTGCTCAGGTGAGACCACTTGAAATTTGTGCAGTGGTTTCCCAGAAGCGATAATTTCGTCCAGTAAAGGCACCTCAGACCATGAGGCCTCTGCCTCAGACCGGTAATGGGACAATTGGTCGCGTAAAACTGATAAACCCATTTGATCAGCATAAAACATCGGACCACCACGATATATAGGAAAGCCATATCCATGGACATAAATCGTGTCAATATCACTTGCGCGTGAGACAATACCCTCTTCAAGAATATGTAAACCTTCATGAATCAATGCACACAATAAGCGTTTTACGATCTCTGCATCCGTAAATGATTGAGGTTGAATAGCTGATGATCTGGCATAGTCAGTAATGAGACCATCAGCAACCGAGGATGGTTGCGGTGTTTTTTTACCCTTCGTGTAATCATAGAATCCAGCTTGTGTTTTTTGCCCACAGCGCCCAGCCTCGACCAGCGTGTGAATCAGAGAACGCTCACCGGGATTAGCATGAACCCAGATATCTAACCCTGACATATCAGCCATCGCACAAGGACCCATCGCAAAACCGAACTGTTGTACAGCATGATCAATTTGTTGCGGTTTACACCCACGTAATAACAACCAGACAACTTGCGAAAAATATTTAAAAATCATGCGATTTCCGACAAAACCAGGGCAAACACCGACAACCACCCCAATTTTTTTGAGTTGCTTAGCGAGTGCTAGACCCGTCGCAAGCGTTTCAGCACTAGTCACTTGACCGCGAACAATCTCCAGTAAACGCATCACATGCGCCGGACTAAAAAAATGTAACCCTATCACTTTCTCTGGCCGTTGTGTTGCTGCCGCAATTGTATTCAGATCTAGACCAGAGGTATTTGATGCCAAAATCGTGTGTGGCGCGCACAGGCTATCCAATTCTTTAAATATCTCAAGCTTGAGCGACATCTTTTCAAACACCGCCTCGATCACACAATCACACTGCGCAACATCAGCAATTGACTGCGTCACCTGCAATCGTGCTAGGAGCGATTTAGAGTCAGATAATGTTAATTTACCGGCATGGACCGACTTAGCAACCTGCTGCTCAATGCCTGTTCGACAATGTGCAACACGCTCTGGATCAGCTTCCACACAAACTACAGAGAAACCCTTCATCAAAAGGGCAATACTGATCCCAGCCCCCATCAAACCACCACCAATGACACCAACTTGAGATATAGTCAATGCTTGATCAAGGCGTACCCCGGGTACATGCGACGCTAATCGTTGTGCGAAAAATCCATAACGCATCCCCGCCGCATCATCACCAGTAATCAGTTCCATAAACTGTGTTTGCTCAAAGCGTAACCCGGCATCAATGGGCAGTGATGTACTCGCTTCTATACAGGCGAGCAGGCGCAATGGCGCTTTAAATCCTTGAAACTGAGCGTCATACTCAGCCTTTTTTTTCTGAAAATAATCGGCGCTGGGCACCGCTGGATTGGGTCTATGCAACGGGCTCAGCCACTGATGTTCGGATTTATCAAGTTGCTTCTGTGCAAACTCAATACAGGTAGACTCAAGATCAGATGCTGCAATCGCATCAATCAGCCCCATCTCTAATGCTGATTGGGCGGACACTGGTTGACCACTCACTGCCATCGATAGCGCAGCATCGACACCCACTAAGCGAGGTAAACTCATCGTCCCTGTTCCCCCAGGAATGAGTCCCAGTTTGACCTCAGGCAGTCCTAAGCGGGCATCACGATGGGCTATACGGTAATGCGCCATCATGCAAAATTCAAGACCACCACCGAGTGCGTATTGACGAATACCCATGATCACTGGTTTATCAAGTGCCTCTATAGCCTGATAAAAATCAAGAAAAAACTTACCTTTCATGGGTCCAGAAAATTCTTTGATATCGGCCCCGGCACTAAAAGGCAAGTCATGTGTCAAAAATACCAAAGCACGAATCGTATGATCCGTGGCAGCATGCGTCAAAACAGCATGAATTTCATTGCGTAACCCTTCCGACAATGCATTCACAGGGGGATTATTTAAATAGATACACGCGATACCGTCTTGGATTCGAATTTCACAATAATGCAGATCAAGCATAGTTAGTTTCCAGTCATGAGCTGGATCTATAGCACAGATCACGACAGCATGCAGATTTTTGATCATGAAAACGGCGCATAAACGAATAATAAACACAGCCACCAAACCATCAGCGTAACGCTTGTCGTCTCCCAAAAAGCTTGTTACCATGTGCATCAGCGAAACGGTATAGTCCATGAATAGCACCCTGCAAACACACCAACAACCGGTGATCATTTTTGACTGGGACGATACACTTCTCAATGCGGGCAAACTACTCAGTGAAACCCAAGCACAAGCCATCACAGAAATCTTGAAAGAAAGCGTGCGCTATCCATTTACAGAAACTTGGACAGCGCCAACGCAAGCCACGTTACGACAACATGCTGGCCACCGCTTCAAAGAAAAAATCATACCACGTATTATGCCACAAATTGATGCCACATTACCGCTTCACCAAGCATGGATAGAAGATGCCTATCAACGATTCAAATATTATTATCAGCAAGCCGCTAAACATCTTTTTCCAGGAATCAAGACCATGCTTACCGAGCTTAAGCAAGCGGGACACATCCTGTGTATTGCGAGTAATAAATCACGCGATCTCCTTGAAGAGGAGCTCGAGATAACCGAATTAATCACGCTATTTACGCTCATCAAGGCAGGTGATGATGCAGCGCTCAATGGCAACGCCAAACCAGCGCCTGACATGATCAACCACATTCAATCAGCTTTTGATACAAATACGCGCTTTGTCATGGTTGGCGATCGGCCGTATGATATTGAAGCTGCGCGCAGCAGCACTGCACACACGCAAACGCTGACTATCGGAATACGAACCAAAACGAGTTTTACATTAAACGCTGATATTGAGCTCAGTAGTGCGGCTGAAATCACGACCGAAATGATTCACGCTTTGATACAAGAGCGTACATCAGCCAATTCATAATCAGGAATAATCCCGGTATTGGGTGTATTGCTACGCTCAGATAACATACGGATATCATCATTGGTCTACGTTGATTATTGTCCATGCCGTCATTTTCCTATCTTTTATACGCGGTACTGTCGCAGAAAAAAAGATTTATTCTTGCATTCACCCTCATTAATCTTATTCAAGCTGGTGAGGTCGCGCTCAGTCCCTTCATACTCAAACAAATCATCGATACCGCCGTTAACCCAATTAAAGTTAATAGCCCTGTCAGTCTCTGCGCTTGGCACTATTTATGCGCTTACCTAGCGCTTGCGATGGTGATGAATATCTTACTCAGGGCGTATAATTATCTTGCATTATATTTCTACACACAACTTCAAACCGACGTGACACAACAATTACATCAACAACTCATCCATCGTCCACCTCATCAACGTATTTTCCACCCAGGGGAAGTCGCCAAACGGATTCAGGACATCGCCACTCAGTGTAATACCCTATGCCATATCACCTGGGATATTTTCTTACCCAAGCTCTATGCCCTGATCAGTGCAAACTACTGGATTTATTATGTCATTCAGCCAAAATTCTCAGTTTATTTGATTTGCTGGAGTATGGTGTTTTTATGTATAACAGCACAAGCCACTCAAAAAGCGCTGTCTCTTTCCAGCCAAGTCACTCAAAAAAACCACCAACTGAATCGATTTTTAATAGACTCCCTCGGTCAATACCAAAACCCCGACTCATCACATCCAATACAGCACACGACAACAAGCTGGCTAAGTTGGCATCTTGACCAAGCTCAAAGAGAAACTCAGGCATTACGTTGGTTTAAATTGAGACTTGCATGGAAACAGTCGCTATCGATCAATCTACTCATTGGCTGTTTATTGGTCGCATTGGTTAACGAGTGTAGCCAACAACATCTGAGTGCGGGAGATTTTACATTCGTTATGAATCTTGCATTAAGCTTGATCATCACCACACAAAATATTGGAATATGTATGATTCGCTATGCAAAATCAGTTGGTTCATGTCGGCACAATATCCAATTACTCTTCAAATAATCCGACTGACGCTAGTGCATATACGAAAAAAGTTGCTATCTCTTATCGGCACTCAACATTTAGCAAATCAAAACAAGCTGACGACAGCCTTATATCACTTAATCCCAATACAATACGAACGGACATTAGTCTGTTGACTCACTGATGAGATGTCAGATTTGCAGATGGCACGCACCTGCGCCTCAGAGATCCGTTCCCATTGAAGTGTCCAATGAAAAATACCAAAGAATACGGTTAAATTGAGTAGATTCGGTTTACGCAGCTGTAGATTAGCATTATAACGTTTTCCATTTTTAACACGCACAACATTACCAGCAACCCAAAAACCTGGACTTTGTTGCTCAAATCCCCAAACAGCATAACTACCAACGATTTCTTGATTCCTTGAAATGCCATATCGTCCATCACTGGAATGCTTGTTACAACGCTTACAAACACGATCTGGTATCGGTGCATCTGCTTCATAAAAACCAGCAACTACTTGACCATGAAGTATACCGTCTGGCGCAATGTCTAAATGAATGATCGAAGAAGGAAGGTCACTATC
>DBUY01000060.1:20824-22963 GCA_002308435.1 Proteobacteria bacterium UBA1278 | reverse complement strand
TTTCGTTAGATTTCGTTAGATTTCGCTAGATTAGACTATCTAACTTGTACTTTGCTCTGTATCGCTTGTCGACAGGCCAATTTTCTCGTTTCGATATTGGTTTATTTAGGTTAATGAAACAATTAAATAACTGAAATTATTTCGGATATTTCCGGTTATCTGTGCTATAGAGTGTATAGAGAACAATAACGAGAATTATCTCAAGGAGTAATCATGAGTACGAGAACAAAACGTCTACTCAAATCAACACGAGCGATGTGTTTAGCCAGCGCCTTTGTGCTAGCTAGCTCGTTCAACATTTATGCCACAGAGGTGAATGGCAGTGCGTCGAGTGCTGGCGCTACTGTGCCTCCGTATTTTAGTATATTAGACCAGAGAACACCAAGTGAGCTTACCATCGCAATTAGTGACAGCGAAATGGCAAACTATGTGACCATGGCGAAGGGCGCAGCAGCTGATGCCGAGGCTTATATTTTGATGGCGAGCTATCAAATCTGTGCGGCCTCTAATGCGGTTGATGTAAGTAGTAGTAAGGCCGGTTTTTTGATGAAAATTGTCACCTCGAGTGGGTTTACTAATACCAGTGTAACTAATTCTCAAACCCAGCTAGCATTTAAAAATAACAGCAACTCTGATGCGAAAATTAGGTTCCTCTTGCATGTTACCCCAGCAGGTGAAACAACATATGGAGAAACATTTGGTAACGACGGATCAGCAGACGGGTCGACTGGACAGTTTGGCGCTACAGCCTTTGTGATCGGCGCTGATGTGGCCGTACAGGGGACAGCAAGTGTCAAGCTTAATAATGCAGATGCAACATCTATTGGTTCAGCTACCACACATGAAAATTTATCAGTAAATAACTGGGGCACAATAAACCATTATGCCGTTTCAGGTGGGGCTGCACTAAGTTTGAGTGACGGAACAACAACATCTGGTGGAATATCAACTTCTGAAGGGTTAACCATTTCAGGATGTAGCATGTCTCAATTAGAGAGTGATCCAACGAGCACTGCTGGTAATGGACTCATCACGATCAAGATTTATGGTAACGTGAATGATTTGGCAGCAGCTGGTGCAGGTTCCTATACTGCAACCTATGCGCTCAGCACAGCTGATATTGATGATAGTGTAACAGGTACTGTCTATGATGACACAGCATAATTGATATGAGGAGATAAAATATATCATAGAAAAAGCCACCATTGGTGGCTTTTTCTTTTCCGTTGTAATAATCTCATAATGATTATTACTGGATGTACATGCGTAAAATGCTGAGAAAAATTGTCACCTGGTTGTTTTGTGCGATTGCCGTCGTCGCCTCTGCAAATCCCTTGAGGCTGAGTACGACTCATATGTTGATTCCACGCACTGGCCAAGAGTATATAACGGTTTTCAATACCAGCGATGCAATTGCTTATTTCCGTGTAAATGTTGAGCGAGTAGTGATTAATGCGCAAGGTCAGCCGACTTATGTGACTGCTCGTAACCCAAATGAACTTGGTTTATTGGTTTCGCCAGTCAATCTTAAAATGCAGCCTCGGCAAAAACGTAAAGTTCGCGTATTATCCTTAGTGAACAAAGTACCAGGATTAGTTTCTGGAACTGGGCATGTCTACTACCGAATTGATTTTGATCACGTGACACAACAGGATCTTGAACAACAGAAGAAGATGAATGACCCTGTGCCAGACGGGGCGTTACAATTTTTAATTCGTGGGAAAATTGCTAAGACGGTTATTGTTGACGTCGGAAGTCGCCAGGACTTGAATCCACAGACCAGTAATCAGTTCGTCAAAGTTGATCGGCCAGACTCGAAAATTACTCAACAGCTTGAAATTACAAATACAGGCAATGTTGTGGTATGGATTGTTGATATGGAAATTTGTGACGCCAGTGCCTGTCAGAAAGGCGGCTGGTTTAGAATGTTATATCCGGGGGAGATCTATCGAATCGATGTGCCACCAACAACGGTTAAGATGTCGTATACCGAAAAGCTTGGTAAGCGACAACAGCGTCAATCAGTAACCATACCTGCCTAATGTTGATTAGACTACTTGTTGCTCTCTTATGGTTAATGACCGACTGTGGATATGCTTCGTCACATGATGCTGATGTGGATACTGAGCTTCCTGTTTC
>DBUY01000060.1:0-20513 GCA_002308435.1 Proteobacteria bacterium UBA1278 | reverse complement strand
CGCCGCAATTTTGTATGCGGGTGATTTCAGTGATCAGTTGTTGAATATTTCTGAACAAGTGATCATGAATGCATTGACGGCTCTACAGAATAATCCCGGGAGTTACACCGTCGTATCTGCAACTACTCCGTTTTGCGTTTACACCAATAGTCATTCTGGTGTGCGCTTTATGGTAGATCCGAAAGCCACTGGTGCTTATTCTGCGACTCACCTTGGAGAGAACCAGGACCTTGCTAGCGGGGATCTTTTGCAGTTCTATAACGTTGAGTTAGGGACTGCAATGCCGTATTTCTTAATCGTCAAGCCTAATCAAAAAGCGGCTATCTCGTCGCTTTTAGGTGCTGTAGGACCTTTTACAGTCGGCGCTAGTTCAAAACCCTTTGGTTCTGCATTACCTCATTTACAAGCGGGTGTTTGGGGGGTGATTGATCATTATGATGTCACGTCTAATCTATCTGCTAGTGCTCAGTTTGGAGGGTGTCCTGGTACTGCTATTGATATTCAGATAGCTGTTTTAAACCGTGATTTGGTGGCAGTTTCCTCTGGCAAATATGTGGGCGCTTTCCAGCTCAACATAGATGCGATTGACGATTAACACTGTATTAAGAATATTGCCTTTTATAGCATTTCTCGTTACGATAAAATCGGGGAATTTATATCTTTAGATCTGGCAATGGCATGCGATTGTTTACAGCAGTACTGGATAGTTGCGGTTAGACGCCTGGAGTATTCACGAGTTATTTCATCGGGCACTCTGCTTGGATGGCTTTTTTGTCTGACAGTGCTCGCTACAACCTTGTCAGTTTATGCAGAGACGCCATGGGTTCCACCTGGATTTGAGAATCTTAGCAATCGAGAAACTTCTGAAGTATCGATCTATTTTCAAGATCGATATTTGGGTGATGTCATTGCTGAGTTTGATGATGAAGAGATCCGTATTATTAATCCAGAGCGGATTCGAAAACAGTTATCTGAAATTGTTACTGATCCATTAGTAATTATCAATGCGCTCTCAGTAGCATTGGATTCAAACGTTGAGTATGTTTGTCGAGATCGCTCACTGGGCATGCGCTGCCCCTATCTTGACCCTGACGTGATTGGACTTGTCTTAGATCGTGGGGAGTACCGTGTTGATTTGTATATTGCGCCGCAGTTTCTCATGCGATCTGTATCTGATCAGAGTGTCAGTTATCTGCAGTCTACTTCAGACCAGTGGGTTTATAGTAGCCGTTTTGATTCTAATGTTGTTGCTACGTTGAACCAGAATGTTGCTGTGGTGAACAATGACCAATTTTTGAGTAAGGGGCCGTTTAGTTTATATCTCAATTTATCCTACAACCACAACATGCTGTATGAGTCCAGTGATGGCTATACCTCAGAATTTTTCATGAACCACTTAAATTCCACTTACATCAAAGATCGCCATGAGCATGTATTCGGGTTTGTTCCTGCGCCAATTACTCTGTTTAATTCCGCTGCAAATATCTTTGGCTATGGCATGCGCACCACGCAGCGGCTGATGCGTGGGCGTCAGAGTCTTGTTGCGACGCCTATTGACATACAAGTCTCAGTACCATCAGTGGTTACATTTTATGCGAATAATCAGATTATACTCACTCGTCAGTACCCCACAGGAATCCATCGTGTTGATACATCTGCGTTTCCTGAAGGTGTATACACGGTGACAGTCACTTTCAATGATATTAATGGCGATTCACGAACGGAGACGTATCCTTTCTCGAAAAGTGCTGTGGATCCAATTCTTGGTTACCCTGAGTATAATTTATATATCGGGACAAATCGTGGATCAACAGCTAACATTACTCCGTCTATCACAGATGATTTCTATGTGGGTTATAATTACGCCTATCGTTACAACCCTAAATTGGCGCTGTATTTTCAGTCTACTTACCAGGATAATGCCTTTACTCTAGGTTTTGGTCCCGGGTTCTATTGGCGCTCAATGCAATATATTCGACCAGTTATCGGTTTTAATTCACAAAGTGGCTTATTGTATGCACTTACAGCCAGTAATCAATGGCGCCGGCTACAAACAGTACTAACGATCAAACGACTTGCAGATAATGTTCTGGATGCGAATGAGCTATATTCACTGAGTTTGCGTTATCAAATGGGTGCTTATGGTGACTTTAATATGACATTCAGTAACAATGCCAGTGGTAGCGATACATCGAGTGACAATCGTTATGCTTATGTATTTTCACGGTCGTTTACTTATCCGCAGTCGTGGCGCCGTCCCATCCGGTTTGATTTACAGTTAGGGCACGGGCCTGATCGATCGTTTGTCAGGCTTGGTGTAGAGAAGTATTTACAGAAGAATTCGAGTCATGAAACTCGTTTGGCTTCTCAATATGCGCATTCCACTGATAATGAAGTGCCGAGTTATTCAAATGGCCTTCAATACGGCTATGATTATCAAGTTAGCGCTGATACGCAGGTTGATGCTGCTGTGAGTCTTGATGATAACAGTACTTCGTTAGATGCGCGTCTCTCGCATCGCTATCGGCGAAATGTTGCTGCACTTATCGGTAGTGCTCGCAGAAATCATGATGGGGCGATGACGTTCTCTTATGATTTGTCACTGAATCGACAGGATACCTTTGGATGGGTATATGGGGTTGGCGGCTTTAAGTTTTTACGGTCTATGCCGAAATCAACTGGCGTAATTGCAGTTGTTGATGGCCTGGATAATCATAGTGATGTGGTTGTTCAGGCTCAGGGACGTGAATATCCGGTGCAGGCAAATGGTCGCTCGACTTTTATTCCAATGGCTCCATTTAGTGCTCAGTCCTTCACAATTGACTATCGTGGTAAGCAAGCATTTTCATTTGCATCACCAGAGCGATCGGTTTTACTGTTTCCGGGTAATATTGCCTATGTCAGATTTCAAGCAAAGCCTGTCTTTACGCTGTATACGAGTTTAACATGTGCTGGTGCGCCATTTTCGAATAAGGGGGTTTACTCATCAGTTGATACCGCTGTGACAGATGCATCTGGGTTTGTGACGATGGAAGTCGCTTACGATGATGTGATCAAGGTCTATGGGGATCAATTTGAAACAGTGGTATTCCCTGTACACTCTTTGGTGCCTCAGGATGGTTTTGTGTACCAAGACACACTGGTGTGTTCACGCGGTGCCCCGGCTGTTCAGTCGTCTCTTGATAAGCAGAAGCTGTTGCCTCCAGATGCCATGTCTGATGATCTTCCAGCGGTGGCTGGTGGCTCACCTGAATCTTGGAATATGGAGGCTGCTGTAGCTGAATATTCACAGCCTGTATCCTCTAAATTTGAAGAGGCCGCGCGTGATGAGGCTGCCTCTTTGAGTCCTTCAATACAGTCAGAATCCTCTGAACTTGAGTCACAAGGTGAACCTGAGGTTGCTCAGGACTTGCAGTCACAACCTGTCAACACAGAGCGTGAGGTTTCGATTGGCAAGAGATCGGCGGAGGAATCTTTAACCCCATTAGAACAGAATTCATCGAGTGACACCGAAGTTCTAACTGGAAGTGCTGTTGTTGAGGAATCATCTGATGCGGCTGCCGTCACTCAGCTGGACGACAAGAACTCCATGGTGTCCCAGTCTGGAACGCTGCATGCACATGATGAGCCTTCAACAGATGGCCCTGTGCAGTATGCTGATCAGCAGAGTCTTGAAAGTGATCAATCGGCTGTTGTGCGACTGCAAGGCGACAGGGCAGGCTATGGTGAGATTGACCTTGCGGTGGATATTGAGCAGGATCGCTTAATGGATCGGCTTGCTCAACATGAATCAAGAGAACGTGAAACTTCGGTTCAGTCCACTGAATCTGAGCAGTCGAACGCTGCATTGGCAGAATCTACCTCTCGTACAATTGACTACGTTCAAGCTAGCTCGATGAACCAGTCTGACTATTCACTCAAGCATCATGAAGAGGCTAACGTGTTGTCATCGTCTTTGACTGATCTCGATCAAGGGACGGGTGATCGTATATCAGATGACAAATCCGAGCAGTCTACAAAGGATTCAGGCGAAAGTGATTCTTCCATCAATGATTCTGCAGATGAAGCTGATGACACTGTCGATGAGTCTTCAGATACCAGTGATTCTGGAGATAGTTCCAGCGATGAATCAGATACCGCTTCAGCTCTTTCAGATCGTGAGGCTGTTGCCGAGAATGATGCTCAACATGCGGCCATTACTCCTACTCCAGAGCAATCATCTCGTCAGAAAATCTCTTCACTCAAGCAACATGAAGAGGCTAATGTGCCGTTATCGTCCATGACTGATCTCGATCAGGGGACGGGTGATCGTATATCAGATGACGAATCCGAGCAGTCTACAAAGGATTCAGACGAGAGTGGTTCCTCCATTAATGACTCTACAGATGAAGCTGATGACACTGTCGATGAGTCTTCAGATACCAGTGATTCTGGGGATAGTTCCAGCGATGAATCAGATGCCGCTTCAGCTGTTTCAGATCGTGAGGCTGTTGCCGAGAATGATGCTCAACATGCGGTCATTTCTCCTACTCCAGAGCAATCATCTCGACAGAAAATCGTTAGACGCCTCACTCGTTCTATTGCTGATGTTTTCCGTGTACGTTAAGTCTGATTGAGTAGAGTAATCTTGCATTAGCTTTCCATTAAATCTAGCGTGTCTGATGAGTCTGAGAGTAGTAGTTGTTTTCGAGATGTGGTATCATATGGGCATGTATTAATCAGGCCAATAATTATGCCAGAAAGTCGCCAAATAATTCCAACAAGCCTTGAGAGCGAGATAAAAAAGTCCTACCTAGACTATGCTATGAGCGTTATTGTTGGGCGAGCATTACCGGATGTGCGTGATGGGTTAAAGCCTGTGCATCGTCGTGTTTTGTACTCTATGTATGAAGAGGGGAATGACTGGAATAAAGCATACAAGAAATCAGCGCGTATTGTCGGGATGGTGATGAGTAAATATCACCCGCATGGAAATTTGGCCATTTATGATGCAATTGTCCGTTTGGCTCAAGACTTCTCAATGCGTGATCCATTGATTGATGGTCATGGTAACTTTGGTTCTGTTGATGGAGATAGTCCGGCTGCAGAGCGTTATACAGAGATTCGCTTGGCACGAATCTCACATGAGATAGTTGCAGATCTTGATAAGGATACGGTGAATTTCGTAGCAAACTTTGACAACACAGAGATGATGCCTCTGGTGTTGCCGACTAAAATTCCTAACCTTCTTGTCAATGGTTCTTCCGGAATTGCTGTGGGGATGGCTACCAATATTCCACCACATAATCTTGGTGAGGTACTGGATGCTTTGATTCTACTGATTGATCAACCAGATTGTTCACTAGCAGATATTCTTGGCTTGATTCATGGGCCTGATTTCCCCACGGCTGGTATTGTGAGTGGTCGCTCTGGCATCGTTGACGCCTACAAAACCGGTCGTGGCAAAATCTACATGCGTGCCAAGGCTGATTTCGAACACAACGATAAACTCAACAAATCAACCATTATTATCACTGAGTTGCCGTATGCTGTGAATAAAGCAAAGCTCTGTGAAAAAATTGGCCAATTAGTTAGAGAAAAAAAGGTTGATGGTATAACGGCCATACGCGACGAGTCGAACCGAAAAGGTATGCGTGTTGTTATTGAGTGTCGGCGAGGTGAGAGCGCTGAATTGATACTCAACCAGTTATTCTCATTAACACCTTTACAGTGTGTATATGGCATCAATATGGTTTGTCTAGATCGAGACCGGCCGCGATGTATGCCATTGATGGAGATTTTGACTGCTTTTATCGAGCATCGTCGTGAGGTCGTTCGCCGTCGACTTGAGTTTGAGGTATCTAAGGCACGTAAGCGGGCACATATTCTCGAGGGTTTAGCGGTCGCCATCAGTAACCTTGACGATGTCATCCAAATGATTCGATCTGCGGGTAGCCCTGCTGAAGCTAAAACTGCCTTGTTGGCGCAACGTTGGTCTATGGCGCATTTTCCGCTTGCAGACCTCGAGCGTGATCTACTTTATGTTCCTAATCTTTATGGGGACTATGGTGCTAATGATCAAGGCTATCAGTTAAGTGAAACTCAAGCGCAGGCTATTCTTGATTTGCGTTTACATCGTATTACTGGTTTAGAGCGAACAAAAATTATTGATGAGTTCAAGTCCATTGTCGATAAAATTCGTGAGCTACTCGCAATTCTTGGTGATTACGCCAGATTTATGGCAGTCATACGCGAGGAGCTCGTAGAAATAAAAGAAAAGTTCGCGACGCCTCGTCGTACGGTGATCAATGATGAGCATTGCGATCTCGATGATTTGGATCTAATACCAGATGATCCAGTGGTGGTTACAAAGTCAAACCAAGGATATTTAAAAGCGCAAAGCGTTGAAGAATATAAGGTACAGCGACGTGGTGGAAAAGGAAAGTCTGCCGGGCAAACCAAGGTTGATGATGTCATAGATAGTCTATGGATTGCTACTTTACACCAAGATCTTCTTTGCTTTACCAATATGGGGCGCGTCTATAAGCTGCCTGTGCGTCGTATTCCCTTGTCTAGTCGAGCTGCTAAAGGGCGACCGGCGAATAATTATCTGCCGTTACAGGATGGCGAGTTGATACAAGAAATTATGCCGGTTCGAGATTTCTCTGACGATCGATATTGCGTATTTGCAACACAGTGTGGCTTGGTGAAGAAGGTGCCTTTGAGTGCATTCGCTAATGTTCGCTCATCTGGTATTATTGCGATTACCATGAAGCCTGAAGACCAGCTAATTGGTGTGGTGTTGATGGCATTAGATCAAGATGTCATGTTGTTTTCCTCAGCCGGTAAAGCGATTCGATTTAAAGCCAGTGACATACGCGAGACAGGTAGAACATCTCAGGGTGTGATTGGTATTCGCTTAAAGCCGGCGCAGAAGGTGATTACGCTGATTGCTGTTGACCCGAGCCAGAATTTATTGATGGCAACAGAAAACGGTTATGGGAAGCGTACCCGAGTCGATGAATTTAGCCGTATCGGTCGGGGTGGACAAGGTGTGATTGCGATTAACACCAGCGAGCGTAATGGCACTCTGGTTACGGCTGTTCAAGTTGCTGATGATCATGATTTCTTTTTGATTACTAATAATGGCGCAATTATACGAATGGCTGCTAGCACAGTCTCTATATTGGGGCGTAATACACAAGGTGTTCGACTGATCCAGCTTAGCGACGATCGGGTGGTCGGCTGCCAGGTGCTTGAATCTATTGAGGAGGTTGTATCAGCTGAGCATGAAAATGCTGACGTAGTTGTTCCACTAGACTCTGAGGTAGTGGATAATACATCTCATGATGAATAACACTAGACTGATGGTTCGTGCTGAGAAAGGGACTGTATGTTGACCCAATCAGGTGTTTATTTTGGTGCTGGGCCTGCGCTACTTCCTCGTGAGGTTCTCTCCCGGTTTTCATCACAAACATTGGTGGGCCATCAGTGTGAACTGCGATTCTATGAACTATCTCATCGGCACCCTTTATCACTCGCTAGGCAGCGTGAGATATCTGAATGTTTTCGCGCACTGTTCAATATCCCAGAACAGTATCGATTACTCTTTCTTGCTGGTGGTGCCCGCCATCAGTATGAACAGATGTTGTTGAATTTTTCGCATCGTTATCGTTTTTCGATCCTAGAGTCAGGCCACTGGGCCCGTGCTTGGGCTGATACGATAGAAGCTTTTTGCCCTGATCGCCTCACACGCGTCCAGGTAGACGTCCACCAAGAGATGAGAACAAAAATAGCAACTGCTGATGATCGAGAGATGTTATTTACTGTGCTCAATGAAACTGTGGATGGTCACCATTTGCCGATTTCAGTGAAATCACACCCTTGTGCTGTTGCTGATGCCACCTCGCAGATGGGCTTTCGCCAAATTGATGTCACGGATTACCAAATGTTGTTCATGCAAACCAGTAAAGCCTTAGGTGTCGCTGGTATGACAATTGTCATTTGCCATGAGGGCTTGCTGGCACACTGTGCGCCTGATTTGATGCCGCTGCAGTCGTACCAATCAATTGCTCAGCACGAGTCTCTTTACTCGACACCACCGCTGGTTTGTATGGATGTGTTGTGGCATATGCTGTGTTGGATGGATGCCCAGGGTGGGATGTCGGCGCTATCAGCTCGGCAGTGTGAGCGCGCATCCCGATTATACCAGTTGTTAGATAATCAGCCTGGTTATAAATGTCGGGTGCCAGCTGCTTGTCGCTCGACGCAAAATATCTGCTTCGATGTGCCTTCTGGTCTCTCTGCTTTTCTTGATGCAGCTGAGAAAAACGGATTATACGGATTGCGAGGTCATGCAGCGGTTGGTGGTGTGAGAGTTAATCTTTATCACGGTATTGATGATGATGCATATGAGCGTCTCATTGGCTTTTTAAACGCATATGGAGATAAGATATGAACTCAACGCCTCATTCAAAGCTTCCAGTTTTAACCATTGATGGGCTCAGTGGCACTGGTAAGACGAGTATTACCTCACAAATTGCTTTAGATCTCGGCTGGCGCGCTCTATACAGTGGTTTATTTTATCGTTATCTGGCGCATTGCCAATTAACTGGTCGTTTTATGGTCAAGGGTGACACAACGGTTAACCACGTTCTACAGCTCGAGCTGACCAATTTAACTTGTCGTGTTAGCCAATCAGGCGAAGTGATTGTGCTTGCTGCAAATGAGGACCTAACGCAGCGTTTGTCCACGGAGGAAGTGGGTCGTACAGCATCAGAGCTTGCAGGAATTACCGAAATCAGGGAGCAGTTGCTAGCTGTTCAGCGATCTGCCTTGATTGCCCCGGGATTGGTTGCTGAGGGTCGTGATATGGGACGTGTTGTTTTCCCAGAAGCTACCCTAAAAGTATATCTAACTGCTGACGAGGAAGTGCGCGTACAGAGGCGCTATAATCAGTTGAATCGTTGCGGAAATGATGTTAAAATAGCCGACGTTGCGCAGATGCAGTCGAGACGAGACGTACGTGATCAACAACAGGCTTACCAAACCCTATCAGGTGAGGATGTGTTGGTGATTGATACCTCTCAGTTGAGCATTACGTCTGTTAAACAGAAAATATACGAGGCACTTTACCAAGTGAAGGCCATCCACAAACCTTTAACCAGCGACGTGTAGGCACGTTAATAAGGAAAAAGCATGACTGCTGAATCAGCCCAACCAACAGAAAATAAATCAGAAACCAATTCATCGATGACAGATGAACAATTGGTTGCCCTCTTTGAGGAGAAAATTGGCCATCTTGATATTAAACATGGCAACATTATTAGTGGACAAATCATTGAAGTAAATAAAGACTATATCGTTGTAGATAGTGAGTTGAAGTCCGAATCTATTGTCCCTCGCTTTGAATTTGAGGCTGATGAAGCTGAAAAACCGCTTGCTGTTGGTGACCACTACGATTTGTATTTAGAGTCGGTTGAAAATGGTTACGGTGAGACATGCTTATCTCGTGATAAGGCGAGAAAAGCGGTAGAGTGGCGAGATATTGAAGCAGCATATGATGCTGGTAAGCCAGTTTTAGGTCGTATAACAGACCGTGTCAAAGGTGGCTTTTCTATCATTGTTAACTCTGTGAAAGGTTTCTTGCCTGGTTCACAGGTGGACGTCAAGCCAATGAAGAACCAAGATTTTCTTGTTGGTCAAGAAATGGAATTCAAGGTTGTCAAAATAGACAAGAAGCGTAACAATATTGTCGTTTCACGCCGTAGCATACTTGAAGAGCAGGGTAGTGAGGAGCGGACTAAGTTATTGGATTCACTAGCTGTTGGAATCACGGTCAAAGGGATCGTTAAGAACCTTACCGATTATGGCGCATTTGTTGACCTTGGTGGTATTGATGGTCTTTTACACATTACGGATATGTCATGGAAGCGCATTAAGCACCCAAGTGAGTTGATTCAAATTGGTGATGAGATCGACGTAAAAGTATTAAGTTTTGATCGTGAGAAAAAGCGCGTATCGCTTGGACTTAAACAACTTGCTGAGGATCCATGGGAAGATTTACAAGAACAATATCCATTGAATAGTAAAGTGTTTGGTAAGGTCACTAATATTACGGAATATGGTTGTTTTGTGGAGATCACAAATGCAATCGAAGGTTTGGTTCATATGAGTGAAATGGATTGGACCAATAAAAATGTCAAACCTAGTAATCTTGTCCACGTTGGTGATGAGGTCGAAGTCATGATTCTTGACATTGACAAAAATAAGCGTCGTATCTCTCTCGGGCTCAAACAATGTCAAATGAACCCATGGGCAGAGTTTGCTAATAATCATCAGAAGGACGATATTATCAAGGGTAAGATCAAGACAATAACTGATTTCGGTGTCTTTATTGGCCTTGACGGCGGTATTGATGGTTTAATCCATGCAACTGATTTATCATGGACAGAGCCTGGTGAGCAAATGATTCGCCAGATGAAAAAGGGAGAGGAAATCGAGGCCATCGTATTATCTATTGATCCTGAAAGAGAGCGTGTATCTCTTGGCGCGAAGCAGATTACCTCAGATCCGTTTGCTGACTTCTGTGAACAGACGCCGAGAAATACGAAAATTACTGTTACTGTTCGCTCAGTTGAGGGGAACAACGTGATTGTTAAGGTCAATGATCAAATTAATGGGATTATACGTAGTGATGAATGCCCGGCGAATGTTAAAGAAGGTGATTCATTAGACACTTATGTTACACTTCATGAATCAAGAAACTATTTATTGCCCTTATCGATGAGTAAATCATCGAGCTCGCATCATGTCAAACAAGAGTATGACAAGATGCAGGCCAGTCGTGATGTTGATTCAGGTAGTATTGGTGATATGATCAAGAAGAAACTAGACGATACAGATCCTAGTTAATTTGCTTCTTGTGCTAGGAGAGATGTTTTGTCAGATAAGATACAAGCTGAACCCTGTGATGCGCTAAGCCCATGGGATACTGTTCAGCTTGCACGTCATCCTGAGCGTCCACATTCATCATTTTATTTACACTCTTTTGATGATTTCGATGAATTGCATGGCGATCGCATGTCTGGTGATTGTCGTGCAGTGCTCGCTGGGACTGCAATGTTCAATGATCGAGCAGTGATGTTGCTCGGCCAAGAGAAAGGTCACGATTTAGATTCCCGTATCGCGCATAATTTTGGGATGCCTCGTCCAGAAGGCTATCGAAAAGCTGGGCGTTGTTACCAGTTAGCAGAGCGTTACCAGATGCCCTTGATTATCTTTTTGGATTCCCCAGGTGCGCATGCAGGTGTTGATGCTGAACAGCACAATCAAAGTGAGGCGATTGCTTCTAATATCGTGCTAATGACAGGTCTTTCTGTCCCTATTCTAGTCTATGTGATCGGCGAAGCCATGAGTGGTGGTGCGATGGCGATGGGGGTCTCTGATTATACAGCAATGCTTCAATACTCAGTGTACTCTGTTATCTCTCCTGAAGGTTGTTCGGGTATTCTTTGGAAAGATAAACAGCATATGGATAAGGCAAGTGAAATGATGGCTGTTACGGCACCTTCGCTGTTATCCAGAGGATTTATCGATACGATTATTGATGAGCCGCAGGGTGGTGCCCACCAAGATCCCAGCCAGATCTTGCAAGTAGTGCGTAATGATATACAAGTCCAGCTAGATCGGCTCTGCTCTATTCCTGCTGAGCAATTGATTGCTCAACGGCAACAACGTCTGCTATCACCGCATGAAAGTCTACATGGCGATCAATTATAACAATCCTGCCTTGCCGCTAGATGAGCTGATGCAATTTTTACGTCAGTCATTCGTCAAGCCCACGCATTTCTTTTGTGGCTGGAGCGGCGGTGTCGATTCTACCTGTTGTCTTTTTGTCATGCGTCAATTTGTTCTGAGTGCTACTCAGCATCAGTTGACTGCTGTTCATATTAATCACTGTATTCAATCACAGTCATCCCGCTGGCAGGATCACTGTCGTGATCTTGCTACGCGGTATGAAATTGATTTTTTGACGTATGACGTTACTGTTGATCATCGCAATGGAACGGAGTGTTCAGCTCGCGAGGCGAGGTGGGCAGTGTTTGAGTCACTATCGAGTGATTTACCGCGTTGTATTGTTTTGGGTCATCACGCTGAGGATCAAGTTGAGACCTTTTTGTTGAATTTGCTACGGGGCGCAGGGCTATCAGGTCTAGGATGTATGCGTCGTCTGATTCAACGTGCGCATCTTCAATTGTTACGCCCACTTTTACTCTATAAGAAATCTCAGTGTCATCATTATGTCCGATCAAAACAGCTTCTAACTATTGTCGATCCGAGTAATCTTGATTCTAAACATTCGCGCAATTATCTTCGTAGTCATGTGCTGCCATTGCTGAGTCATCGTTGGAGCGCTTCGGTTGAAAATATGAATCATTCAGTCTCTGCACTACAGTCAGACTGGGATATGCTCTCTTACTATGTTTTAGATCGATTATCTCAAATTAGCCGAAATCACTTCGGCTTATTTTGTATAGATCGTTGTGCGTTCAATAGCTTGAGACGAGCAGAGCGCCATTTGCTGATAAGGGCTTATGTATCTCAGCAGCAATGGTATCTCCCTTCTCGGCGGCAGCTTGATGTTTTGTTGAATCAAATAGAAACTGCGCAACAAGGCCGTGAATGTCTATTCACGACTCATCAATTTTCTTTGCGTATATATCGAAATGATATCTTCATTTATCCGGCTGGTTATTTTATTTCCGTTCCTGCGGATCATTTTTTGTCTCAAGTATCTATATCGTCATTCATCTATCAGTGTCCAAATGATTGCCGATTGGTCTTTGCCACATCACAAACCGACCTCACTGATTATCAGTTATTATTTGATAGAAAATCGAAACTTGACTTTATGTCAGCCAGCCGATTAAAGAAGTATTATCAACGGCTTGGTGTTCCTCCATTTCTACGATCTGTTACTCCGATCGTTTTATGCCAAGGTGTAATGGTTGGGGCCACCATCGTCACACTCTAATGAATGGGTTTCTGTGCGTATTGGCTCTCTTCTATATTTATTGTTTGTCTTAGCTTTAAGCAGAGACTGCGCACTTTTCTGACCATTTTCACGAGGTAGCAACTCTACTCTTTGGTCTAGTGTCCCCAGGGTGAGTAGCATTATAAATCGAAAGGAACAAAATGCACTTGCTGTGGTAAATGAGGCAATACTCGGTGCGCAGACCATGAGTAGTATTCCTGTGCACACAAAGAGATAATCGAGAGGATTTATCTGATTTGGTACAAATCTGATCAGTGGAAGCAGTCTATTAGAGATTGCTTGGCAGAATTGAACGAATACCTCTCTCATCAGAAGACAACATTGCATGCCCTCGTTCCAAATTTTCTCGAGTGCAATTGAGCTCTTTTTCCCAAGTCGTGTGTATGCTGAGATATCGTCGATTTCGGACTTCTGTTTAACGTACATTCGACTGTATTTTGCAGCCTGCTCTGGGTTAATCAAGCTGTCCCAAAAGATCTCATCCGAGTGCATAAGATCGATGACGTTTGACTCAACAGATTCATGATCAATGTAAAATCTTGTCTCTCCAGATCGGATCTGATCTGCTACTTTCTCTTCTACGTGATTATATAGTGTCTCTTCAACGGTTTTTTTCAGTGTGTCGTCTTGCTTGTACACGCCATTGCCAGCAGGAAATTGAATCATATCATCTACTTTTTTTAGGTTCAGCGCCACAGTGATATCTTTGATTATTCCTTTTGTCTTCATCCATACTCTATACCCAGATGACATGATATCAACTGTGTAGTAACCCTCAAGGGGTTCGTTACAGTTCTTAATTGGGATAAGACTGGGGTTTGCAGTGTATGTGCTGCAATGCTCTATTTCTATGTCATGCTTCAAGGCGTAGGAGCAGATAATCTCATGATTATATTTTAGTTTGTTATTAATATCCTGGTATATATTAAAATCTCGTCTATTGATGCTCACGATGCGATTGACCTGCATGTCAAACAATTCACTGGCGATTGTTGATAGGTCTTCATCATACAAGTAGTAACCGTAACTTAGAACGTCGGAGTTTATCTCGTCATAGAATCGGTTCTTCTCAACCTCTGCGGCGTCAGCTACGTGTTGTCTGACTGTGTTACGGACTGTGTCTGTCAAAATATCTAAATCCCAGCTCTGACTTTTATCAGAATGGATGGTAAATCTTTCTTCAGGGCTTACTGTCTGCTGTTGCATCATGGCGATCCCAATGTACACACGTATAACTGGGCTAATCAGATTTTCCATGTCTTGTGTGTTTCCGCCTTCCAACGTATCCTTGATCGTTTGTGTTAGATTATCAAACGATTCTACTCGTTGTGATGGGTACGTTGTGTTCCAAGATTCAATGAGTTTGGTTCTTGCGTCAGTACCTGGCGAGTACCTGTCTTCACAGATTGCTAGGCATAGTCCGATTGAGAGTGCGCCAGCTCCACACGAGCCGTTATGAGTAACAGTTTCTTTCTTCATTTTTCTCATCGTTACCGTTTTTGGGCTAATGTTCAGAACCCCCGAATCGTGAATTGCTGCTTCGACTCTGTTTCTAAATGATGCTTGGTTATCTCTTGATTCTTCATCTGCATCTGGTTCTGTCTTAACGCGTTTTCTCCACCCGATGCGCTTCCCTGACGCCAGTTGGGTGTTCTTATGAAGATCTGTTTTTGCTGATGGTGGGTTTGCCTTCACATTCCGTTTGTCTGAGAGTGTCTGCACGGTCAATCTCTTTTTGTCACTTTTCTGTTGGCCAACGGATAGGCGGTTTTGATTGTTTTCTCTGATTTGATTTTCGTCCATCGTCAATCCCCATCTGGCTTTATCATAAATAAAACACAACTCGACACGTGGTACAACCCCGTGCTTTCATTTATTTCAGATTATTTTAATCTTTTTTCCATTTTATCGATGTCACCGCCTTATTATTGTAATGTCTGCCTCAGGAATGATTCATTCAATAGTGACCTCAGCATCGTGTTTCTTGTCTTGGCTGTTTGTTTTTGAACCGCAATTCGTAGTGATTTCTTATCCCCGATCATGATCAATAATTTCTTAGCTCTGGTCATGGCTGTGTATAGAAGATTGCGTTCTAGCATAACGTAGTGTTCACCAGTCAGTGGTATTATCACCGCTTTGAACTCAGATCCTTGACTTTTGTGGATCGTCATTGCATACGCAAGCGTGATTTCGTCTAACTCGTCATAGAAGTAGTCGACAATTTTGTCATCAAATCGTATGCTGACAATCTGTTTCTCTGCCTGGTGGCCTTCAACATACCCGATATCACCATTGAAGACTTCCTTCTCGTAATTGTTTCGTCTCTGCATGACCTTGTCAAATTGCTTCAATGTAATCTGAGCATTCTGAAAGAGTACTGGTGCATGGTTTACCGATTGTTGCAATCGCTTGTTGAATGCGATTGTACCCAGACTACCTTTCTGCATGGGGCATAGCACCTGAATGTCCCGCAATGGGTCAAGCTTGAAGCGCTTTGGTATGCGTTCACAGATCATAGTTTCAATTTTTTTACCAATACTTTCAGTTTCGTCCACAAATATACCATAACAATCTTGTAGGGTATCTTTGTCGCTGACGTCAAAGTTTGGTATTGTTCCTTCGCGTACGCGGTGTGAGTGGCGTACGATTAGGGAGGTCTGTGCTTGCCGAAATATCTCAGTAAGCTGTACCACTGGAACTCGTTTTAGCTCAATGACGTCTCCAAGAACGTTACCAGGTCCAACTGATGGGAGTTGGTCCACATCGCCAACCAATAAAAGACCGCAGTGCTTTGGTAGTGCAGATAGCAAATTTTGTGTTAGGTTGACATCTAGCATTGAGCATTCATCAACGATGCAATACTCAGTTTTCAGTGGGTCCTTAGCGTTGTGTTGAAACTGCTTACTGATCGGATCAATGCCTAGTACACGATGAATTGTTTTGGCTTCGTGTCCTGTTGATTCTTTCAGTCGCTTGGCGGCTCGTCCAGTCGGAGCGCATAGCTGGAATTGAACATGGCATTTTCTTAATATATGAACGACACTTTGCACCAGTGTTGTTTTACCAACGCCTGGACCGCCTGTGAGTACGCAGACTTTGTTGGACAAAATTGTTTGTAATGCTTTGATTTGTCCTTCAGAGAGTTGGTAGCCAAGGGTATCGTCTAACTGTTCCATGTGAGTTCGAATCTTGCTATGAGGCGGGAGGTGGCTTGGGTGATTACAGAGCTCAACAAGTTTTTCGGCGATAGATTCCTCACACTGTCGCAAGCTCGTCAGGCTCGTATGACTGACCTGTTGCTCTAAGGTTTGTCTTAGGCTTTGGTCATCGATACATGCTTGTAACTGTTCGATGACAAGTTGGTTGTTAACCTTCAGGAGTTCAGACACTTGCTCTATGAGTTGTTCCGTTTCTGATGTGGTATGGCCTTGACTGGCTAATTCGTCAAGTTGATAAAATAACCCATGCCGTACTCGCTGAGGGTGATCCTTCTTTAGCCCCATAGATTGTGCGATCTTGTCCGCTAAGTGAAATCCGATTCCAGGAATATCTCGATAAAGGATATACGGGTTTTTTTGAATTGTTGTGATCGCATCATGGCCATAGCGTTTGTAGATCTTGATTGCTCTTGCTGGCCCGATTTGGTGACCCTGTAAGAAAATGAGTACATCACTGGCGCCTTGCTGTTCTTGCCAAGATTTCTGTATCTGCTGGGATTTTTTTTTACCAATACCTGGTACAGATTGTAGATTTTCAGGGCTGTTAGAGAGAATGTCGAGCGTGTTTGTGCCAAAGTGTTTGACAAGCAATTGCGCGGTTTGTTTTCCTATGCCCCTGATGACGCCGCTACTGAGGTAATCTGAAATGGCTTGTTTGGTTTTTGGAAGCGTGAGTGTGAGGTGGTCAGCTTTGAATTGTTTGCCGTATTGTGCATTTTCTATCCATGTGCCTTGCGCTTTGATGCTTTGGCCAATCTGAGGATGCGCGCAATGGCCGACTAACGTGATAGAAGATTTTTGATCGTTGATTATTTTCAGAACACAATAACCGTCGTTTTCTGACTCATAGACAACGCGGTCGATCAAACCATGTATGGACGCTGCCTCATTGGGTATTTGATTGTTATTCATTAAGATTCACGTGCTTTCGGCTTTAGCATAGTCAATTATTACAACAAAGGCAATATCGTGATTCGCCAAGAGCCCTTTGTCTATTGAATCTGTACGTACATGGACGTATGTTGATTACACAGTGTTGTTGTGAATAAATCGCTATGGTAGAGCCATTAGCAAAACTACCAGACTTCTACCTGCAGTTGCCTTTGTTTGTCTACAATGATGTTTATAATGAGTCTTATGCGCTTTTGAATTCAATTGAGCAGATTGTTGAATCTCTTGTAAAGTTTACTCAATTTGAAGAGACGAGTGTGCAGCAAATGATTGGTGCACAATCGCAGAGCGATGCCGACGATCAAGCTATTGTTTTTATGGATGGTCAGCTTTATGCGTTGAAAGAGACAATTGCGCTTTTAGATGTTAATGGTTATCCAGATATGATCGCTGGTCATATGCAAGAGATATTCCAATCAGACTGTGAGCGACTGATATCTGCGTTGCGCACATTGGCGCAGAATTCGTCAAAAAAATTTCAGCTGGTCAGTCGCCCGATGTTCAATCTTGTGTTTGAGTGGAATCGTCGATTGGATAGATTGCGGCGTAGTGCCGATGCGCTGGGGCAGGCTGTCATGCCTTACAAGAGTATCCAGGACGAGCGACATAAGCGTGGCCGTCTCGAGTCAATGTTGTCTTGTGTTGTTTTATCTTCGGACGGGGACACGCTCATCAGAGATGAGCACCGAATTCGATGTATCAGTGAACTCTATCACAACGACGATGCTTTATCGGTTGAGTATAAAGCAAAATTCTCTCGATTAATTTTGACTAAAATGGAGTCAGCTACGATGCTGCGATATCTATCGAGAGGGGAGTTTCACAGTTTACTAATGATGCTTTTATCCCCTTGCAGTTCATTTTCGACCCGCTGTCAAGCGATGGATATGCTGGATAAAAAATGGACAACCTTGTTGAAGGATTATCCGATTGATCAGAAAGTTGATTATTACGTGGTTTTTTTTGAGTTGCTGGATTGTCACGGTCGCTCTACGGATAAATATCAGTTGATGAAGCAGTTATTTGAAGATATGGATTCGTTGGTCAGTCGTTTACCTGAGGATAATCGACAATTGTCGACAATTTACCGTCTGATGCAGTTACGCTTACTTAATAATCACTATGCTGTGTTGTCTAGTCCTGAACGTATTTTGGTTTGTGAGCGTTTGATAGAGCAACTGATAACGCTGATGCCGACACCAAGTGAATCATGCGCTCATTCGGATCGAGATTCACGCATTGATCGTTGCGTTGTCAAGACGTTGATGGTAATTCAGTTAGACCTGATTGTCGCGCGACAAGCCAACCGAACGGCTTCTGTAGAGCCCAGCGGGCTTGGGCTTTTTTCTGTTGCTCGTATTCCTACAGATTCTATACGTAAGGCGCTACATCAAGAGGCTATCTCATCGATTTGGCAAACGCCAGTTGATTTTGATGGCCTTTCAATGGTTTTGGGTGAATTACAGAATGAGATTTTTACGGACACTTGCTGCGTTTTTCGTTATATTCTGAGTCAGTTATCAGGTGACAGTGTGCGTCCTATTGCAGATCAGCTCATTGTCTAGTGGTGTGGTAACGATTGTACCGTTAAACCATTGTTATGCGCTTTGGTATCGACCACTATGGACTGTAACTTCGTCGATACATGGCCTGTGCGTAAATAATGATAAATTTTCTTGTCGATTGCTGTGATTGGTTTTAGCAACGACTTGTGATATCATCTTAATTTAATTTTGTTGGGTTTCCATAAGTGGCGATTTTTTTGAAAGCATTGATGGCCGGTCTAGCCATTTCAGTACCGATCGGGCCGATCAACGTTGTATGCATCAAGCAGACAGTTCGTCTTGGGCTGTCTGGTTTCTTAGTGGTTGCGATGGCGTCTGGTCTGGCTAACATCGTGTTGAGCGGTCTTGCGGCGACCGGTTCAGTTGCTATCGTTCATTACTTAACGCACTATCAGAAGTTGCTAAATCTGTTTGGCGGGCTCGTTTTGATTGGTTTCGGGGTGCGCGAGTTGCGTAAAGGGAAGTCAGAATATCAGTTTGTTGAAGACCCTGATCTAAAGCGCTTATTCATACAGGTCATTTCGATTGCATTCTCTAACCCGATGACAATTCTGGGCTACATGAGTTTAATGATGGAGCTTGCTGGGCATTCTGCGCAGGCTGGCATGGTGGTTTCTGTTGTGGCTGGATTGACATTTGCCTCTGTTGTCTGGCGATTGTGTCTAGGGTCGCTGGTTTTGCGCATTAAAGGTGCTGTTGTTTTAGACTTTATACGGTATCTTCGAATTGTGTGTCCATTGTGCTTTTTTTACTTTGGTATCTGTTCGATCATGCGTATCTTTTAGCAACTGTTAATTTACTGAGGCTAAATAACCGATCGATGTAGGTCTTAATTGACAGGGCACAGTTGGGTTATTACGAAACTTAGAATGGAGCCAGTATGAATACGAAAACGATCACCATCACGGTAACCGGTGCAGCTGGGCAGATTGCCTATGCTTTGTTGCCCCGATTAGCAGAGCTACTGGTCGATGTAGAGACAAAGATCGTTCTCAAATTGCTTGATATCGAAGCTGCCCAATCAAAGCTTGAGGCTGTTGCTATGGAGTTGTCCGATTGTGCCTTTTCCTGGCTTGAGCATGTTGTGGTTACTTCGGATTTAAAAACTGCTTTTGATGGATGTCAACTTGCATTACTGGTCGGTGCAAGTCCTCGGACTCAGGGGATGGAGCGGGCGGATCTACTGCGTATCAATGGTGCTATATTTCAAGCGCACGGCGCTGCAATTAATACCTACGCTGCCCCAGATGTTCAGGTCCTGGTTGTTGGTAACCCTTGTAATACAAATGCCTATATTTGTATGAATCATGCGAGGGATGTGCCAGCACATCGGTTTTATTCAATGTCTATGCTTGATCAGAATCGTGCTTATGCCCACTTGGCAACCCATTTTAGTTGGGACATTTCGCTATTGGAGAATCTTTGTGTTTGGGGAAACCATTCAACAACAATGTATGTCGATTATCAGCGTGCGCAATATGATGGCCAGCTTATCACTGACATTGCCGATACGGAATGGCTAGCCAACGCCTATCAGACACTGGTTGCTGAGCGTGGGAGTGTGGTGATTCAAGCACGAGGCTCTTCATCAGCTGCTTCCGCTGCAAACGCGGTACTCGATGCCAGTATCATGTTACTTGACTCAAATCTTGCCTATGGTGCTTTCTCGATGGGGGTTTGCTCTCATGGTGAGTATGGAGCAAAGCCTGGAACGATTGTCTCCTATCCATGTTATTATGATAA
>DBUY01000004.1 GCA_002308435.1 Proteobacteria bacterium UBA1278 | reverse complement strand
ATTGATAATGCGCCAGAGATGATTTATGCAGAATATAAGCCGTGGACGGACCGCTGCACCCCTATCATTTGCCCACGCGCTGAAATTAACCCGCGTATTTTACAAGCACTTTCGCAACTTGTACCGCTGAGAGCCTAAGTATTCGTCTACAACTTGTCTATTTCTCTCAAATACGGTAGTGCGTCCTAGTTATCATGGCGTTACACTGGATAATACTCACCAAGAGAGTCCAATGCTCAAACAAAAGCAAGCAGTAATTTTTGCGAAAGAGTCAGATTTTTCGGACTACTTGATAGAGTATATGTCCAAACAAAATTGGGTGTTAAATCGACTATCACTGCAAGAGTTGTCTCAAGCTCAGGTGTCATGTATGGACCGAGCGTTGGGGCAACGAGTCGATATAATAACCAATACCTGTGTCATCAGCGGAAACACGATCAAAGCGCTAATCTGGATTGATAATGACTGCTCAAAAATCAAACGAGTTACAGAAACTCAAGATTACATCGAATCCGGGCTACTCGCACAGTTGCTTGCCTTGTTTAGCATAGTGAGAGTGACAATCAATCCATTAAATCATGAGATGTTGTGCCCAGGATATTTTTACATACCAAGGTTGTATCAACTGATGCAACAATGCGGTCTTCAGACTCCTGCGTGGTACTTTAGTAGTAACGCAAAGCAACCAACGCAATCAAAAACTCAATCCATTAGGACTTTCCAGAAACCTTATGACCTCACAAACAAGCATCAGCAGAAGCACTCACACATCGATCAACATGAGGGCGAATGGTCATTTTGTCTACACGTCATGGGGGCGTTATATTTTGATAGTGAGATGCGTACTCAGCATCCCCCAGTATATTGGCAAAAAAAAGTTATTAATTTTTGCCAGCAAATACGTCTAGATCTAGGAGAGATCTTGATAATGAATGATAATCAACACTGGCTGGTGTATGCAGTGTCACGCCAGCCCGACTGGGATGTACGCTGGCGCCGCTACTGGCCAATGGTGGCCAGTCGAATTGCTAATAAGCTATCTCAGGATAGGCTCTTGCCGATACCGCGTCATCAAAAGACATTCATCAAAATATCTGATCTACCATTATACCAGGGAGCTGGTTCGTCATATACGGGCGATAAATAACTATTACATCCAGGGGGGGAACTGTTTAGGCTGCTCAATGGACTCAACGATTTCATCCACGGATTGTTGCTTCGTTCTAAATACAATGTATGGGCAGTCGCAGGGATTGTCATTTTTTGCATAGCAGTCAAGCGTTGTTTGTACTTTTTTCTCTTTCACTATCCACGGGTTTTTAAATTCAGCCCCCTTCGGATCAAGGTGATCCAATAGTTGCAGAGGTGACTCTACCACGACATTCTTGTGCATGCCGATAGGAAACTCATTCGTGTTGGGTCCTTGGTAAAGGCAAAGCATATAGCCCATTTGCACCCCTTTCCATTGTGCACCAAGAAATTTGGTTACACTGGTTGTGAAAGAGCTCGCAGTACTCTTCCAGCCACTGTCAGTACTCCATTCATTCGTCTTTGCATTGCGTTTTAAGTCACTTACTTGAGGGCAAATAGACGCGCCTTTGAGTGGTAAGTAGCAGGTTTCAGCACTATCGCCCCAAGCTAAAATAGTCGACATCAGTAAAAAACAAATCAAATGGTGTCTTGCCAAAATGAACTCTCAATTAAGTATAATCTATATTATGATACCAGCTACTGAGTTGCAATGGCGCTGAGCAAGTGAGCTACAAACTATTGCGTAGAAACATTTATTGCTGCCCAGAATCAGTGTGAATATCACGTACGACCGCACTTAAAACACCATCACTCAATATAATCTCAATCTGTGCTCCCTGGGCCACCTGGCGCACAGAAGAAATAACGTGTTGTTGATATTTAGTCATCCCATAGCCACGTCTCAGCACATGATATGGATTAAAGGCGGATATCTGGCCACACAAATGATGAACCTGGTGACGATGTTGTACCATAATATGACGCATGACATCGATCAATCGCCGATATGTGCCATCAAATTGTTTGTGTGCGCGCTGGAAGTGGTTATTAAGTATTGAAGGCGTACATTTATCGATCACCACTCGGCAGCGTGCTTGAGCATGTTGATGTGTACGTAGCATAGCGCCTAATAACTGTCGTGTATTTCGGCTTAAGTCCACAAGACCTTGTTGGATCCGAATTCGCGGATGACAAATGCGGGCGTGCACGTGGTTGAATGCGAGTAGTTTCGTTTGGTGCAGGTGGCGCATGGAAACAAATAATCGACTCATATTTTGGTCCAAATACTGGGTAATTTCATGACTATCCGGCGCAATCAGCATTGCAGCATTTGTCGGTGTTGCTGCGCGAACATCAGCACACAAATCACAAATAGTGACGTCTCTCTCGTGGCCAATTGCGCTCATGAGTGGTTTGGCGCAACGATGAATGGCTTGTGCCAGCGCTTCATTGTTAAAACACCACATGTCCTCTAGAGATCCGCCTCCTCGACAAAAAACAATGACATCAATTGCCGTATCAGCTTCTGCAAGTTGCAGTGCTCGGATCAATTGATCTGATGCGTACTCACCTTGGACTGGTGATACAAATAAACGAACCTCACAAATTGGGTAACGCTTCTGTAAAATCGTCAAGAAATCCCCAAGGCCAGCAGCACTCGGTGAGGATATAACCCCAATCACCTTGGGATAAACAGGCAAGGTTTTTTTGATGGTGGGATCGAATAACCCATCGGCCTCAAGTCTTTTTTTCAGCGCAAGAAACTGTTGCTTTAACAAGCCCTCACCAGCAAGGCGTAACGACGAAACAATCATTTGATACTGGCCACGTTGGGCATATAGCGTAATCTGCCCCGTCAACTCAACCGCAATACCATCCTTAAGTAGATGCATGTAGTCAGAGAGCTGCCGCATCCGAAAAAGCACGCAACGAAGTTCACCTGACGCGTCCTTGAGTGTAAAGTAAATATGACCAGATGTGGGGCGCGAAAAATTGGCAATTTCTCCAGTTACAACTACTTTATCAAAGTTTTGCTCAAGCGAGCGTTTGACCAGCTGGTTCAGCTGCCCAACTGTAAGTATATCTGGGAGCGTTCGAGGTTGTAATTGCGAGAAAGGATCTAAATTATCCATCATCATTCCTTGTATACAGTAGATTATACCGAGTTGTGCGTTCAATTGCCACTAACCAGCACGTTAAGCAAGATAGGCACCACGGACAAGACAAAACACAAAAAAAGAGAAAGAGACTAGGGTATTAAAAAATAATTTTTCAATACCCTAGATCAAAACAAGACTGGGCAGCTGGTTCGCGCTTGAAGGACATTGAGTGGTCTGGTATTTTATGGAGTATTGATTTTTGCCGCTCTTTGCGCAAACAACTATCAAAACAGCCCACACTAACAAGGCAGCACCCTTTGAAACGTCTTACACAGCTCTGTATTCTGATCATTACCCTTGCGTTTAGCTTCTCTTGGCAGGTTTCATACGCGGTCAAAACATCAGGGGGTAACTCCTTCGATGTGATTGTGACAAAACGGGACACCATGCAGTCAATATTTAAGCGTTACGGGTTGAGTCGCCAGGACCTATACACAGTACTCAGGCAGGTTGATGGTAAACAACTAGAAAGTATCAGGCCGGGACAATTATTGCATTTTGATACCGAGAACGGTAAACGACTACGCGGTATTAAAATTTTCAAAAGTAGTAATGAAATCCTTCATGTAAAAAAAGTGAATGGTCATTTCAAGCTGAGCAGCAGCTCTCCCCAAAAAACTGGCTTATTCTCAATGGTGGACTTCACAATGAAACACTCACTCTACACGGATGGTGTGAGGAAGGGGCTAACATCAGGACACATTGCCGAGATCAGTCAAGTCATGCAGAGAGATCCTGGAGTAGATGCAAAAAAACTACCAGCAGGTACACAAATTCGTATCATTCTTGAAGGTGCATCCTCTGACACTGATAGAAAAGTAGTCGGGATACAACTTCGCCATAAACGAATAAATTGGTCAGTCACACGCTTTCACGACAAAAGCGGAAACAACTTCTACCACCCTGATGGTAGAACCGCTGCAGTGAGCTTTTTACGCTACCCGATGTCATCGTTTCGAATCAGTTCACATTTTTCATTAAGCCGATATCATCCCATTCATCATTATCGTCGTCCACATTATGGTGTCGATCTCGCCGCCCCACGAGGAACGCCAGTATGGGCAACAGCACAGGGGAAGGTCGTGCATGTTGGCTGGAAAGGGGGATATGGAAAGACTGTGATCATTAAACACGGTGCTATGTATCAAACAGTCTATGGGCATTTATCGCGTTTTCGTGCAGGATTACGTGTCGGTGATACGGTGAACCAGCGTCAAGTCATTGGATACGTCGGGAGTACAGGGCATGCAACTGGAGCCCATCTCCACTATGAGTTTAGAAAAAATGGAAGGCCCTTAGATCCTGTGAAAACTAGGCTGCCAACCAAGTCACGTCTCGGAGGCACCCTGTTTAACGCATTCAAGCAGTATCGCACACACATCGAAAAGTCGCTAACCGCGCGGGTGTAGCCAGTGTTATTTTTAGGAGTCAATACTGGGACGAGTGCAGATGCAGTAGATTGTGTCGCCTACGAGTTCGACCAGGGCCAACAGGAGCTCTTGGGAGGTGTGTCTGTTGATATCCACAAAAAATTGAGACAGGAAATCATGGTTGCAGTCGAGGATGACACCATGAGTATCTCAAATCTGATGTCTCTGCGTCATCAATTGACTTTAGTCTACGCGCAAGCCATTGAAGCATTGCTTGAAAAAATTACATTGGCCCCAGACGACATCAAAGCCATCGGTCTACACGGTCAGACCATACACCATCGTCCTCATGCGCAGTACCCATACTCGCTACAAGTAGAAGACGCGCATCAGCTTGCAGACATGGTTGGTATTGATGTGATTGGACAATTTAGATCGACTGATATTGCCACGGGAGGAATCGGTGCACCCCTTATTCCTGCTTATCACCAATATTGTTTAAGCCAAGCGAATAAAGAGTCAGGCATTTTCTTGAATCTGGGCGGTATCGCAAACGTGACGATTTGTTCACCAAGCAGCACATCAGGATGGGACATCGGTCCTGCGAATGCATTAATGGACCTTTGGACCCAGTCCTGTCTTCAAAAGCCTTTTGATGATGCAGGTGTATGGGCGCGCTCTGGCAGGATAATTGATGACTTGTTGGCACAGTGGATGCAAGATCCTTATCTTCAAAAAAGTTTGCCGAAAAGCACAGGGCGTGATTATTTCTCAAGGGCATGGTTGGAGCGGTATCAGCTTAATGATTACCCCCCTGTGGATGTCCAAGCAACTCTGTGTGCATTCACTGTAAATAGTATTCGCGCAGACATGAATCGACTTGCATCCTCGCATACCGGCACACCAATTTATATTTATGGCAAGGGAGTGAAAAACGAGTTTTTGATGGAGCAACTAGCAGCGTCGTTGACTGATTGGCCTGTAAGCGACACCACAACACTCGGTATCGATCCTGAGTGGTTAGAGTGCGGTTTATTTGCATGGCTAGCTTTTTGCCGAGACGCCAGGATTCCTATAGATCTACGAAGCACTACTGGCGCACGGCAGCCAGCTATACTCGGTGCACGAGTACGCCACTCCGGATTACGAGCCTAGTATGTGCTTAGTCACAAAAGCGTTTATTCACTAGGCGTTCAAAGCGTACCCCAATCACGTGTGGCATATAGGCAGATATATAGTCTAGATATTCAATCAGGTGAACAGTAACAACTTGGTCACCAATATGAGCATGTGTAAACTGCACGCTATCAGATTCCAGAAGCGTAATACCAAGATGACAGACGGCAATAGAGGTGCCGATTTTACTTTCAATATTCCAGTTTGGGCAGACCAGCTGCATGATGCATCCATGTATCAATCCTTGCATCTGTGGGTCTAGAAGAGATTTTCGGAGGTCATCCAGTTGAATATAGTCAACGTCGACGGAGGTAGGAGAACGCAAAGTAATCGGTAAGTCATCAATAGCGAGGTGATAATCAGTCTTTGAGCGTTGACTAAGATATTGTTTTTGATGCTCAACCCAGTTCGGGTAGTGAATGGTTTGCTGGGTTGAATGAATTGGATAGTCGTTTGACAGCGCTGGCATCTGGCTTGCTAGGTAACCTAATATACGATTGTATTCATTCCACTGCGACTCGATAAAATGATGCCGGCGAAAGTATCCAGGTGTTTGGTCGCCATAGCGAACCTGATTGAGAGCTTTTAGAAAAGCAGAATACGTGTCAGTAGCCAGTAAAGCAATCACTATGCTACAAAGCGTCATACAATCAAATGACGTCGTGCACACCAGCGGACGCTGGTCAAAGGGATCATCTACTCCATCGCCAATTGGGTCAAATTGGTAGGGTCTTCCCTCAAACATCGATAAAATCACGTGTAAGCGATCAGTCAGTGACTGATCAAGCGATGCTAATCGTATTGTGGATTGGTAAGTATGAAAGTCATCAACTGCGGCTGTCTCGAGCGTACTTTCACCGTATATCTGTGAGGAAGGAGTGGAGGTGGGTACGGACACGGGATTGCCTTAATTGCGGATGCGTGATATTGTACAGCAGACTAAAAAAAGCCGCAATACTCATGTTTAATGTCATTTGGACACTCATGATACTTATATCAGCAACGGCAGCCATCTGGAACGGAAAGGTGGAGTTCATGGTAAGCCACATTCCAGTTCATGCGAATCGAGCCATCGAAATTTCCATCTCGTTAATTGGAATAATGGCATTTTGGTTAGGGTTGATGAAAATAGCAGAGGACTGTGGCGCCGTTCGGATGCTTGCTCGACTGTTGCAGCCCGTCATGAGGCGACTATTTCCTGACATACCAGGCGATCATCCGGCGATGGGGGCAATGACATTTAGTATCGTCAGCAGTATGCTAGGGCTTAACAATGCGAGTATACCCATCAGTATCCGCGCAATGCAAGCACTGCAAAAACTCAATCCAGACCCCGCGGCAGCCAGTAATGCCATGTGTCTATTTCTGGTCATAACCAGCTCGAGCGTACAGCTGTTACCAACCACTGCGATTGCAGCACTGGCTAAGGCCGGCAGTCTAGACCCAACTAAGATCATCATTACCACACTGCTGGCAACAATCTTTTCAACTCTAGGATCAATCGTTGCGTGTCTCATGCTGCAAGGACGTTCGTCCAAGGAAGAATATGTCTAGTCTTCTCACCAAAATAGTGAGTCCATGGAGGAATCAATGAGTTTCGCAGTCGTGGCAAGCGGTGTATCAAGTCATCTACTTTTAGGCGTTATCGTGTTAATACCTTTGGTCGGCGCATTGAAGCGTGTGACGGTATTTGAGAGCTTCTTGGAAGGTGCCAGTGATGCGATTAAAATCGCACTCAAGCTCATGCCTTACTTAGTCGGCATGATAGTTGCAGTTGGTATGTTACGAGACTCCGGAGCTATTGACTTGATTGCTGATCAGATCGGGCCATTTCTAGAACAGATCGGTTTCCAAAAAGCACTGGTTCCATTGGCTTTATTGCGTCCGTTCAGTGGAGCAGCATCAAACGCGGTCATGTTTGACTTGATAGACCAGTTTGGTCCCGATAGTATGATTGCACTCACAGCTGCTACCATCATGGGGGCAACCGAAACAACGTTCTATTTGGTGGCCATTTTATTTGGCGCAATCAATATCAGCCGTACCCGCCACGCCATCGTAGCGAGCCTGATCGGCGAATTGTGTGGTATTATCGCAGCTGTATATTTCTGTCAACTACTGCTCGCTTGAAGCACAGCACAGAAAATATGAAAGACTGATGCCAACTAGGTAGACTTCAGCAACTGTTCATGCACATATTCCCAATTGCACACGGTCCAGAAATGATCCAGATAGGATGCGCGGTTATTCTGCGTGTCGAGGTAATAGGCATGCTCCCAGACATCACAGGCTAGTAATGGCGTGGTTCCAGGCATTTCCAGTGGATTGTGGGCATTCGATGTGCTTACAACAGCAAGTTTCTTCTCCGAGTTAATGACCAGCCAGGCCCAGCCAGAACCAAACGTATTAAGTGCTGCAGTCGTGAAAGCAGACTTAAGCTCATCAACACCGCCAAAATCACGGGTAATTGCATTTAGCAATTCGCCAGTAGGCATTTGGCCAGTCTTTGGGCTCATGCTATCCCAATAAAGAATATGGTTCCAAGCTTGGGCTGCATTATTGAAGAGTGCGCCATCGGACGATCGCACAATTTCAACGAGCGATTGCTGTGCGAAAGGCGTGTCAACGATTAGTGCATTCAGCTTATCAAAATAACCTTTGTGATGCTTGCCATAGTGATAGTCCATCGTTTTTTCGGAGATATAAGGCGCAAGAGCATCCTTGCGGTATGGTAGTTCGGGTTGCGTGTGCATACGGTTTCTGAGGATTCGTTTTCGTAATCACAGCCTATGTCATAATACGGCTCAAGGCAAGTGTTGGTGATTAGCTCAGCAAAGTCTGCATTGCGAGGCGAATTGAGCTGTGGTAATATAGCAAAAAACATCGAGGAATTCTATGACAATTGAAGTTGGTCACATCGCACAAGATTTTACCTGCAACGCCGTATCTGAAAATGGTGAAATTATCGAAGGGTTTAACCTACACAACGCCATTGATAATCAGTATGGACTCTTATTTTTTTACCCACTCGACTTCACCTTTGTCTGTCCGACAGAAATGATTGCTCTCCACAAACGGATGTCTCTGCTCAATAAGATGGGTGTCAAAGTGATGACAGTATCGGTTGATTCAGAGTTTTCTCACCTGAGATGGCGTGAGACACCAGTGAGCGAAGGCGGAATAGGACCGGTTGACTATACCATGGTTGCCGATGTGAGCCACCAAATTTGCAGAGATTACGGTGTGGAGCATGCTCAGAACCACGTTGCCTATCGCGCTAGCATCATTATCGACAAGCAAAAAGTAGTTCGTGCTAAGCATATCAATGACCTCCCAGTTGGTCGGAATATCGACGAAATTATCCGAACGATTCAGGCAGTTCAGTATCATGAGAAGCATGGCGAAGTTTGCCAAGCAGGCTGGCAAGAGGGGCGTTCTGGCTTCCAAGCAGATGCAGCAGGAATCAGTACCTTTCTGACAGAGCATGCCGAAGCACTATAACATCAGCCTAATCTACTAGAGAAGTATTCCTCAGAATATGCAAGTTAGAGCTTGAAAAATTCTCGCGCTGACCACACATCGTTAACAAGTTGATGCAACAAGTATGATGGCGCAGTCACGAAGTAGCAAAAAATGGCTTAATCGGCAAAATAAAGATCCGTATGTTCGGGAAGCAAAAGCGTTCGGTTACCGGTCACGAGCTGCCTTCAAGCTCATAGAAATACAAGAAAAATACCAAATTGTTAAGCCAGGAATGCGCGTGTTAGAATTAGGCGCTGCGCCAGGAAGTTGGACAGAGCTCTTAGTAGAGTGGGTTGGAGAAAATGGCCAAATATTCGCTGTTGATCTATTAGAGATGGCGCCGATCCATGGGGTGACCACTCGACAGGACGATATCGAGTCAGATGCGTGTTTTGCGTGGTACCACGAAATTGCTAGCAATGGTATCGATCTAGTCGTGTCAGATATGGCCCCAAATATGTGTGGGCATCAGCGTACAGACCAATTGCGCAGTAGCCGTCTCGTTGAAGTTGCCTATGATATTAGCCAGAATTATTTGAGTGAGGGTGGGTTTTTTCTGGCAAAATCTTTTAATGGAGTTGGGTTCAATGAGATGCTGAAAGCATTGCGTTCGACTTTTAAACGCGTTAAAGTAATAAAACCTGATGCGTCACGCCGTGAGTCAGGAGAAATCTACTTCTTAGGAATAGACAAAAAGCCTCAAGACACTGTAAAGGGAGAGTCATTACATGAGTGAAAAAACGAAAAATTTGGCATTGTGGGCTGTTATTATACTTATGTTGATGAGTATCTTTACAAGCTTTTCGCCAACAAAAGATCGTGTCGATGTACTCAAGTACTCTGAATTCATGCAACGAGTTGAACAAGGCGACGTTGAGTCGGTTGTTATACGTGACCAAAATATTCAAGGTAGATTTACCGACAATACTGAGTTTACTACTTTTATGCCGCTGAATGACAGCACGTTGCTAACAACGTTGAAAGAAAACAATGTCATCACATCTGGCAAAGAGCCAGAGCAACAAAGTGTCTTATTGACAATATTTGTGCATTGGACTCCATTTCTTCTGCTGATCGGATTGTGGCTATGGGCGATGCGCCAGCTACAAGGCGGTGGCTCAGGTAGCAAAGGTGGCCCAATGTCATTTGGCAGAAGTCGTGCACGGTTATTATCAGATACACAAAAACCAGTGACATTTGACGATGTAGCGGGTGTCGAGGAAGCGAAATTGGATGTAGAAGAGTTTGTGGACTTCTTGAAAGATCCACGCAAATTCCAGAAACTCGGCGCAAGCATACCCTGTGGTGCACTACTCGTTGGCCCTCCAGGCACAGGTAAAACCTTACTCGCCAAAGCTGTCGCTGGAGAAGCGGATGTGCCATTCTTTAGTATTTCAGGCTCAGATTTCGTCGAAATGTTTGTTGGCGTCGGTGCGTCACGAGTCCGGGATATGTTCGAGCAGGCCAAGAAGCAAGCACCATGCATTATCTTTATCGATGAAATTGACGCTGTCGGTCGACAGCGTGGTGCTGGATTAGGTGGAGGGCACGACGAGCGTGAGCAAACGCTTAACCAGCTGCTTGTAGAAATGGACGGTTTCGAAGGTAATGAAGGTGTGATTGTTATGGCGGCTACTAACCGGCCCGATGTGCTTGATCCTGCACTTTTGCGGCCAGGCCGATTTGATCGTCAGGTTGTTGTACCATTGCCGGATATCACAGGACGCCAGAAGATCTTATCTGTCCATCTCGGTAAAGTAGTGACCAGTAAAGACGTTGATCCAGTGTCAATAGCACAGGGTACACCTGGGTTTTCAGGCGCTGACCTAGCAAACCTAGTGAACGAAGCTGCATTATTTGCTGCCCGGGTCAACAAGAAAAAAGTCTCCATGCTCGAGCTAGAAAAAGCTAAGGACAAAATCATCATGGGTGCTGAGCGTCACACAATGGTGATGAATGACGAAGAAAAGCTACTGACTGCCTACCACGAAGCTGGTCATGCCATCGTTGGCCTCAATGTGCCTGATCATGATCCAGTTCACAAAGTGTCTATCATTCCGCGAGGAAGGGCATTGGGTGTGACCGTATTTCTTCCCGAGCGTGATCAATACAGTCAATCACTCGAGAAACTCGAAAGCCGTATTTCAGCACTGTATGGCGGCCGCTTAGCAGAAGAAATGATATTTGGCCCGCAGAAAGTAACGACTGGTGCATCCAATGACATCGAGCGAGCGACTGAGCTAGCAAGAAGCATTGTGACAGTATTTGGGCTAACAAGTTCACTCGGACCAATCAACTATACCGCTGAGCAGAGTGAAGTATTTCTAGGGAAATCAGTCGGCAAAGAACGAGAATGTTCAGAGCAGACAGTGTTCAAAATTGATCAAGAAGTCAGAAAAGTAATCGATAGAAACTATGAGCGTGCTAGGAAAGTGCTTGCTACACAC
>DBUY01000014.1 GCA_002308435.1 Proteobacteria bacterium UBA1278 | reverse complement strand
CAAGGATGATGACAAAGACGATGACAAAGACGATGACAAGGATAAGTAATCGGTAGACCTACCGCCAGACTGGCTGACTGTTATTAACGTTGGTCAGTCATTTTGGCGCCTTCGTTATTGATGACGCCATTTGGTTTTCCCATTACTATCTTCTATTAATATCCCTTGGCTCTCAAGCTGATCACGAATTCTGTCAGCTGCTTCAAAATCACGAATTTGGCGTGCTTGATCGCGTTCAGCTAGGAGTTTTTCAATTGACTCAACATCGAGCTTTCCCTGCTCAGCCTGACGAAACCATGACCTAATTGGCCGTTGACCAACACCGAGGAAATGATGGGTTGCCAGTAGCGCTTTAACTTCCTCAGCTGTATGCGTTTCTTTTTTTTGTAGCGCGCGACACAGTGCTTGCCAATGTGTGATCGCAAGCGGCGTGTTATAATCATCACACAATGCTGCTTGGATTTCTGATGGCACATCAGACCACCCCCACTCCTTAATGTCTCGTGTGTCTACTTGTTCTAATAGTCGATAAGCTCTATCAAGGATTTGTTTTGCGCTGTGTAGTGTATCTTCATGCCATCGCAAGGGTTGTCGATAATGTGTCTGCAGTAGTGCCAGTCGAACCACCTCGCCTGGTGCTTTTTGTAGTAAATCACGCACTAGTAGAATGTTGCCTAGAGACTTAGACATTTTCTCGTCATCCACATTCACCATGCCATTGTGCATCCAGTACTTGACGTATTCTTTCCCCTCACGAAAACAACAGCCTTGTGCGTTTTCATTCTCATGATGCGGAAAGAGCAAATCCCCACCACCACCGTGAATATCAATGGGTAAGCCTAGGTGCTTTTCAATCATGGCACTGCACTCAATATGCCATCCTGGACGTCCACGACCCCATGGGCTATCCCAGCCTGGCTCAGTTTCGGTAGAGGGCTTCCAGAGCACAAAGTCTTCTTCATGCTGTTTGTACGTCTCAACTGCGACACGCGCTCCGGCTTTTCGTGCGTTGTGGTCACGACCGGAAACGGCACCATAGTCATCAAAGCTTGGTACTGAGAAACAGACGTGATTCTCGCTTTCGTAGGCGTGCCCGCGCTCAATCAGTGCGCTGATCATGGCAATCATCTCTGGCATGTGTTCTGTTGCCCGTGGCTCAACATCTGGCGATAAGCAGCCAAGTGCTGCGAGATCTTCGTGGTAGCACTTTGTATAACGCTCGGCGATCACATCGATATCGACACCCTCTTGTTGCGCTTTGGTATTGATTTTGTCATCAACGTCTGTGATGTTTCGCACATAGGTGACTTTTGGGTAGAATGCACGCAGCACCCGTACAAACCCGTCGAATACGACCGCTGGCCTGGCGTTGCCGATATGCGGCGTACTATAAACGGTTGGCCCGCAAACATACAAGCGCACATGGTCTTTGTTCAATGGGGTGAACGGCACTTTTTGCTTATGTGCGCGTTGGTAAATTTGAATCTGCATGTGCTGACCTTGATAAATCCCCCCAATTATACGCGTATGTTTGCCGAGGGTCAATTCAGTGTCTACTGGCTGCTATGTCTTGTAGAAAAAGTTAGTGCTGTTTTATTGTCTGTCTAGCCATAATATTCATAAATAGTTTTCTAGGACATCACTTGTATCGTTTTCAATACACATTTCACTAGCCAGCGTCCTGCATAACTAAATGCAATCATTGCTAGGACACTGACGATATAAACACTGGCCATCCAGCCTAACTGCTGTATGATTGAGCTTCTTTGTTCTGGCATGATTAATAATGTATTGGTTTCTCAACTTTGCCACGAAAGACAAAATAGGAGTTCATGGTAAAAAACAGAAGTACCGGCATGGATATGCACGCCCCAATCAGCATAAACTCTAATGCATGTGGCGGTGAGGCAGCCTGTTGAATTGTCATGGAGTGCGGCACGATATAGGGGTAAATGCTGATGACGATACCGACTGCACCGCAAAGAAAGATGCCAACGGCACTGAGTAACGGCAATAGTTCATATCGTCTGATCAGTGATATCCAGTTTGTTAAAAACAATAACCCAGTCACAGCAGGTAAGATACTGAGATAGAGCACCTTATCAATCCGCAGCCAACGGTCAAAATGTACCTGACTTAAGAATGGCGTCCAGATACTGAATACCAACATAAATAGCGCGACTAATATCACTGTGTTCTGCGCGATTTTATAAGCGCGGCGTTGCAACGGCCCTGTGGTCTTGATAATCAACCAGCAACACCCAAGCAAGACATAACCACTCATTGTTCCCAATCCCGTCATGAAACTAAATGCAGTCAACCATTGGTAGTGCGGCACTGTTTGGAAACTGGGTGCAACTGGGCCAAATCCTTGCACATAGGTGCCTAGAATAACGCCCTGACTAAAAGCGGCGACTGTTGAGCCTAAAAAGAATGACCACTCCCAAATATATCTGGTTTTATGCGCTTTCATACGAAACTCGAATGCGACGCCCCGAAACACAAGCGCGATCAGCATTAAGATCATGGGGAAGTAGATGACTGGCATTGTCGAGGCAAAAGCCTTGGGAAATGCGCCATACATACATGCGCCACCAAACACCAGCCAGGTCTGATTTCCGTCCCACACCGGGATGATGGTTGACAACATTAAAGACCGGTGGATTGTCTTTGGAAATAGCGGAAACATGATCCCGATCCCAAGATCGAATCCATCTAAGATCACATACATAATTACCGCAAAGCCGATGATTAAGATCCATGCCTCTGCAAGACTTATACCCATTAATGAGGCCTCCTGTGGTTCAGTGACTGCATCGTCTCATTCTCTCTCTAACATGTTATCATCGCTGGTTGGTTGTGCTGATTCATCACTTCTTCTTAGGCTTTTTCTCGTCGTCATGCTTGAACGTACTCATGTAGTTGAACGCCAGCGCCTCGTGCTCTTCGATATCGAGATGCGAATCTGGTCCTTTTCGTATCACCTTCAGCAAGTATTTCGTGAAAAAATAGCCAAAAACGAGACCATAGACAATGATCAGGCAAATCAGTGATGTCATAACATGGCTTACCGATACCTGCGAGGCGAGATCTTTGGTGCGTAGTAAGTTGTATACGGCCCATGGTTGTCGACCGATCTCTGCAGTCATCCACCCTGTTTCGATAGCAACCAGGCCGAGCGGCGAAGCCAGCATACAAATCACCTGATAAAAGGTGCTGGTTAGATGCCTATTCCAGAACTTTAAGAGCAATCCAAGATACGCAACAAATAACATGGCCATCCCAGAGCCAACCATGAGACGAAACGTCCAAAACACAATAAACATGTTTGGTCGATCTTCTTTAGGCACACTGGTCATACCGACCATTTTTGCATTCCAATCTCCTGTATTTAGGAAGGAACCCAGCTTGGGGATCTCAATCACATAATCATTGCGCTCCGCTTGCTGGTTTGGAATGGCAAAGAGGATGGTCGGCGCGCCATATTGTGTGTTCCAAATACCTTCCATGGCTGCGATTTTAATCGGTTGGTACTTGTGTACAACAACGCCAACATGGTGCCCCATCCACAGCTGGGTGGGCATTAGCACGCAGGCAGCCAGTATACAAAAGTTGGCACAGATTGTTGCGGTTTCTTTGTGCTTACGCATGAATAAATAGTAGCTACTAATGCCAAGGATAATAAATGTGGCGGTCACATAGCAGGATAATAACATGTGCGTAAACCGTGAGATTGCAGAGGGATTAAAGATGACATCCCACCAACCGTCCGCAACGAGCTGACCATCTGGACCGAAGCGGTAACCGTAAGGAGTTTGCATCCAAGAGTTTGCCGCTAAGACCCAAAATGCCGATAATGTCGTGCCGAACGCAACCATACAAGTTGAAAGATAGTGTAGTGTTGGATGTACGCGCTTCCATCCAAACAGCATGATCCCCAAAAATCCTGATTCAATGAAAAATGCAGTCAGCACTTCGTAGGTGAATAAGGCACCCAAGATTGAACCGACTTTTTCAGGAAACCCGCCCCAGTTTGTGCCAAATTGAAACTCCATGACTATCCCAGACACTACGCCCATGCCAAATGTTAGGGCAAAGATTTTAGTCCAGAATTTACAGATTGCGAGATAGATTTTTTTACGGGTGGCTAGATACAGCCCCTCGAAAATCACGAGAAATGTCACGACTCCAATACTAATGGATGGGTAGATAATATGCGCAGTCATGGTGAAACCAAACTGTATGCGCGATAACAGTGTGCTGTCGATCATAGTGCCTCCAAGGTTATGATAAGCCAAATTATTTCATCTGTACAGCCCTGTGTGATAATGAATGATAATCTGGTGAAGCGGTCATTGATTGAGTTATTTTTCCTGACGAAACTACACAAACTATTTTGAAACTTTATGATTGATGCTAATATTTAGTCATCGTACTTCTGTCGATAACAGCCCGCTAAATTCACTCTGGCCAATACTTCGGACCAATACGCACTCATCACACCGGGCTAACTCTCCAGCCCAATACTACAGCCCAATGAGGTTACGACAGCACACCTCAACCACATTGAGCAAAAACTGCAATTATGCTATGATTTAATACAAATTTAGAGCCAAACCGATGTCACAAGACTATCAAATCCACACCAACCAGGATATCTTTTTAGCGGCGGCGACCAAGCGCTACCAACGTCTGTATCGACAGCATGACTATCAGCGCCCCATTCCCGAGCGCAGTGTAACGACATTTGCATGGATACGAAAACGCATCATGGAAAATCTGCGCCCGATCATTCTTGACTCAGGCTGTGGCAAAGGCATGAGCAGTCTTAAACTGGCTGAATTATACCCTAGCCATTGGATAATCGCTCTGGATCAGTCAGCGCATCGCATACGCGCGTTATCTAAGCATCGACCAGACAATCTATTGGTGTTGCAAGATGATTGTTGCGATTTTTGGCGACAGCTGGCAGCCTCGGAACTGCCCGTCGTCCTGCACACGATTTTTTACCCAAACCCATACCCAAAACGGCAACAGGAAAAACGGCGTTGGTATGCACATCCCCTAGCCGAGATGATGCTTCAGTTGAGTCCACGGACGCAGCTTCGAAGTAATTGGCTCGATTATCTGCGTCACACAGCGATTGTTGCTGGACAGCTGGGTCTGGTAACACGACTGGTCACGATCACCCCTGACATTGAGGATGCGATGACACACTTTGAACGTAAATACATTGAGAACGAGGTAGCGCTGTTTGAACTGCAAGTCTGTGGTGCCATGCCATTTCCAGTATCTAATATCTGAGGCCTCGTTGTCTCACCGTTTTCTTGCGCTCAGCTTGTTAGATAACCGACTCGCCCCGCTACATCTTGACAATCTCATGCCGCACTGATCGACGACGAATATACATTTGTCATTCAACCGTTGCGACACGGCTGGATCATGGCCTTTCACATTCCCTGTGCGCACAAAACCTGATGTAACCTATTTCCTATGGCTGCTCAAATTTTGTATAGGCTGGGATATCGTTTGCTCTAATTCCATTTTCTTCAATGAACTGATAGTAACCCGATGACTTCTGTACTCCCATTAAGCTGCTATTCGCTTGCTCGCCAACCTCACCGTAGTAGACAATTGCGTCATCGCAGTCTTTCAGTGCCATGACTTTGTCGTACTGCTTGAGGTGCAAAGAGTCATTGTCATCATGTGTCACTGTGAACACGGTTGTTTGTTCGAAGTGACCCGCTGCTTTCATCTCAGCTAAAATCGCTCGAACAGCGTCCTTTCCAGCCGGATCGAGATGATTGTATGGCTCATCGATCATGAATAGCCGTGGCTTAATTTTTTCTGCCATTGCGAAGTAGATTGCCAGCCTTGTCTTACTTTGCTGGCCACCGGACATATTGGCAAAATCCACGCGGTTTTCGACGATAGACGCAACCGAACGGCACACATCAGTCGAGTCTTGACCATAGAGGATACCCAAGTAGTGATCGACTCTCTCTAAGATCTCGGACATTTTGATTTCATCTACGTGGTTTTCTGAGCGCCGAAGCTTTAGCCTGTGCTCAGCATCAATGCCCTGACTCACATCAATATCATCCCCTAAATCTTGAGGCCATGCGATGGCAATAATTTGTGCAGGCGTCCATGGCTTTTCCTTGGGCTTATCATCTGTGCCTGCCGGTTTGTCAGGATTGCTTGCAGCGTCTGGTTCGTCTTGCAGTGGAGGATTGACTGGCAGCTCGAATAGCTTTTGTTCGCAATATAAACTGAAGCCTGCATTATCTGATTCAGCCGATGCCTTCTCTGTGGAGATCAGTCCAGAAAGCACATTGAGAAATACTGATTTACCGGCCCCATTCTTACCCAACACATAGACCATCTCGTTTGGGGCAAATACTAATGGTTTTCTTTCCTGGGATTGACCTGCACCCGATTCAGCCCGCTCAACCGGTTGATGGTAACGCTTTTTGAGTGAACGATCGTTTTCCGCGACATTTTTCACTTCCGCCATAAATTTGAGTACGCGCGGTGAAGCCAGTTCGGATGGCCCCTCAAAGCTTAGGTCTCGGTATGTTGTTGTCAGTCCGTCGAACGGTGCAACGGTATGTTCATCCTCTTTCACGAAATAGCTTTTTAAAATTCGCGCTACATGCTGACCCGATGCCAGCGCTTGGTTGGTGTACGGCATTGCCAAGACCATAAACCCGATCACCTGTGCTAAGCCTTCGATGTTTGCAACGTGTAGTTGTAGTGTGCTGAGTGCCATATCGGTAAGTAGATAGGCGGAGAGAAATAGGGTGATGACCATGACTGGCTCAGTAACCTGCTTCACAAGCGCGGTCAACCCATTAGTTAATAGCTCCGTCCAATTCATGCTATTTTCAGCCTGGAAGGCTTCGTTGACTGCAGTTTCGTTGGCTAAAGTTGTGACACGCACCCAGTTGGGTAACCGCACGCCTTGGTGCTTCAACTCGACAATACTGGTCACACCGCGCTCAAAACTTGCTTTCTTGGCCTGAAATTTTTCGATCATCTTCTTCGATGACAAGAACCTCATGCAGAGTATAACAAAAGATCCCATGATCCCTGCAACTAGGAAGCCCTCATAAGCGAGCCCAAGCTGCATAATGGTCTTAAGGCCCTCAAATGTGAACACAGCAATCCCGAGCGCAAACTTATGCAATTCGATGAACCTACCGATAAAATCAGTGACTTCACGCGAGAGTATCGTGCCCATACTCGATTCTTCTGCATTTTTGATGATAGGCCGCTCGTTCTCTCTGATATATGCCAGTGTCTTGGGGTTGGCCAGTTTCTCGTTGGCAGATTTTTGTATGGTATTGGTTACACTACGGACAAAATACCCCTGTATGTACTCAGCAAGGAATGCGATCACAGCGATGATTGTCACATTTCTGACGTAAGTAAGACCGATTAACGCTAGTTGTGCGTGCTTGGTGTTAAGTGCATTGCGCCATGTTGCTTTTGTCATCAGGTACATCAACGGTACCACAGCGCTCTCTACGATTGTCATCGTGAACGATAATGCAAATAGTGACCATTTTTTACTGATAGAGACGAGTTGAATGAAAGTACTGTGGTAAAAAAAGGTATTGGCTACTGCTTGTGTGAACGCATCGCGACACTGAGCAACATAATGGCTCATGGTGCTTAAAACACCCGTATTGGACTTCGCATTGGGCCCTGAGCTTACGTCAGAGGCGATTTTATTCTTACTTTTTGGTCCTGACCCTGTTAGCCATGCAAACAGGTTGACTATTCTTTCGCTGATTTTGGTCTCTGGGACCCCAAGATACATCATAAATTATTCCGTGGTGCGGCTAGTGCCATGATTAATCGTGACATTGTAACACACTGACTGGCCAAACACAATTTAAATTTTTTTCAGCTGCCATCTATCTGATTGTCTCACTCATTTCGTGGAATGATTGTGATTTTGGCGGCTTTCCGCTATACTAGGCGCTCTTTTATTCTGTTTGCCCAGTCATGACGCTTCTAAGAAATATCGCCATCATCGCACACGTTGATCACGGCAAAACGACACTGGTAGACCAGTTACTTCGTCAATCCGGCTGCTTGAGCAGCAAGGATGAGGCTCAGCAGCGCGTGATGGACTCGAATCAGCAAGAGCAGGAGCGTGGCATCACCATTCTGGCAAAGAATACCGCCATCACCTGGAATGATACGCGAATTAATATTCTTGACACGCCGGGGCACGCTGATTTCGGAGGCGAAGTAGAACGTGTTTTATCCATGGTTGATTCGGTACTGCTACTTGTTGATGCCGTCGAAGGGCCAATGCCTCAAACTCGCTTTGTCACCCAAAAAGCCTTTGCGATGGGCTTTAAGCCGATTGTTGTGATTAACAAAATTGATCGCGAGGGCGCCCGACCAGACTGGGTCATTGACCAGACATTCGATTTATTTGACAAGCTGGGCGCGACTGATGAACAGCTCGATTTCCCAGTTATTTATGCATCAGCACTACAAGGTTTTGCAACTACAGACCGAGATATCAAAACCGGCAACATGGATGCGTTATACCAAATGATTATCGATGAAGTTCCTGCGCCTGCGGTTGATGTCAAGGGACCTTTGCAGATGCAGATTTCCCAGCTTGATTATAACACCTATACCGGATTGATCGGTATTGGACGCATACATCGCGGTCGTATAGAGCGTAACCAACCGGTCACGATTGTTGATGGTAACGGCAAAACTCGAAACGGGCGTGCAGTACAGATCCTGGGCTTTAACGGCCTTGAGCGGGTTGAAGTTTCTCAGGCTGAGGCGGGCGACATTGTCGGTATTGTTGGTATCGACCCACTGCATATTTCTGATACGATTTGTGACCCACAGACTGTTGAATCATTGCCACCCCTAACAGTAGACGAACCCACAGTCAGCATGACCTTTCAGCCAAATACATCCCCATTCTCAGGGCAAGATGGTAAATTGGTCACCTCACGTAATATTCGAAACCGACTAGAAGAAGAACTCAAAACGAATGTTGCACTGCGTGTCACTATGGATGATGTGAGTGAGAAATACGTAGTGAGTGGTCGTGGTGAGCTCCATCTTGCAATCCTAATCGAAGAAATGCGCCGCGAGGGCTTTGAACTGGCAGTGAGTCGCCCGGAGGTGATTGTGCGCACCAATGAGGCTGGTGAGCGCGAAGAGCCTTATGAGTCCGTCACAGTGGATATCGAACAAGTGCACCAAGGCGCAGTGATTGATCTCTTGAATTCTAGAAAGGGACAAATGCAGGAAATGGTTTCACTCCCTGGTGAGCGCGTTCGTCTGGATTACATCATGCCAACGCGTGGCTTGATTGGCATACGTAGCCTATTCCTAACACTTACCTCAGGCACTGGTATTTTACATAGTTTGTTCAGTCACTATGGCCCCTACCTCACCATCAAAATTGGCCAACGAAACAACGGCGTACTGATTGCTAACGGCCAAGGTAAGGCTTTAGCGTATGCACTTTTCAACCTGCAGGCCCGTGGCAAACTGATGATTGGTCACGGTGAAGCTGTTTATATGGGCATGGTTGTTGGTATTCACAGTAAAGATAATGATCTTGTGGTCAATCCACTCAAAGCCAAACAGTTAACCAATGTGCGTGCTGCTGGCACGGACGAAAACCTCATTCTGACGCCTCCGATTCAATTCTCGCTTGAGCAAGCGATTGACTTCATCAATGATGACGAGCTGGTTGAGCTCACGCCTAACCATCTGCGGATTCGAAAGAAATTCTTACAAGAGCATGAGCGCAAGCGGGATCAAAAATCGTCAAGCTAGCACCCGCTGCGGACTCAGCTATTACTTTTTCGCTGAATGGGCTTAGGTCACTGCACCTTTAGGAATCACCCTGTTCGAGATCACCTTGATTTTTGAGCTTACTGTGGTTTTTTCGGTCGTAAAACTCGTTGACTGGGATGAATGTTTGGCTTTTCCTGCTTCATCTCATGATATTTCTGCATCAACTCTTGATGCCGTCGGTCAAATTGTTCTGGATCTGTCCAGGTACTGAGTAGTAAATTCACTGGCTCATAAGTCTCTTTTTTGGAAATTGCAGTACGAATGACATATTCAAAGATGCCCTTGACGTCATCTGCAATACGCGCTGGCCTGGTGTGTAAGTACACTTCGGCTTGTTGGTCAATCATAACGGCGTTGACAAGGCGTCTGATGTCTTGACCTTTGGTCTTGATGATCCACCGCCAGAATCCCGGATTAAAACGAATAATCATATCTAGTGACTTCATGATTCGCGTCGCATCTGACTGGTCGTGCTGATTTGATTTGACATATTCTCGAATGAGTAATGCCGCTGTGCCCATTCGCATACGCCATATCCACTTGAATACTTTTGGCACGGTGAAGTAAGTGAGCAAGCACTGTATCCACCACATTTTCCCAGTTGCGCTTTGAGAAAGTTGGTTTTTGATGCGCCCTTCAAGTCGTTGTGCTTCTGCTGCTTGTTGATTAACACGTTTAGCCCTTTGCTTTCCTTCTAGCTCGGGTTTGTGTAGGCGACGCAGTGCATTTTGCATCTTGGGCGTGCTTAGCAAATGCTCAATATCTTCATCATTCAACCCAGCTGATTTCGCATGTGCTTGGATGGCCTGCTGATTCTTTTTTGGCAGTGCGGATAGTCCCTGATGCATCACCTGGTATAACTGATGCTTTGCGAGGACTTCATCCGTCGCTTGGCGGGCTTTTTTGATCAAATCTTCGCCATGAAAAAACGGTTTATTAAAATCAGTTCGCTCAATCTCGCTATTCATTCGGATACGAATTTCGCTCAAGGCTTTTGCATCATCTGATACTTGTAAATAGTCATTCATTGATTGTTGAATATGATGTGTTTGGGCGAACTTATTGATTCGCTCAAGTTCTCTTTCAAGTGATCGTAACGCTTTGATATCTTCGTTTTTACCGGCTTTGACAACCCCGGCTTCCATATCAGTATACGCTTCGATTTGATCGAGTAAACTTAATTTGGCCTGGGCTTGTAAAAACAACTCGTAGTCTTCTAGGTTTGCCAAACACTGTCGCAGCTCGATTCTCTCAGTACGAAAGACGCTTTTAATTTCAGATATCGCTGCATTCTGCCCCCGCTTTTGCGAGATGATTGCGATTGCATCTTGTTGTTGTTGATCGAGAGTGGCCAATGCCCCTCGCAAACTCATAGACAAACCGGCTTGTTTGAACAAGTTGGTAAAATAACCACGAAAGTATTCATTGAGCCCTTCTGACTCAGGAGTGAGATGTCTGTAGTTATTGGACGATAACCGATTGCGTATCGTTGAGTTTGCTGCTGTGAGATCAAATATTCGCTCAGTTAGATCGACTAATACCGGCGCTTTGGGATCAGCATAGTCCATAGAAATCATGTCGACTAATGTTTCTACAAAGGCTTGCGTGTATCTAAAACTGTTACTTTTGGAGGACAATCCTTCCTTGAGCACGAGCTGAATAACGGGTTTCATGGCAAGTACCGCCTTACTATCGAACCCAATAACCTCTGTTGCTTCTGCCTTGGTCGCCCAGATATCGCACGCAAGATCTGCAATACCATCACTGTTGTTGACAATCACATCCGTTACACCATGCCTTCGGGCAAAGTTTAGTAGTTGACCTACGCGTTTCCCTAATGATAAATCTTCGTTGTACATAGTTGCTACGAGATTTGCGATGTCTCTAGCTAGCCCTTTTTTTTCTTCATAGGGTAAGCGACATTTTTTAATGGTTGTTGCAACTAACTGGGTGGTAATATTCGTAATTAAGTCAGGTTTCTTGGGCACACCCGGAAACAGCTCTTCTTGCAAGCGGTCTATTTTTTGGTTAATTCCGCCGAGTGTCATCCAACCGGCATCATCACGCCCAAGCATACAATCGTTCGCAAATGTGAGCGCCTCAATCATCTTACCCCCACCCCCTTGCTCTAATGAAGCCTCGATGACTGGGCTACAAAGGAGGAAAAGGTAGAGATCAGGATTCATGACGCTGCCTTTGTCGATGTCTTTAAGCGATTGCTGTCCCTCTGCAACGATGAGTGACTGGCAAAATTGTAAGACTGTAGAGATAGAGCTCTGTGTAGTTTTAAGCCCGCTCAGTATTGCACTGGATACCAGCTCACTGCTTGTTAATTGTTGAGACCCGACTAGGTTGAGGTAAGAGACGGTATTCACGCAACGATAGGTCCATTCTGACCACTTCTTGTGATCCCCTTTGCTACCTGGTGTCCAGCCACATTTCAGATCACTGAAAAATTCCTCTAGATCTTTGTTTGCCTCGAGGAGATGACGCCTGGATGTATGCTCAGATGATGTGCTCATGCGATTTTACGGTCTTACCGAGTCTATTCATTAAGCTCTATATAGCTCAGTTTGACTGAAAAAACTGTTTTTTTTGAGCAATGGGTAGACCTTATTTCAGGTCAGAACTGTGCATGCACTTGGCTGTTTAATCCTTACAAACCACAGACTAGAAAAATACCGAACAAATCTGATAACAACAGCGAGACCAGTTGGCATACCGTTGGGTAATAGATAGCCGACACTGCGCCAGCAATGAGTCCAGCCACGTGCCCCTCAACTGAGACCCCACGTTTGCCTGGTGCAACGCTGGACAAAAGGTCAATCCCAAAGTAATAAGCCCCCAGAGCGGCACTGATGACGTCTAGAAACTGTGGATCAAAATAGGCTTTGACCATGATGAAGGACCAATAGCCCATGATGAGGCCACTCGCACCGACGTGACAGGCCAGTCGTGCAAATAACCAGACCAGAGTGCCTGAAATCAACGTGATACTGACGGAGATGATGGCAAAGGTTTGCATGCCGTTTATGGACACCAGTCCTGCCATGGCAAAAAAGAAGAGCGAATTCATAAAGATGTGTGAGATACTGCCATGCAGCAGTGGTGAAAGCACAATGCCTGGTAGCCCGATGACATGCCGGGGAATAATGCCGAAAATATTCAAGCGATATCCAAGAAACATATTTGCAACTTGCACAGCCCAGGCAAGCGCGATGATGCTGATCAATGTTGGGACATTTTGCTCAACTGCTTGCAGTGCATTGACTAATTGATCAAGTATTTCCATTGAGTGCGTATCATCTGGCAATAGTCGGCAGTATGTCACAATTTGTTAAAATCGTCTAGCCGACATCCATGGCTGAACAGCGCTTTTCAATATGACCTAGCGATCAAATAAATATCAAAATTCAATAATAGTAAATAAATACATATATATACCATCTACTAGGCCGACATGCCTTGCTCCTGAGATCCATATCTACCTGTGGCAATATTGACGTATCGTCGATATTGATTTGCGCCTACAATCAGGTTATGTGCTTTCCTGAGCGTCTACATGCTGATTATTAAAAAAAATCCGGCATTTTTTGTGCACTTAGTCTATACGAGGAATTAAGTATTACTATGACATCTGCGCGCGCGCATATTTTAAGGAGCATCAACATGCCAAGCATTCAAGAAACATTAAACGCCTACCTGGACAAAAAAGACGCCAGTGAGGTTCTGTCAATTCTACAAGCTTATAACCAGCTTCACGAGATAGACAAAAAAAGAGTCTGGCTTGACTTTAACGTACATAATGCTGATAAATCCGGTACGATAAATGGCATGGAACAACGTAATGGGTTTAAGAATAGTATCACAACTTACTACAGTTCCTTGGGTAGGGGAGATTGTAATGTTGTTAAGGAGCTGATGACTCACCTGATCGAAGCAGATGATCTTAGCGATTGGGAGGAACAAATTACATCACCGAAAGATGATTATTCACCGATTATGAAGATGCTTATCGATGTGTGTCAGAAGAAATATGAAGAAGAACTCAACAAGCGTAATATCACTTTCGTCAAAAAAGAGGTTGAAATTGAAAAGTCTGGTGCTGATGTTCTTGATGAAACCAACACTTTTGCTGGCATGCGTAAATATTACAGCGGTCTCTTTGACTCGGCAGAATTCCAACGTGTTGCTAAAATTGCATTTGATGGTAAAGCGAACACTGCATTTGCGCTCGTTACCTACCCTAGCTATCTTTTCAGTGGCACGGCCGATAAGCTTGACGTTACGAAGTGGAAGGTTGTTCCAGATGCCCAAATTAAGAAACACAACAAATCAATTGGATTAGCAAAGATTAAAACTCAGCTCAAAGGGGAAGTTGAGAAGGTGAAGAAAGCGCTTGAGGATCTAAAACAAGACAGTAAAGGAGAGCTTGCAGTACACAAAATCTTACCAGAAGGTGACGTTTTTCATATGCTTGATAGTCAGATTCGTTTACTCAAAGATCTTAACAACGACATCGATTCATTGGACAGCACTTCACCAGAGGTGATTAACGCTCTAGGTGTTGATATTGATGGTAAACGTCATACCAAGAAAGAACTATTAGACAAATCAGAGAAACTTGTCCAAGCTTACCGTAAAGACACCTTGTATAACACATTCACCCTTACCCGAAAGGAACAGGCAATAGAATCTGACTTGTCGAATGTAGTGAGTGCACTGCGTCAACAATCAACCGCAAAGATTACCATAAAGAACCTAAAAGAAGAGATCCACAAACAACTCCAAAACTCACCATATATTGCTACGGTAGTTGATATTCTCACTGGCTCAGAATCCGCAGAGAATGAAGTCACGCTAGCAGAGCTCCAAGACAGAGCGAAAAAGGATGGGTTTGAAATCTATGATCTCAATAAAAAGGGTGCTGTTGGTAAACTCACGAATGCCCTTAAAGCATCAGTTAGCACTGGCCTTGATGCTGAGAAGAAAGCCAATATTTTATTGAGGCTTCATACGCTGAGCGAGGATGATAAAACTCTGAAGAAATACATAGACGATTTTCAGGAAGCATTTGTCACCCACTTTAGCCACCAACCAACCCAGGTCTCGTATTCCGGCATAAGAGAGATTATGCGTTTAGCCGATGACAAGATGGTTGATCTGGGGGCATTTATGCGTGCTGACGATTTTCCTAATAACAACAGTGATCCAAATATGACGCTGGCTGGGTTAAAAAAGCGCTTTGTTAAACTACCGCTGGCCATTCAGCAGGTCATTGCGGGCGCTGTTGACAGTGACGATTATGTGCTTGCCTCTGCCCGCATGAGTGAGGTTTCAGCGCTGATTGGTAGTCGCAAGCAGGATTTCAAAAGTAACTTTGAAAATCGTGTAGACAAACTGAATATGATTGCCAATACAGCAGTCAATATGACCCAGGGTGATAGACCTGAAATTGGCGTATCCAAAGAGGAGCTGCTCTCCATCAAAGAGAAAATTGGTAACCTTTATCAAGATCTGGACGATTTGTCACAGGTTGATACTGAGATACTCGTTGGTTTAATTAGGAATCCAATTTTTCGTGTGAAAACGATTTTGAACCAGAGTGTTCCGATAGGTGAGGAACCAAGTCGTTCTGTCAAAATTACTCAGGAATTGTGGGATGCAATCCACGAGGGAATGCCGACTGGATGGGAAAAACGCATTGAAAATGATCAGACTAAATACTGTGAAAATGTACAAGAGCGGATCAAAGTTCTTAGAAGTGAAAGCCTCAAGCAGATCGAGAGTTTGAACATCGCTCAATCTAACTCACCTAGTAATGTCTTGCGCCAGGCAAATCTTGATCGCCTCTCAAGAAAAGAGGCAGGGTTGACTGCACCGACTGCAGTAGGAACACTTTTGAAAAGTGAGCAACTCGGCGTTTCAGTTATTAACGATATCAAACCACTTGTTAGCTACACCGAAAGGGATGTTGAGAACGGACTTGATGAAAACTTAGACCTCATAGATTATGATATCGAACTCTTAAAGAAGGAATCCGATAAACTTGCAGAAAAATGGTCACGTATTAGGGAGGATTGTTCACTGCGTAAGGAATTTAAGTCTGCAGGTCGGTGGGTAAGTTCAGCATATATCACTGGTGTTATTAGTGCCGATAGAGAACGACTAAACTCACTGAGAGAAAAACTCCTGGATGCGACAGAGGCATCAAACGATGCGCCTAGACAAAATGGTGCGGTGCGTCGTCGAGGCCGTCGTGCTGGTGCGGATGGTGAGGTGCGTCGTCGAGGCCGTCGTGCTGGCACGGGTAATACCAGCGATTCTAATTCTTATTATGACGCGAAACTACTCAGCTTTATCACGATTAATCTTGATCTATTAGATTTGGAAGAACGTAGACAATCCATACTAGAATTTCAAGGCCGCCGATATGTTGATTACTTAGCAGCCCCTGTAAAAACAGTAAGTAGTGTTGTTACTAAAGCTGATAAATTCCGGAAACGCGTTGTCCGCAAGCTCAAAGGCGGATCTTATGAGGACCGACCGGTTGAACTTGATCTTGAACAGATCGTTAATGTTTTTTGTGATACAAAAGCGGGAGATATTAAACAACTGGATGCGATCATCAGCGACCTAAGATCGATATCTGAACTAGCTGAATATCAACGTGCTGGAATACTAGATAATGACACGGGGGTAGACTTTGTTGAGCCATTTGCTGTTGCTGAAGACCCAACTCAGCTTAATGACACACTGAAGCAAATCGCGACATGTATTGGTCAGCGACGTATAGACCAGTTTGGTGATGATCCAGCAGGTAAATCACTGGAGCAAATTGGTCTAGATCGCATTAGAAACCCTCAGCTGGCGAGCGATCCTGTTGAGGATAAGCTCATTGATGAATATACGAACTTAGAATCAGTGAAAGAAAAATCAACGAATCTCAAATCTGCTGTGGATGCTTCAAAAAATAATATAGAAAAATACAATGATAGAGTGATCAAGACACTAGAAGCATTTCATGACAAAAGAACGCTCTATAATCACATTTCAAAGTACATTCATGTGAATAATCATTTTTTATATAATCCAGCAGATATGGAAGAGCTAGGCAAAGCACGTAAGGATCTACTTGAAGCCATTAATAAGTACGAGGGCTTGGATAAAAATCAAAAAAACAAGCTAAAGACCACTTTGGGGAGCTTTGACAAGGCGTCTTCCTTGGTCCAAGAGAGCCAGGAAGCGATTCAGCGTATTTACCGTGATGCAGTTCAACAGCACAACCATAATGATGACACTTTGTCAGAGCACCTCGATGAGTACCTTAGTTTTAAGCTTGTTGATGACCTGACTGAGATAAAAAATATTGACGATAAGGACATATTACCAGACCTTAGATCCACTTATGACAAAGTCGTGAATGCAGACCCGCTCCCTACCCCTACTGGGAAAGGCTTACTTGCACTAAAGGATGCATTGAATGTCATGAAAGGTAATGTTGATCGTACTGATGCAATTATCGATAGAGCGCAAAAACAGTTCTCTCGTCAAATACAAGCAACGGATGTTGAAGTTCGTCAACTCCTTGTCGATGACAAAGTGGCTGAGGCGAAGGCTAAGATAACAGAGTTGCAAAAGACAATCTCAGAGTACAAAGAGGCGTGGAAAAGTAAAACTGGCACACTCGATCACTTGGAGAATTTCTTTGTGAAGGACATGAAGGCACATGCGCAGGAGTTAGAGGAACTCCAACAGCTTGGCGTTCGGAACAAAGCGCAAGTTAAAAAACTTAAAAAAATGATTATGGCAAAAGCTGAACAAATTCCAGAGAATGTCCCCCGCAAAGCAGCAAAAGCGCTTCGCGATACAGTCAAGGAAATTGATAGCACAAAAGCAATCGAATTATACAACAAATATGGACACGACAAAGAAGCGATGAAACGTGGACTGTTTGGCGACACAATTGATCGTGAGTGGTGGTCATTGGATCAGAGTTGGTGGCCGTTTGGAAAAAACAGGACTGCCCTGAATCGTTTAGAGAAAAAAATTGATGAGCACTATGCGATTCCCGAGTTCAAACTACAAGATAAGTTTTACACGATCAAGGGTCGCGCTGCCGCAGGTGTTAACATTCAAGAAAAGGCAGACTTCAAAATCCCTGCAGCAACCGATAATTTGAGTAGCGAATTTTTGAAGGATGTCCAAGCGGCTGTCAAAAAGTATAGTGAATTCAAACAGGCATACGTGGATGGAGGTGTTTATCTTAAAAAAGCAGACGATATTCAGGAAATGTATGCAAGTATTAAAGACTTACCCGCTGATGCTACGGATAAAAAACGTAGTGATCTCACTGTAATCGCCAAGAATAAGGGATTCGACGCGCAAGATACACACTTTACGGTCGAGGGCTGCTTGCAACTTGATGAGGTAATGAAAAGATATCCAGGGTTACCCGCTGAGCAACTCTACACAATTATTGGTAGAGATGCGCGTTATAGCGACCTTTGCCGCTTATTATATATTAATAAATCTGGCATTATTCCTGATAACCCTCGCATTCGACAATATCACGATCTCAGAGCTCAAGCAGAGGAAATGCAACGTCTGTATGATGCTATGGGACATAAATATAATGATTCTGTAGAAGCTATGAAAGAATTAAACATCGCAATTCATGGTGATGATCAAACAGTACCTAGCGTACTGGGAGATAATGAATCATCACTAGACAGAACTCGTGATATGTTTGAACGAGTTACCCAAAAGGACTTCACACACAACATATTAGAGCGCTATATGTTAGAGGTCGGTGGTCATGCAACCAGTGCTGACTATGATCGACGGCAAGATAAAGTTGGTGACGCAAAAACCAATAGAGGTACTGCACGTCAGGCGTTGTTGGCCGTAATTGGACTTGAAGAAGAAGCTGGAAAACTTAAGATCCCAAATAGGATTATTGAACTTCAAATGGAGAAGATCAAGAATGACTGCGCGGTTGAAATGGGACTAGGTGGACTAGATGCAGAATTTGAAGACCAGATAGTGCAGGAACTACTGAAGGATAATTGCTCTTATACTGGACATGAGGAATTTAAAGAGCTTCATAAACAGCTAGAAGGCAAGAATGAAGACAGTGAGACACTAATCTCGGTGCTCAACCAGACTATCAATACTCTGAATGCGATAACCACACTTATGCCAATGAGCGGTACCGAAGGATCTCAGCGTAAAAAACTCGAGGGCATAACTGAAGTGCTCAAGAGTAATCTTGAAATTATTCGTAATCAAGAGTACGAAGATGGTTCACTTGATAAGATTGAGATTAACAAAATGGATGTTTCAATCGATCAGATTCCCGGATTTAGTATCACCCAAACCAGCGAGACCCCGTTAGTTAAACAGATTAGGAAATGTAAAAAAGTGCTGAAACGATATCGTGAAGCTCGCGAAGATTGGGAAAATGCTAAAGGCGAAGTTGAAAAGCATGGGGCGAAAGTGCTCACAGTTGGTCGGCAAGCTGACAAACGTGAGGAGCTTGAAGCTCAGTTAAACGATGTCGCTAAAGCACAACTTGATGCGTTATTGACAGATGATATTGAGACCTTCATGAAATATGGTGGCGCCTCTGGATTTAATCAGATGGCAACAGATATTGCCGGCAATAAATCTGGTTTCAAAAAACTCAGTACTATTGATCGCATCATGAATAAAGTCCGTAAAACTTCCAAGAAGAAGGTGGGCGCGACGTATTTAGGCAAACAATTGCAAGAGCGATTTAAGGAGATTACTAGTAAAGATCCTTATATGTCTAAAACGAGTGCTTATAGTGACTTACCGCCTGTTCTGAGAAAAAAACTGCAGGAGAGTGAATTTCTGAGAGCAGCGTTTGCTGACACAGCCAGAAAACTTGTGGAGGTTTCTGAATTCAGTGATGATGAAAAAACATTGTCTGAACAGGTCACTGATTTTGTGATCGCTGAACTGAATGAACATGAGAATCAAAGTTTGATCAATATGATTCGTGCAGAGGTAAATGAATGTCTTGATTCAAAAAACACTTCACCGACGCCGGTTCTAGAAGCTTGCTTGACTGCAATTGTCAAGCAGGAGAAACCATCGGCAACAGGCACAATGTCATATGATGATGTACTGCAAGACCGCCTCTCACGATGTGCTATTGCAGGTATCCCGGTTACTCGGCAAGATCTGTCATCGCTAACAGATAAGCAGAAAGCAGATAATGTGGAAAAATTCCCCGCACTGCAAGCGGTGAAAGATCGCATACAGCTAGCAAAAGCGTTAGATTTGATGCGTACGATCGATATGCGTAGGCCCGGTGAAGTTCCCCTATTGAGTGACTATGACGAACTTCTTGAACGCGTCGAGCGCACTGCACTGTATTATGAGGAGTGTAGAGGCAAGGAACATGTTAATGAAGCTATCAATCGTGATGTGTCAAAAGAAGCGGCAAACACTCTACAGAAGGAACTTGCAGATGCTTATGATCAAAGGGCTGGTGGGGATTGGAAAAAGCTTCCTTCCTATGAGCTTACAGATAAACTAAAAGCGCTTGGCTTTCAAATTCAGGGGCAGCTCGACACGGATGCTTTGCCTGATGATGTTGATATGTCGCCACTCGTTTGTGGACAGTCCCTAAAAGACTTTATCGATGCAGAGAATGGAAAAGTGCTAGAAGGCACGATTGATGAAAATACCAATGCGGTAGCTGCCAAGAAAATTCTGGGGAAAAAACTGGATGAATTCATTAACAAATTTGAAATTGATGGTGTAAAGGCAGGTGCTATGCGTGCTAATCTGCAGAGTTTTGTTACCTCCCATAACAACAGGATTGATCTAGAGACAGCATTAGACAACGCACTGGTGCCGTCAAAGCCTCTCCTTGGTCGTCTTGCAGGCGCTACAACTAAGAGCTTTGAGCGAGCTCGGGCAATTGAGCGTGTTGAGTGTGCACTGAAGGGTGAATCGCTCACTCCAGTGCATGAAAAGTTTCTTCACCTGAGGACGTTGATTGAGCAGCGTGGTGGCGACTCTGATAAAATAATAGCGTATACGAATAGACTTAAGAAGATCGAGCAGGATCTGTCTGATGGACGTAATTTTGAGGACGCGCTTGATACAGCCATCAAAAACTTTAACAATAGAGGATCTGATGGAAAGAGACCCTCTAGAGAAGTGAACCTGAATAATCTCGAGGCGAGTTTTAACAAAATCAAGGACGGTCCAAATCAAAGCCTAACAAACGTCTAGTAAATGACTATAAAGCGGCGACCACCCGACTATAGGGTGGTCGTTTGCTTTTGTTTCATGCCATAAGCGTGAATTTTGTATGAATCACTGATTGGTATGGAAATACAGAGCAACTTTCTATTCCTGGTTTTTCCAAACACATGACTACCCCATCATTTGACGCTGTCATTGAGGAATAGCGATTGTCGTTAAATGACTATCCTCTATCTGAGTTTGCGCTTGCGTTTATCTTTAAGTTGAGTGAGGCGCCCAGTCAGTAAGGTGACCAGTTATTGTGTTTGTGCTGAGGCGGTGTACGTTGGTTAGGTCGCAGAACAATCTTCAATACTGCGTTTTCTAGGCAGGGCCAGACTGCGGTGTGTTATGCTCGTATTGCTCTTGGGTCTGTCGAGATTTCGATTTCTCTTGTTTTTTTGCTTTTGTGATCTGTCGAAGTTTTTCTATAATCGTTGCTGATGTGATGGCTTGTTCTGGTATTTGTACTTCTGCAAACAAGGCCGCCAGTTGTTCCTCGGACTGTTCCCCAATATCAAACTGAAAACGGTCTTCGCTCACTGCCTTAAGAATTGATTTGATATACAGATCGCAATAGTATGGCGAACCGGTTGGTTGGCG
>DBUY01000007.1:530-2625 GCA_002308435.1 Proteobacteria bacterium UBA1278 | reverse complement strand
GTTGCCCAAGTCAGCGGTTAGTTCATACAAATATTGGAAAACAAGCATGGATATTAATGCAACACTCCTGGTGGAGATGATCATATTCCTACTATTTGTTCTGATAACCAAACATTATATCTGGCCTCCTATTATTGGGGTGCTAGATGAGCGACGAGACATCATCCAAAAAGGCCTACAACAAGCAGATCAAGCAAAAAGTGAGCTCGCAAAAGCTAAGGAAAAAGCAGATGAGACAATCCACCTAGCAGCACAACAAGCTAAACATATCGTTGAAGATGCACAAAAGGAGGCCATCACTTTAATCAGTGACGCTAAAAAGTCATGCCAGGAGCGTCTCATTAAACTTGAAGTTGAACTTGAAAAGAAGGCCCAGCAAGCACATCAGCGCGCCCGGAAAAATATAGAGACCGAGATCCTAAACGCTTCAACCCAACTCTGTCAGAAAGTGCTCAAAGAAGCCTTAGATACAAGAACAACATCCAAGCTCATACAGGCAGAAACTAAGGCAGATAAGGGATGAACATCAGTGCTCAATACGCAAATGCGTTACACCAAATTCCCAGAATAGACTGGGAATCTTTACTGTATAATCTTGAAGAAATCATCACCAATACACATTTTCGTGAAGTACTTAATGCACCCTACATACCACCAAACTCATTAGCCGAACTGGTTAATGCCTGTTTTGGAAATTTAAACCAGAAACAAAAAAACTTCATTTATTTACTGGCCAAAAACAATCGATTATCAGACGTAAGAAAAATCAGAAAAGCCTATCAACAGATGCAAAGAGTCAAAAAGAACCAACAGCTTGTGACCATTACAACAGCAAAGCAAGCAACACCAGCACAAAAAAAGATGCTAGAGTCCTATGCACAGAAACATGTTCACAAAAAAAAGACCCCCCTATTCAGATATCGAGAATCTGAAAGTATCATTGGTGGCTTCATATTGAATATCAATGACTACACCATTAACCAGAGCGTAGCCAAACGGCTAAGTTACATCCGTGAACACATACAAGGTGACCACTCATGGCAACACAGTTAAACACAGAAGAAATCTCAGCAATCCTGCAAGAGAAAATAAAACAGCTAGACATACCCTCATCCCCAGTCTCTGAAGGAAAAGTTGTCTCAGTAAAAGACGGCGTCGTTGAAATTTATGGACTCAAGCATGTCATGTCAGGGGAATTGCTCACACTCGCGCACAATACACAAGCCCTAGCACTTAACTTGGAAGAAGACTCTGTTTCAGCTGTTCTTCTCAACAATCAAAATGAAATCTACGAAGGTCAAACTGTTGCCGCCTCTAAACGTATGTTGGAAGTACCCGTTGGTGATGCCCTGCTTGGCCGCGTTGTGAATGCATTGGGAGAACCCCTAGATGGACTCGGTGAAATCGATACACCACATAGCTCACTGATTGAAAAAATTGCACCTGGTGTGATTACGCGAGAAAGTGTCAGCGAGCCCCTCGAGACAGGGATCAAGGCAATTGACACAATGACGCCAATCGGGCGAGGTCAGCGAGAGCTGATTATCGGTGACCGCCAAACTGGCAAAACAACTATTGCCATCGATACAATTATTAACCAGAAGAAAAAAGGTGTTCGTTGTATCTACGTGGCCATCGGGCAGAAAGACTCATCAGTTGCAAGTATCATACAAATACTCAAGGACTACGATGTCCTTGATAACACCACCATTGTTGTAGCAGGCGCATCTGAAAATGCAGCCATGCAATACATTGCTCCGTTCTCAGGTTGCGCAATCGGAGAGTACTATCGAGATCGTGGTGAGGATGCACTCATCGTGTACGATGACCTCACCAAGCACGCTATTGCATATCGTCAACTGTCATTACTACTCAGGCGCCCTCCGGGTCGAGAGGCTTTTCCTGGTGATATATTTTACCTGCATTCAAGATTGCTCGAGCGCGCAGCAAGAGTCAACGCAGATTATGTTGAGAAACAGACCCACGGACAAGTGACTGGTCAAACCGGTTCGCTCACCGCGCTACCAATCATCGAAACACAGGCCGGTGATGTTTCAGCATTTATTCCAACAAACGTTATTTCAATTACAGATGG
>DBUY01000007.1:0-258 GCA_002308435.1 Proteobacteria bacterium UBA1278 | reverse complement strand
ATTTATTCCAACAAACGTTATTTCCATTACCGACGGTCAAATCTTCCTCGAGACTAAGCTTTTTAACTCCGGAATAAAGCCAGCCATGAATACTGGACTTTCAGTATCCCGGGTTGGCGGAGCAGCCCAGAAAAAAATCATAAAAAAACTGGGCGGGGGCACTCGAATTACACTGGCTCAATTCAGAGAACTCGAAGCATTCTCTCAGTTCTCACAAGAGCTAGATGAAGAAACCAAAAAACGACTTGATAAAGGTCT